>JBAYRN010000045.1:0-40720 GCA_041676625.1 Vulcanimicrobiota bacterium
GAGCAGCGCTGGTCAGAAGGACGTAATGGAGTCGAAAGGTCTGCTCCAGCACTCCCTGCTCTCGACAACGCACACCCAGAAGATGGAGCGACGAGCGGGTGGGGTGGCTCAACAGTTCACTTTCGCCCCGCCGGGAGCGCGACTCCAGGTAGGCGTCTACCAGGGCTGCCTCCACCACGAACTGACCGGGATTGTTCTTCACGACTTTTTTGGCTCGGGTGTCAAAGATCTGGTAAAGGCCGTGGCGGTTTGCCTGTTCGCAATGCAGAGCGGCGGTGCGATACAGGGTATAGGCCTCGGTGGGTTCGCGACTTGCCATTTCCCCTCCCAGCGAGTCGTTGAGCCAACTCGCCAGGGCGGCACCTTCCACGAACCGCTTTTCACTCAAGAGATAGACCAGAACAGCCTGCACGGCTACCAGATAGAGGGCCAGGGTCTGCCGATCCGGGGGAGGGTTGGCGTGATAGAGTTGCAGCACCATGTCGTAGGCTTCACCCCGAAGGGTTTCAAAGAAAGCATCCAGCTTTTTACTCTTGACGATGTTCATCCCCTGAATGTCCAGGGTCAATTCCGGATAGTTGGCCAGGATCTCGAACCCCGGAAGAAACCCGGGTTTATCCACCTCGAAGAGCTCACCGTGGTAAACCAGCTGGATCCGGCTCTCACGGTGAGTGGAAAGACTCATCAAGACCTCATTGTCCCAGCGCCTGCTGCAGACAAAATCGGCCAGGGTCTTGGCCGGCGCTCGAATATCGAGTTTGGGGCGATCCGGCGAGTGGGGGAGAAGCCGTCGCCAGATCAAGGGATGCTCCGAAAACTCGAAGAGCCGGGTGAGTTCCTCGCCCTGCCATAGAATCGGGATCGGGGCGTGCTGGAACCGCTGGGCCAGTAGCGACTTCCAACCAGCGGCAGACCTCTTGTTGGGAAGTTGGAATTCCAGGCGGATGAAGGGATCGGGTGCTCCCTCCTGCCTGGCCCATTGGGCAGCCCCCTCGGCGGGATAAGCTCCGGACCAGCCGAACTCACGCCCCTGGAGTGTCACCAGCAGGTCGGAGGCCTTCAATTTTCGGGCTGAAACCAGAGCTCGAGCCAGGTCGATGTCCTTCCCGGCGTAGTCCAACCGAGGCTGAGAAGCTGGGGGTGGACCGGTACGATGAGCGGTAAAAGCTATCCGCCGCCCATTCTGCTGAACCTCCACCCGTCGAGGATGGTGCGCCACCAGCCAGCGCAGGCAAAAACGCGGTAATCCCCCACCATCGGGTACCGCGTGGCCAAGGCCCTTCCAGACTTCGTCGGGGGCCACGGTGAAGGCGCCGGTCCCTTTTCTCACCCCCTCTACGGCCAGGCCTTCCAGAAGCTCTTCGATTTTATTCCGGGAAAATTTTTCCCTTAAGCCTTGATCTTTTTTCATGATTTTTTTAAGGTTGCCGTCTTATAACTCACTCAAAAGGAGTCGAAAATATGTTCGTATATCAAAGAATGCCTTCTCGCAGCGCCCCGCTGGGTACCAAGGAGCGGTTTTTTCAAGGAGCCGAACGGAGCCTGAGACTGGGCCCCAACAAGGTCCTGGTGATCGCCTGCGCTTTACTCTTCGGAGGGCTATCCAAAGCCGTTGCGATACCCCCGGCCGCCTTCGCCTTCACCGTGCTGGTGCTGGCCTGGCTGTTTTCCGATGAGGCCAATCAAGGTGAACCGGTGCTGGTGAACCGCCTCACCCTGGCCGTGACCGGTCTCTTTTACTTCGGACTCGGATCGTGTCTGGGGTGGCCGGTGCTTCTGGTGGTGGGCTTACTGGCCTACCACCGCGATAAAATAGCTTAGCTCAGGCCGATCTCCATCTTCTTAGCCAGGATCTTGCAGAGTTCGATCATCCCCATCAGTCCCTGGCCTTTGCCCATCGAGAGTTCCTTGCCGAACACCTGGTAAACCAGATCGGTAGGAACCTTGGCGATGGACCGGGGATCCTCACCGGAGATCGTCTCGTCCAGGATCACCGCCATGGCCTTGGCCGAAATCCCCTGGGGGTTTTCCACCGCGAAGTGAAACTTCACGCCCCCCTCGGGGTGCGGGGTGGTAAAGACGTAGGCCTCGGATTCACACCGCTGAACGTGATTGGTCTCGGGAAACGGCCGGGTCGCCACCTCAGTGGGGACTTCCTGGAAGCGGTCGGCAAAATCGATCAGAGTCATGAGTCGATCTTGCCGATCCTCCAGCAGTCCAAAATCCTCGATTATCTCAGCCACTCGAGGTGGCAATCCGCTCGACATTAGGGCTTCTCGATCGGTACGCCCACGAGATTGCCCCACTCGGTCCAGGAGCCGTCGTAGTTGCGCACCTGTTCAAACCCCAAAAGGTGGGTGAGGACGAACCAGGTGTGAGAGCTGCGCTCTCCGATGCGGCAGTAGACCACCACGTCGTCCTTCTTCGAGAGCCCCTTTTCATCGCAGTAGATGGTTCGCAGTTCGGCGGCGGTCTTAAAGGTGCCGTCTTCGTTGGTGGCTCGAGCCCAGGGCACGTTGGCCGCCCCCGGGATGTGGCCCCCTCGAAGGGCCCCCTCGTTGGGGTAATCCTCCATGTGGAGGCGTTCGCCGGTAAACTCGGCAGGGGAACGCACGTCGACCAGAGGGCGTTTCGCCTTGACGTGTTCGAGCACTTGATCCCGAAAAGCCCGGATCTTGCTGTCATCGCGGGTGGGCACCGGGTATTGGGTGGGCTCGAAGGTGGGAACCTCCCGGGTGAGTTCTCGCCCTTCGGCGTCCCACTTGGCTCGCCCGCCATCCATCAGCTTGACCTTCCGGTGGCCGAATAAGGAGAAAACCCAGAGAGCGTACGAGGCCCACCAGTTGCTCTTGTCTCCATAAAAGACCACGGTGGTATCGGGGGTCACCCCGATCCGGGACATCAGCCCCGCGAACTTTTCCGCTGAAAGGTAGTCCCGATTGATGGGGTCGTTGAGATCGGTGGTCCAGTCCACCTGCACCGCTCCGGGGATGTGTCCGGAAGGGTAGAGCAGCATGTCTTCGTTGGACTCCACCACCCGCACCCCGGGGTCGGTCCTGTGTTCGGCCACCCATTCCGTGGTGACCAGGATGTCGGCGTTGACGTATCCTCGTTCCTTGATAGGTAATGTTTGCATATCGGTCCTCCAAGAGTCGGTCCCCGGCCGTTCGGGCTCCCTTTCGTAGACACCTCCGAAAAGCCCACCGTAGGAGCCTCACAGGATATTCAAGATTGTGAAAAGAATCACAATCTCCTAGGATTAGCGATTTGCCACAGCCCCTGACCAAAAAACTTTGGGAACTCCTGCGTTTCGAACAGACTCTGTTTGCTCTACCTATCGCCCTGGCCGCTTCACTGTGGGCTGCGGGTGGTTGGCCGCCGGCTCGGGTCTTATTTTGGATCGTTCTGGCCATGGTGGGCGCCCGGACCGCCGGGATGAGCGCCAATCGACTGATCGACGCCCGCCTGGATGCCGAGAACCCCCGCACCAGGGACCGCCTTCTTCCCAGCGGACAGGTGGGAGCGGCCACCGTCACTTTTGTCATGATGCTCTCTCTAGGTCTCTTAGGCTGGGCGGCCCATCAGCTCAATCCGCTCTGTTTCGCCCTCAGCCCGGTGGCCTTTTTTCTGCTGCTGGGCTACTCCTATCTGAAGCGCTTCACCTGGGGGTGCCACTTCGGCCTGGGGGTGGTCCAGGCGTGTGGGCCTCTGGGGGCCTGGATGGCCGTGACCGGAAGGTTTGAGTGGAACGCCTTGTGGTTGGCCCTGGGGGTCTCTTTCTGGATGGCGGGGTTCGACATGTTGTACGCCCTGGCCGATGAAGAACACGACCGTAGCCACGGCATCCACTCGGTGCCCGGAAGGTTCGGAGCCAGGACCACGTGCAGGCTCAGCAGGGCTTGTCATGCCGTCTGTTTTCTGTTTTGGTGTGGATTCGGCTATTCGGTTTCAGCCGGTCTGGTCTTCTCAGCCGGTCTCGGGGTGGTTGGGGCTCTGCTGATATGGGAACATATGCTGGTGGGCCCCGGTAACCTGGAAAAGCTACCGGTCGCCTTCTTTAAAGTGAACAGTTACATCTCGGTGGTGCTGCTGCTGGCCACCGTGGGAGAGATCCTTTTATGACCAACAATAATTGGAAAGAGCATTTCCAACACCACCGGCATCTCCAGTTGGCTCTGGAGCTTCGAGGGGACCGTCCGCTTCGGCCGGTACGCTGCCTGGGCGACGAGCAGGTACTGCTTCTGGGCGGGGCCTCCAGCGGGGCCCGGGAGTCTCGAAGAAAGCCGAAGGAGCACGAGATCCTCTCCATCGTGGTCACCCCCGATGGCCGCTCGGATGTTCAAGAGCTTCTGGCCGAAGCGCGGGCGGACTACCCCCGGGCCGAGGCCAGCGGAAGCGGCTCGGAGAGCCTGGATGTTCAAGCGGTATACCTGGGGTTGGCGGCTGAGAAGTTTTCCGGAGAAGAGATCGAGATCATTGCTGGATTGCCGCTGCTGGCCACCTTCAAGTATTCGCCCGAGGTGCAACCGGAAGCGCTGTTGGCGGTCTGTGAAATAGCCGCCGATATCGCTGAGCTACAGGGGATCGTGCCCCTGCCGTTGGGGGCCGGAGACCGCATCCCGCTTCCCGGTGCCACCACCTCCGGTCCACTGGACATGATGGTGATCAGCGTGCTGCGCCACTTCCTGCCCGCGCCGATCCGAGTGCGGGCTTCCTGGGCTGCCCTGGGCTGGAAGGTGGCCCAGATGGGCCTTTTGTACGGAGCCGACGAACTGGCCGGGTGGAGCGCAGCCGAAAGTGTCGCCTACAGTTCACGGGTCCGCTCGGCCGGTCGGGTGGAGACCCCCGAGGTTGAGCAAGGAGTGGAGGAGGCCGGGCGGGAGTGGGCACCCTGGCTTGCCAAAGAAGGAGCGGTTCGATGAATCCCTTGCGATTCGGCGTCCTTAGCTACGTAAACTGCCTCCCTGCCACCCTGGCCCTGGAACGGGGCGAGGTGGGTCAGGACCAACTGATCTTGCGAAAAGGCACTCCAGCCCAGCTCAACCAGGCCATCCGCACCGGCGAACTGGACGTTTCGGTGGTATCGGCGGCCGAGTATCTGGAGAACCAGGAGTTGTATCACCGGATCGAAGAGATCGCTCTCTGGTGTGACGGCCCGGTGCGGAGCGTTTGTCTTTACTCGCAACTCAGCCAAGCCCAGCTTGCGGGGGGGGCGATCAAACTCATGGTCACCCCCGAGAGCGCCACCTCCGTGGCCCTGGCCCGGATGCTGACCGGCAGAGCCACCACCACGCCGTTTACGACCCTGGAGCAGGCTGAGAGCGCCTTGCGGGAAGGGCAGACCGACGGGGTGCTCCTGATCGGCGACACCGCCCTAGACCCGCCCGCCTGGACCCGAAACCTTCAGATCCACGACTTGGGGGGCTGGTGGAAGGACGACACCGGTTTTCCCATGACCTACGCGGTGTGGGTGGCTCGACGGGACTTGTCGAAGGAGGGCTTCGATCTGGCCCGGGAGCTTCTGGCCCGGTCCTGTGACTGGGGCGAGCAGGCCATGGACGAAGTGGTGGCGGAGGCTCACCGGCGGTCCGGGCTTGCGGTCGGGGAGCTGCAGCGATACTTTGAAGGGCTGCAGTTCCGGGTGACCCCGGAGTCCCGGGCCGGCTACCGAAGATTTAAAGAGAAGTTCTCGACCCCGAATCTGGTGCGGGCGGGAGAGTAGGAAAAGCATGACGCAAGCCACAAAGATCAGGGACCTCCGGGTCAAGACCAGCCTCCCCAGGCTCTCTCGAGAGCAGGGAGTCGCTCTCTTTCAAGAAGACCTTCTGGAGCTGGGACGAAGAGCCGACGAGTTGCGAAGAGAACTGCACCCCGAGGGCTACGTGACCTTCGTGCGGGACCGAATCATCAACTACACCAACGTCTGCATCACCTACTGCAAGTTCTGCGCTTTTTACCGGCCGCCGGGGCACCCCGAGAGCTACGTTCGCAGCAAGGACGAGATCTTCGCCAAAGTAGAAGAGATGTTGGCCCGGGGGGGCACCACCCTCATGCTGCAGGGAGGCCACAATCCCGAGCTTAAGATCGATTATTACGAAGACCTCTTCAGCTCCATCAAGAGCCGATTCGATGTCTATCTCCACTCCCTCACCGCCACCGAGGTCGACCACATGGCCGAAGTCAGCGGGCTTAGCCTGGAAGAGACTCTGACTCGTTTGAAGCAAGCCGGTCTGGACAGTCTGCCGGGTGGCGGTGCCGAAATGTTGGTGGACGATATTCGCGAGAAGGTCGCTCCCCTGAAGTGCAGCGCCGACCGCTGGTTCGAGGTTCACGAGACAGCCCACAACGTGGGACTCGAGTCCACCGCCACCATGGTGTTCGGGTTCGGCGAAACGCCGGCCCACCGGATCGACCACCTGGAGCGCTTGCGGGCCTTGCAGGACCGCACCGGCGGGTTCCGGTCGTTCATCCACTGGAGTCTCACCCCGGGCAACAGCGGTATGGTGCGGACCATTCCCCCGGCCGGAGCCGAGTACCTTCGGATCATGGCCATCGCGCGTCTCTACTTAGACAACTTTCAGCACATCCACGCGGGCTGGGTGACCGAGGGCGCCAAACTGGCCCAGTTGGCCCTGGGTTTCGGGGCCGACGACCTGGGCAGCGTGCTCATGGAAGAGCTCGTCATCTCCGCCACCGGAGTGGCTTACGCTTACAACGCCGAGCAGATCGCCGCTCTGATTCGGGCCGTCGGCCGCATCCCGGCGGTGCGAAACAGTCGCTACGAGATCTTGCAGGTGCTATGACCCCGGCGCTCTCTCCCCTGGAGGAAAAGGAGTCGACCCAGCGAGCCGAACGGATCCGCCAGATGTTCGACCGGGTCTGCGGGCGCTACGAACTCAACAACGCGCTCCTTTCCTTTGGACTGGACTGGTACTGGAGGCGACGGGCCCGCAAGATGCTGAATCTCCACCCCTCCGATCGGGTCATCGATCTGTGCTGCGGGACCGGCGCGGTCACCCGTTGCCTGGCCCGGGCCGTACCCAACGGCGAGGTGGTGGGAGTGGACTTTTCCGAAGGCATGCTGGGCCCGGCCCGGCGCCACAAGGGTTCGCCCGGCTCGGGGGCGGTGCGCTACCTGCGCTCCGACGTGCTGGAGGTACCGCTGCCCGACCACACCTTCGACGCCGCCACCATTTGCTACGGCCCCCGCAATATCGTGGACCTGCCCCGGCTGTGGGAGGAGATGACCCGACTGGTTAAACCCGGTGGGCAGGTGCTCAGTCTGGAACTGACCAGACCGCCCGGGATCATGGGCTTTTTCCACGAGCTTTATCTCAAGTACGTGGTGCCGCTGGTGGGGGGGCTGGTCTCCGGAGATCGGGAAGCCTATCGGTATCTACAGAAGACCATTTCAGGGTTTCTGGCGCCCGAAGAGATGGCCGAATCCATGGGCCGCTCGGGGTTGGTTCAGGTTAAAGTGGTCCCACTGACCGGTGGCATCGTGACCATCCACCACGGCCACACCCCTCTTACTTAGGGCCTATTGATCTAATCGCGAAGACTTTTTCCATCATCCGCAGGACGCTCCGTTCGTCGGTCCGCTCAGACACCCGCTCCAGAGGCACCCACTCCACCAGCATCTCTTCGGATTCGGGGTGGAGTTCGGCCGCGGGGTCGGTGGTCAGTAAGAACCTCAGGTCGTAGTGCCAGTGAGCGGGTTCCTGCTTTCTCGCCGGAATGGCGTGGATATCGAGATCGAAGGGGGTACGATCCGCTCCTAGACTCACCGCCTGAAAAGCCGCCAGGGGCAGCCCCGTCTCTTCGGAGGCCTCCCGGGTGGCCACCTGGAGCAGGTCCGGATCCCCGTCGGCGTGCCCGCCGGGCTGCAGCCAGCGTTGGAGGAAGGGATGGTAGAGCAGGAGGGTGCGGCGAAAATCCGGGCAGACGATGAAAGCCGAGCCGGTGCAGTGGCCGGCCAGGTGGGTGCGTTGGCAGCAGTCGGCGGTGCTCTCCACGAAGTCGCGATAGCGCTGCCACTGCTTCGGGCGGTCCTCGGGCCAGCGCGCCTGGTAGCGCTCCAGATCCTGCTCCAGCGGTCTCACGCGCCGACTCCACTGCCGCAGGCCACCAGGGCACCCTGGTCGAGCACCGCCAGTTTGTTGCAGAAGTCTTTCAGCTCTTCCAGCACCGGGGAACTCACGATGATGGCTTTGCCCTTTCGCTGGAGCTCCTTGAGGATCTCTCCCAAGCGGGCTTGTTCCTGGAAGTCGAGACCGGAGACCGGTTCGTCCAGCAGCAGGATCGCAGGGTCGTGCATGAGCAGGCGGGCCAGGGCCAGGCGCTGAGTCTCGCCCCGGGACAGAGCGGTGACTGGTTTTTCTTTGAGTTCGGTTAACCCGGTGCCCTCGAGCGCTTCTAGCTTGGCCGACTCACGCCGCTCGGGGGGCACCAGGTAGGCGCGGGCGAAAAACTCCATATACTCATCCACCGTCAACTCGTCGTAGGTGCCGATGAAGTCGGGCAGGTAACCGATCTTCCGGCGAATCTGATCCACCTCATCCAGGGGGCCTCCATTGATCAGCGCGGTTCCCTCGTCGGGTTTGACCAGAGTAGCCAGGATGCGCAGGAGGGTGGTTTTCCCAGCCCCGTTCGGGCCCAGAAGACCCAAAATATCACCGGGATAGAGTTCGAAGCTGATCCCTTTGAGGGCTTGCTGCCCGTCGTAATTCTTGCCGATGTTATCGGCTTTAACAAGCGGTGGCACTAAACGTACTCCAGAAGCCTGACCGGTTCGGCCTGCAGCAGCGTCCATAGCTCTTGATCTTCTCGGCAGCGGTGGAACAGCTTTACCAGGGCGTCTTGCTTCGGGGTCGGCACCCCGGTGGCCAGGCCTTCCTGGACCACCGCGCCGTTGAGGGAGTCGATCTCGGTGGGGCGCCCGGGTTCCTCCAGGTCGAAAAAAAGAGAGGGGAGCTTATCTCCACGGGCCTGGCGCATCTTGGCTGAGATCACCGGAGCCACCAGCCTCAGTGGCATTTTTTCTAGAGCCGTGGATAGGAGTTTGATGGGGAACCCCGGTAGATCCGAGCGCCGCACTCCCAGAGCGTTGGCCACCGCGATGGCTTCCCGGGCCAGCAGCAATTCGGCCTTCATCAGTCGGGAGTGACCGGCCAACTGATTGGGCGGCAAGCCGGTGATCGCCCCGGTGGCGTTTCCGATCAGGTTGAGCAGCAGCTTCGACCACTTCAAGTCCAGAGAGCGCTCCAGGACCACCAGGGGGATGGTGACCCGGCGCAGGCACTGGGGGATCCCTCGCACGCCGGAGCTCCAGGGCGCCACCGCCAACCCACCTTTTTGGGCCGGGCTCAGAAATCCAGGCCTATCAACCCCCACCGCCCGGGTGGTGGTGAGAGTCCAGAAGTTGGTGGTGGGAAAGGCCTCCACGTACTGCGGGTCGGTGCCCCAGCCGTTTTGAAAGCTGACCAGTTCTTCGAACTGGATTTCGGCCTCTTTCAATTCTTTGAGGGCCGAGGCCACGGCGTAAGTCTTGACCGTACAGATCACGGTCTTGAACTCTTTACCCCGGAGTTCGTCCAGACTGCTGGACATAGGAACGGCCACCGGGGGGGCGTTGTTTAGAACAACTCCCCCCAACTCATCGATGGCCTGCTTGACTCCGGGCCTGACGTGCAGAAGAACGTCCGACCCGGAGGAATGAAGAAGCGCCCCCAGCCACTGGCCGATGGCGCCCGCTCCGAAGACTAGTGCCGTCATACCCTCTTCAGGTATTCCCCGCTTCTGGTGTCGATCTGGAGCACGTCGCCTTCTTCCACGAAGAGAGGGACCGTGACCACGGCTCCGGTTTCGACCGTGGCCGGCTTGGAGCCACCTTGCGCGGTATCACCCTTCAGGCCCGGGTCGGTCTTGGTCACGGCCAACTCCACGAAATTGGGCATTTCCACTTCCAGGATGCGATCTCCGTGAAACACGATCTGCACTTCCATGGAGTCTTTGAGCCATTTCAGACCGTCGCCCATCTGGTCGGGGCTGACGTTGACCTGTTCATAGGTTCCGTTATCCATGAAAATGTAATCGCCATCGGACTCATAGAGATACTGGTATGGCTTTCGTTCAACGATGGCTCGTTGAACTTTTTCCCCACCGCGGAAGGTTTTTTCCACGGTGGTACCCTTCGCTATGTTTTTCAGCCTGGTGCGTACGAAAGCCGCACCTTTGCCGGGCTTCACGTGTTGGAAGTCCACCACTTGCCATAGCTGGCCTTCCAATTCAATGGTGATGCCTGTCCTGAAGTCGTTTACGGATATCATCTAGGGGGGGCCTACTTTCTATTTTTCCTGCGTGGCTTCGCTTTTGAATGTCGGGGTCACCGTGACGGTGTAGTTGCCTCGGGGGATGGCGTCGCGGAGGCGGTGTTTGTAGTTGTCGGTGATTTCCCAGCGGGCGTCGGGCGCCATGGGTCCGTGATAGATGGTTTTGCTGACCCATTCTTTCTCGTCCGGACCGATCACCACGAGATTGGCTTTCACATCGGTGGCTCGAGCATTGCCCTGATTCTGCAGGACCGCCCGAAAGACCACTTCACCGGTATAATTGTTGGGATCGGCCGTGGTGCTCAGGACGACCAGGTCGGCTTCGGGGGGAGGGCCGGCGTCGGCCGCGTCTGTGTCGCCGCTGTCTTCACTCTGGGTTCCGGTATCAGAGACGTCGGTGTCCGGGTCGCCTTGGGCGGCCAGGGGGGCGTCGTCCTCTTCATCATCATCCGAGTCAGCATCGGCGTTTTCGGCATCTTCCTTGGCTTTGCGATCCGCCTTAGCCTTTTCTAGCCGGGCCTGCCAGGCCGCGTCCCGGGCCTCTTTTTCAGCTTTTTTCGAGGCCGCCAGGTCCTGGGCTGCCTTCTGGTCGGCCGCCGAAGTCAAGCGACCTTGCACGACATCCACGATTCCGGTGTCGGCGTTGTAAATCACTTTGTAGTTTACAAACTCGGCCAGTTCTTTCGCGGGTACGTAGATGCGTCCGTCGCGCACGATCCCGGTCACGGAGAGATCGCTTCCGTCGCGGGTCGCGGTAAAGGTATCGCTGCTGGGGGTCCAATCCGGAGAGTCTCCGGTGCCGATGAGGAGCTTGCCTCCATCCACTGACCACGGGATGTCTACAGCGCGCAGAAAGGAATCCACGGGCACATAAGTGGTGCCTCCTAGGATGTAAGCGTCCTTGAATAGTCTATTTCGGACATACACTTCTTCGGCTTGCGCGGGGGTCGATACCGTGCCGCAAAGTAAGCTGAGAAGGGCAGCGCCGCAAAGAAATCTTTTTAACATAAAGCCTCCGGTTTCGGGTGTAGCGCCGTGTTCTCGTCGCCCGAAGAGACTTCCTGCGAATGATTTAACGCAACTGGAAAGTGGTTTCTCCCACCTGCAACCAGTCGCCCCGGTGCAGCTCAACCTTGCGTCCGACCCGGTGCTGGTTGACCCAGGTGCCGTTGGTGGAGCCCAGATCTTCGACGTAGACTCGACCTTCTTCATCCACGCTGATTTGGGCGTGAAGCCTGGAGGCGGCGGTATCTCCACCCAATACGATGTCACCCTCTTCACGTCCGATGGTCACCGAAGGTCGATCCAGGACGATCTCTTTCTTGCCGTCCTGGGAAACCAGCCGAAGCGGCCCGCTGGATTCGGCCGAGAGGGAGCGTGGGCCGCTTTGCTCCGGGGGGGAATCGGGGCCCGCTGCAGGGGCCGCCGCCGGTTCCTTCACGGCTCTGGGGACGGGCGGTTTGGATTCCACTTCGGTGATGGCAAAGCGAGCAAAAAGTGGTCGAAAGTCGGGAAACTCCTTATGGATCGTCTCGAGCTCGATTCGAGCTTCCTCGGTCCATCCTTCCACCTCCAGCGCTTCGGCCAGGGAGTGCCGTAGATCGCATCTCAGTACGGGATCGAGAGCGGTATCTTCCAGGGCCTTGCGAAACAGTTCCCGGGCGGTCATGGGATCATCGAGTTCAGAGCAGGCTCTACCCAAAAGCAGGGCACTGGCGATCTGCAGGTTGGAATCAGGCAAAATCCTTTGCAGCGAGGAAAAGACGTCCCGGTGACGCCCCAGTGCCGAACGGTAGAGGTTGACGAAGAAGGCCGCGTGGGGCTCTCCGGGCATCAGGCCGAGCAGTTGCTCCAGAGTCTCTACCGCCTCCAGGTAATCGTTGTTGAGGGCCAGGGCGCTGGCTAGCAACAGATTGAGTCCCACCAGGTCTGGAAAGAGACAGAAGTGACTGGTCGGAGTGAGGGGAATGGCTACGTGGAAGCTGGGCAGGTAGCGGACCAGCGTTTTGCCCAAACCCTGTTGGGCTAGCAGACCGGTCTTGAGCGCCGTGATCGCCTCCTTATACTCACCCCGGTGGATGTGCAGCGCTCCTTGAGTAAAGAAGGCGTCGGTCAGCCCCACTTTGGCGTCTCGAGAGCCACCGGTGGCGGACTTGATCTTGCTGAGAGCTTCGTCGTGCTGGTGACTCACCACCAAGCGGAGCGCATCGACAAAGGCCCGCTCCGAACCGCTCATGGTCAGGTTTTTGAGGAAATTGATGTTGAACCTCTGAGCCAGTTGGGGCTCCAGAAATCCGAGGCGGGGTCGGGCCGACATGATAGGATGGCCCGACACGAAGTAGAGGCCGGTCTCACCGCCGTCGGTGCCTTCCTCTCCCTTTCCGATGGCTTTGGTGACCTCGTCGAAGGAGCGACCGACCAACCGGCCGGCCAACCCCAATCCGCCTTTCAGATTGTTGAGCATGTCTCGATCCACGGTGGTCTCCCTAGCTTACACCTTAGTTGGTGTGGTAGACGAGCTCGGTACGGCCGAGCCTCAGGTTGTCGCCTTCGGATAGTCTGGCTTGGACGCCCTGCTGGAGTCTGGAGCCGTTGTGGAAAGAGCCGTTGGAAGAGCCCAGATCTTCGTAGACCGCGCCGTGTTCGCTCATGATGATCTTTCCGTGACGACGCGAGATGTAGCTGTCCTTGTCGGCTTCGGTCAGGTCTACCTCGGGGAAGATCCCGTCGACCGGAGAGCGGCGACCTACCAGGTTTTCATCTTTGGCGAGAATGAAGGTTTGGCCTGATTCTCGGGCTTCCAGTCGGGGCCGACCGGCCGCTACGGCAGCGACGGCTTGCTGAGGGGTAGAGGGCACCGGGGTAGGGGTGATGGGGGGAGGAGTATCGGCGATGGTGGCTGCCGGGATCGGCGCCTCGGAGGAGGCGCCGGGTAGCGCCGCCCCACAGTCTTCGCAGTAAGTCTCTCCCGCGGGGTTCACGGCTCCACAGGTTGTGCAGGTGTTATCGCCACCAGTAGCGGCCACCGCCGGCATCTCTTCTCGGGTGGGCTCGGCCGCACCGAAAGGCTCGGGAGCCGGAGCTGGGGCCGGGGCTGGAGCGGGCGCCGGAGGAGCGCTGATGGGGGCCGGTGAGGCAGCAGGGGTGCTACTGGAAACCGGCAGCCGTGCTCCACAGTCCTCACAGTAGATGGACCCTTCCATGTTCTCCGCGCCGCAAACTGTACAGATCAACGCCATATTATAACTCCTTTAACTTCGTGTATCGCATCGCGCGTTCGTAGCTTCGCGGTGCTTCTCCTACTCCTGGCCGCCACCGGACAAGCCGGCGATGTCCAGAGGTTCCAACAATTGGGTAAGCTTGCGCGTTCCGTATTGAAGTTTCTTGGTACCGGCCGAAGAGGCACCGCCGCCTTGCTCGATACGTCCGGCTTCCTCCAGGGCTTGATTGGCCAGCTCTTGCTGGCCCTGGGAAAGCAACTGGGTGGCGGCCGAGCGCAACAGCTGGGTGGCTTTGCCGCGATCCCCTGAAGCGGCAAATTCGAGAGCTCGAGTTTGCTGACGGAAGACCGAAACGGCGTCGACCACCGACATGACCTGGGGAGTGACGATGGAGGCTTGGCTCTGGTCCTCGGTGTAGGTGATGAGGACCTCTTCGGAGACCGTCTTGTCTCTCTGCCCCAGTTCCGGAATGTCGTACATGATCTCGGTTTTGGCCAAGCGGTAGGTGCCGGGCTTGCGGGAAGGCAGGACCAGTTCGAAGAGGTAGCTCTGGGTTTCGTCTTTCTGGATCTCCCCGAGGTCCAGGTGGGCTACCCGATCAGCGGTGGGGATCTGCCCCAGGTCGTTGATCATGGGTTTGACCTTGTAGGCTTTTCGAATCGAGATGTCGCGGCTGAGTTTCAGAGAGAGGCGGGGATTGCGGACCACCACGTTCTGCACTCCTCGGAGTTCCTGGTCAAAGATGGCCGGGATGTCCCGGGGGATGTCGATGTAGTAGCTGGTACCACGACAGGCGGTGGCGATGTCCAGCAAAAACTGCTCATTGAAGTCGTCTCCCACTCCGATGGTGGAGACCGAGATCCCCTCGGCGGCAGCCATCATGCAGGCTTCTTTGCAGGCCCCTTCGTGGAGGGTCAGACCATCGGTCAGCAAGATCATGTGGTTCATCCGCTCGGCCGACAGGTTCTTGCGTAACTCATCATTAGCTGCCCTGATCCCGTTGAGCATTTCGGTGCCCGAGCCCACGTCGATGGAGTCGATATTTCTGACCATTCGACGAGCGGATTCACGATCATAGATCTGAGAGGCGGGGATGAGGACCCGGGCCTTATCGGCAAAAGCGATCACGCAAGCGATGTCGCTGGCTCGGAGTTTTTCCATCACGTGACCTACTGCCGAAATGACGTACTCCAACTTGTCGTGGGCGTACATGGACCCGCTCTTGTCCAGCACGATGGCCAGGTTCAGAGCAGCCGGGCCCAGCCCCAGACCGGCTGAGGGAGCGACCTCCACTAAGAGATAAACCAACTTGTTCTCGCTGGTCACGGCGACGTTTCGGTAACTCAGATGTGATTGTAGATGAACTTCGGGCACGAATAATCCTCTCTCGATTCGCCTCGGGGCACTTTCGTCGGGGCCCTTCTGACCGGGCACCGCAAATTCCTATTTGGCGAAGATGACCGCCAGGGTGGCGTTGTCGTCGGCACCTCTCTGCAAACAGATGTCAACCAGCCGTGCAGCCACGCCTGCTGGGGTGTCGTCGGCGGCTATCAGGCCCTGGAGTTCTCCATTTTCGAAGTACTCCCAGACGCCGTCAGAACTAACCATCAATCGATCGCCGGGTTTCAACTCCTGGTGGTAGAGGTCCACTTCCACGTCCGGGTTGGTGCCCATGGCACGGTAGATGATGGAGCGCTGAGGAGAGTTGCGGGCCTCTTCTTCGGTCAACTGTCCCATCTCCACTAACCGCCCGACCAGAGAATGGTCGGTGGTCAGGCGGGTCAACACCCCATCGCGCCAGTGGTAGGCCCGGGTATCTCCCACGTGACCGATCACCACCTCGTCCGGCTCTAGAATGCAAGCGGTGATGGTGCATCCCATACCGCGCCGGGCAAAGTCTCTTTCGGCGTATTCGAAGATGGTGCGGTTGGCTCGTCGCAGGGCCCGACCCAAAAGGTGCATGTTGCGCTCTCGGGGGGAGCCTGGCAAGAGGGGCACGGTGACCCGCTCGTCGTGCAGCGAAAGACTGGCGTCTACCACATCCTTGGCGATGGAGCGGAGAGCCAGGGAGGCGGCCTTGTCTCCTTCGGCTTCCCCTCCCATGCCGTCCACGATCACCACCAGGTGCACCTGGCGGGGGTGAGATTTTTCCACCGCGGTGAAGCGAAGCTGCAGACAGGCATCCTGGTTTATGCTGCGGACACACCCCACGTGGCTCTGCAGCGCCACCTGATAGCGGCAGCCGTCGACGGCGATGGGGGAAAAGTCCATTCCGGATGGGCCCATCGAAACGCTGCGGGGGGCCGGCGAGGGGGCGGCCGGTTCCGGTATGCGCTCCTGTTGTAAGAAGTCTCGAAACTCTTCGGCGCTTTTCAGTCTTTGGCCCGGTTCTTTGGCGGTCAAGCGAGCGATGCAGGCTTCCAGGACCTTGTCTTCCAGGGGTAGGGGGTCGAAGGTAAAGAAGTTTTCCCGGCTTTCCAGATCGGTCCGCTGACCGGACCCTGCAAAATGCAGGATGGCACCCACGGTGTAGAGATCGGAGGAGATCCCCATTTCTGAGCCTCCGACGCCGTAGGCTTCGGGCGGACTGAAGCCGTTGACCACCTGGAAATCTCCGCCGGGAGAGTCCAGGGGAGCCAGTCGTTCGAAGCTATCCACCACCAGTTTCTGGGTGTCGTGATCCCACCACACCCGGTCCGGTTGAAGGGAGCGGATCAAGAACTTGGCTTGATGGACTGCCAGCAGGAGTTCGGCCAACTGCAAGGCCAGCAGTTTGAGCTCTTCGGGGGAGAGGGCTCCGATTTCGCAGACCCGACTATCCAGGGTGGGAATATCGGGCAGGCGGCCCACCGCAAATTTTCGGTCATTGTGGGCGAAAGGAGCACCCGGCTGCCACAAGGTCTGGAAGTCGGCCAGGGGGGCCAGAGCCTGGTGGCGGCGAGCAAGCAGGTCCGGGGCAGTCGGGGTTTCTTCCAGGAGCAGGCCGGGATCTTCGGCCACAGTACAAGAGTATCGATTCAACCGCCCCAGGGAGAGCAGGCGATCGATGACGATTCGCTCCCCTTGCTCAGTTTCTACTGCGGAGTTCTCGTCTAGAATGGGGGCGCTACTGGGGGGTGGTGCACCGGTCTCCCCGGAGACTTGAAGCTCTGCCCCGCATTCGTCGCAAAACCGTTGATCGACTTCGTTCTCGTGTTCGCAGATTTGACAAATAACCATGGTCTCTCCGGCGCTCATAGGCCCGTTCTTCTACCTTCGACCCCCACATCATTCTTCCGGGGTTTTTTGCTTCGACTATTCCACTAACGAAAGGAGCCACTGCTCCACGCCGACCCAGTCAACCTGGGAGAGTCCGAAGGCCATGGCCAGGAAAAAGCCGCTCCAGGCCAGGGTAAAGAGTAGACTCAGGCGCCAGGGTATTTTGAGGCCGGAGCGTTTCTCTTTGGGGATGGAAAACATGATGATACCGGCTACCGTCGTGGTGGCATAGTTTAGTAAAGGGACCAGGGCCAGCAGGCAGAGGCCGTACATACTAAAGATCGCCAGGGTGGAGGCCTTGGGAGAACCGATTCTCGCTTCCACCGGGAGCGCCAGGTCGTCCATGTCGTTGACCTCGATGGCTCCGGTGAAGAGGGAGCCCTGGGGAAGCTCGGCACTGTTGACCGTGACCGTGGCGGTGGTGCTGCCGGGGCCGATCTTGTCAGGGAAGATCTGGATGTGGGGGCTGTTCGGCACCAGCGAGACCGCCTGGTCAGATTTGATCCGCAGGCGCAGGGTCGCTTTCTCACCGTGGTTCAACTCCTTCACGGTCAGAGCCTTGGGGCTAAAGGAGACGATGGGGGCAGGGGTATTGGGCGCTGCCGCCACCACAGCTGTGGGGGTGGCCGGGGAGGTGGGCACGGTGGGGGCGTGGACCGCCGCGGTGGGCTGGGTGGCACCCAGTCGGGTGGTGGTGGGCCGGGCGGCTAGGGCCGAAGAGCCGGTTCGACCCAACAGGATCTCCAGTATCCGCTTGACCGCAAAGGCCGACTCGGGCCGGTCCTCGGCTTTCAGGTTGAGGCAGGAGTCGATCATGGTCACCAATTCTTCCGGCAGATCGGCTCGGAAATCGGTGAGGGGAGGAAACTGGAAGGGGGCATCGGTGGGGTCGCGACCGGTCAGGGCGTGATGGATGGTAGCGCCGAAGGCAAACAGGTCGGTACGAGGGCCGGACTGTCCTTTTCCGTATTGCTCGGGGGCGGCGTAGCCGGGCGTACCCAGGGCTTTGGTGTCGGCGCTGGCGTCTTTCTTGAAAACTCGGGCGATGCCGAAGTCGATCAGCTTGATCTCCTCCTGGGGGGTGAGCATGACGTTGGCCGGTTTGAAATCTCGAAAGACCACCGGGCTGGGTCGGGTGTGAAGGTAGTCCAGCACATCCGAGATCTGCAAGCACAACTCCAGGGCCGAGTTGACTTCCAGGGGTCCGTCCCGTTGAATTCGATCCTCCAGAGTTTCCCCTTCCACGAAGTCCATCACCAGATAGAGTTGGCCCTCCTGGTCAAAAAAATCCACGATGCGGGGAAGGTTGCGGTGGCGGAGCTCGGAGAGCAAGCGGGCTTCAGAATGGAACAGTTCGGCCGCCTCGGCTCTTTCTTCCTCGGAAAGGCCGGTCTTCTTCATCTCCTTGATGGCCCATTTGGTGGGTAACCGCTGGTCTTCGGCCAGGTAAACCGCCCCCATACCACCGTGTCCCAAGATTTTCACTATCTTGTAACGTTGCTGAAGAATCGTTCCATTATTGAGCATGTTTTCAAATTTCTCCTCGGGTTCGGTGATTACCTTGGAGAGGTTCGAAAATGGGGGTGGTGGGATTTTCCCGGCGCCTGGCAAACAGTTTCCCATGTTACTTCGTCTCTTGAGACTTTTTTTCGGCGGGTCTTCGAATCTCTTGCCTGAAACCCCGGTGGACGATGTGGATCTCGACCCCTACGTGCGGGTCTGCAACCTGATGCTCAGTCAGGCTATCAGGGAGCAGGTTCAGGAGATCGTCCTGGAGCCGCGGGAGTCCGAGCAGATCTTTGTGGTTCAGTATCGGTCGGGGTCGGAGTTGACCGATGTTATGACTCCACCCTTGAAGGACTTTTCCGCCGTGCGGGACCACTTTCGAAAGCTCGCCGAGATCGCCGAAGGCCCGAACCGCCTCACCAACCAGGGCAGCGCCACCTTTCACCAGGACGGAGTGGAGCACCGTCTCCAGGTGATCCTGGATGGAGAAACGGTTCGAATCAAGCTTTAGTGTGAAGGAAAGAATTATCGCGGGCCGCTACCGGTTGGAGCGACTCCTCGGTGAGGGAGCGAGCGGGCGGGTGTATTTGGCCCGAGACACCAAGGAGCGCGGCGCCGTGTGGGCGATCAAGGAACTGGACTACACCGCGCTTCCCCTCACCGAGGTCCAGGAAGCTCGCCTCCTTTTTGCTCGGGAGGCCGAACTCCTCAAGAAGCTCTCCCACCCCAGCCTTCCCGCCGTGGTCGACTCTTTCCAGATCGAGGACCGGGACTATCTGGTCATGGAGCGAGTGGAAGGGCCCACCCTGGAAAAGATTCTGGCCGATCGACCGGAGCCGCTGCCTGAGGCCAGGGTCTGGGCCATCGGACTGGGTTTATTGAAAACGCTCGATTATCTTCATCGGCGCAACCCTCCCGTCATCTACCGTGACCTCAAGCCCGCCAACGTGATGGTGGCCCGCAGTGGGGAGGTGAAGCTGGTGGATTTCGGGATCGCCCGGGTGGTGGCCCCTCAAAAGGTAGGGGATACCACCGCCTACGGGACCCCCGGCTACGCTCCCCCGGAGCAGTATCAGGGTCGGACCTCTCCAGCCTCCGACATCTATGCGCTGGGCATGACCCTGCTGCGGGCTGCCACCCTTTATGAGCCTCCGCAGTTCAAGTTCGCCCACCCCCCGGCGGTGGAACTGAACTCCGGTTTGAGCGCGGCCCTGGCTGAGACCCTCGACAGCATGGTGGCAAAAGATGCGGAGGCACGACCCGGAACCGGCCGGCTCATTCCGTTTTTTGAAGCGGCCTGCGAGTTTTCACCCTCCGGGGCAGAGTTCACGATCCTGCTGAGAAAGTCGTGGCGGAAGCTAAAGAAGCTCTGGAACCGAGGATAATACCCGCCGACCGGGGAACGGGCGCCCATGTTTTCAAAAGTTTTCGTTGCCAATCGAGGCGAGATCGCCTGTCGCGTCATTCGGGCCTGTCGCACCCTGGGGGTTCAGTCGGTGCTGGGCTTTCACGAGGTCGATCGGGCCTCGCTGGGGGTACGTCTGGCCGACTTTTCCTACCCCCTGCAAACCGCGCCGGGTGAGTCGCCCCGGGCCGCCTACCTGGACATCGAGCAGATCGTGGAGGCGGCCAGAAAGAGCGGATGCCAGGCCGTACACCCAGGCTACGGCTTTCTCTCCGAACGGGCTGAATTCTCGGAAGCTTGCCGACAGGCCGGTCTGACTTTCATCGGGCCGGAGCCGGAGTGCATCACCCGTCTGGGCGACAAGAACCAGGCCAGGGAGGTCATGAAATCTGCCGGGCTGCCCCTGGTTCCGGGCTCTGATGGCCCCTGCGAGAGTCTTGAACAGGCTCTGGAGATCGCAACCGGCATGGGCTACCCGGTCTTGATCAAAGCGGCCGGTGGTGGGGGAGGGCGCGGCATGCGACGAGCCTACTCCGAAGAAGAGTTGAAGGTTGGGTTCGAGCAGGCCAAGCGGGAGGCCCTGGCGTCTTTCGGCAACGACTCGGTTTATCTAGAAAAGTATATCGCCAGGCCTCGCCACATCGAGATCCAGATCCTGGCCGACAACCACGGCAACGTGATCCACCTGGGCGAGCGGGAGTGCAGCGTGCAGCGCCGCTTTCAAAAGATGCTGGAGGAGGCGCCTTCCCCGTTTCTAGACGAGAAGACCCGCCAGGCCATGGGCACCGCCGCCGTGGAAGGCGCCCGGGCGGCGGGTTACCGGGGGGTGGGCACCTTCGAATTTTTGGTGGATGAGAACAAGAACTTCTACTTTCTCGAGGTCAACACCCGCCTGCAGGTCGAGCACCCGGTGACCGAAGAGGTGACCGGAGTGGACCTGGTTTGTGAGCAACTGTGGGTGGCCAACGGTGAGAAGCTACGGCTATCCCAGGACGATATCGTGTGCCGGGGCTGGTCGATCGAGTGTCGTATCACCTGTGAGGACCCCGACCTCAACTTCACCCCGGCGGTGGGTCAGGTCCGGGGCTTGCGCCTGCCCGCCGGCCCCGGGGTGAGGGTCGACACCCACCTCTACGAAGGCTACAAGGTGCCCAACGATTTTGACTCCATGCTGGCCAAGCTCATCGTGACCGGGTCCGATCGCGAGGCCACCATCGGTCGAGCCCTGGGAGCCCTGGGCGAATTTGAGCTGGCGGGGTTTCCCACTTCCATCCCGTTCCACCGCTGGTTGCTGCAGCATCCGCGTTTTGCCGCCGGGGACTTCTCCACTCACTTTTTGGAGGAAGAGTTCCAGGGACTGCCCGACGACGGCACTCAAGACCTCGATCTCTTGACCGTGGCCGCCGTGGTCAAGCACCAGAACACCCCCCGGCCCAGCCTCAACGGCCAGAGTGCCAACTGGGCTCGTTCCTCGCGGCTGAGCGGTTTGCGGACCTGATGGTGGTCGAGGGATAAATTTTACAAATTGTTCATCTCGTTTTCCGATGATCCACATGAGTCCCATAGCGTTGAGGTTGACTAAAAGTCACGAAGTGGTGCTGGAACATTAAGGGAGCATTGAATATGAGCGGTATGAATATTTCTAACAGTTGGACCCGACCCACCCCGGCATTTCGGCCTCAGCCACAAGCTAGCACCGGCACCTCAGCGGAAAAGTCACCCGTGGACCTGGTGCGCGAGCGCTTCTCGGCCCCGTCGGGTCCCACCACCTTGGCGGATCTGAGCCAGGGGGCGGATAAGCTTTCGCCCCGTGAGCAAGACGCCGCCAGGAACGGTCAGAAGGTCTTTCAGCAGGTCAAAAGTCACTTCGAATCGCTCTCCAGAGCCGACAACAGCTCCTCGCTGGACGTCAACCCTCAAGTAGGGCACTACACCTCGACCCCCTCCTCTCGGCCGGTCCCCACCTTTTCCACCATTGAGCGTTGGTCGGAGGCCGAGGGACCACAGCGCACGATAGTGAACGGCTTTGTCAACGACGAAGGCACGCAAGCCGTCACCTTGCCCGGGCAAGAAAAAATGGCGGTGGCGTCGACCTACAGCGATGAAGATTCAAGCCGTCAAGTTCCTGGCGGCATGTACTTCTACACCGATGGAGACCTGGAAAAAGCCGGCCTGATCGATCGCCAGGGCAAAAAGACGGAAGTCGTGGCTTCGGCTCAGGGCGGCGTCCTGACCGTGATGGAATCCTACAACCTCCGCCCCTAAGAGCTCTTAGGCCTGATCCCCTTCTTGCCAGCGTTTAAGCTGATCTAGGATCAGCCTCACCTTGTCCAGCAATTCTTTGGCGGGTGGGTATTCAGGCTTGCCCGCGGCCACTCCGAACAGACCTTCCATGATCAAGGCCGAGTTCTCGTGCTTGGCTTTCCATTTGGTGGCTACCCACAACTTGTGCTTTCGGTTCAGGCTGAGTTCCGGGTAAAACGGCAGCAGGATGGTGAGCCGCCCGTCTTTGGCCCTGATCGAGGGGATGGTGAGATCGCGAGCACGCAGTTTGAGGTCCACGATCTCCAGCAGGTTTCGGCTCTCTTCGGGCAGCCGGCCGAAGCGGTCGAGCAGTTCCTCTTCCACTTCCTTGAGCTTCTCGAAGGACTGGGCGTTGGCGATCTTTTTGTAGAGCGCCACCTTCTGTTCGCCGTCGGAGACGTAGTCGTCGGGCAGGTTCGCGGGTACCGGCAGATCGATGGCGATGGGTTGGTCGGAGAGCTCGTACTTGGGCCCTTCTCCGCGCAGTTCCGAGACCGCGTCCTTGAGCATCTGGCAGTAAAGGTCAAACCCCACCGCCGCGATGCTCCCCGACTGCTCGGCACCCAGGATGTCACCCGCCCCCCGGATCTCCAGATCCCGCAGGGCGATCTGATAGCCCGCACCGAGCTGGGTGAAATCGCGGATGGTCTCCAGCCGGGCGGTGGCCTCGTCGGTCAGCTCCCGGGCCGGAGGGTAGAGGAGATAGCAGTAGGCCTGGCGGGCCGATCGCCCCACCCGCCCCCGCATCTGATACAGTTGAGCCAGCCCGAAGTGGTGGGCGTTGTTGATGATGATGGTGTTGGCGTTCGGAATATCCAGTCCGCTCTCGATGATGGTGGTGCAGACCAGCACGTCGTACTCGCCCTCCAAAAACTCCATCATCACCTTTTCCAGAGCTTCGTCGCCCATCTGGCCGTGGCCCACCGCCACCCGCACCGAAGGCAAAGCCCGCCGAATGTCGGCGGCGATCCGTTCGATCCCCTCGACTCGGTTGTGCACGAAGTAGACCTGCCCTTCGCGCTGCAACTCCCGGGCGATGGCACCCCGCAAAATATCGGGATGGTGCTCGAACAGATAGGTCTTGATGGGCACTCGATCCTCCGGTGGGGTCTCGATGACCGACATGTCGCGAATGGAGGTGAGCGCCATATTGAGAGTCCGGGGAATGGGAGTGGCGGACAGGGTCAAGATGTCCACGTTCTTGCGCAGACCTTTGATCTTCTCTTTCTGCTTCACCCCGAAGCGCTGCTCTTCGTCGACCACCAAAAGGCCCAGAGTCTGAAACTTGATATCCTTGGAGAGTAAGCGGTGGGTTCCGATCACGATGTCCACTTCACCGGTGGCAAGCTTGTCCACGGTGTCTTTGTTCTGGGCGCTGCCCCGGAATCGACTCAGCTCGCGAACCGTCACTGGAAAGGCGGCCAGCCGCTCGGCGAAGGTCTCGTAGTGCTGGTGAGCCAGCACCGTGGTGGGTACCAGCACGGCCACCTGGCGCCCTTCGGACACTGCCTTGAAAGCTGCTCGAATGGCCACCTCGGTCTTGCCGTACCCCACGTCGCCGCAGACCAGGCGGTCCATGGGCCGGGGGCGTTCCATGTCCTCTTTGACCTCCTGGATGACCCGCAACTGGTCTTCGGTCTCCTCATAAGGGAACGCGTCTTCCATTTCGTGCTGCCAAGGAGTATCCGGACTGGAAGCGTGCCCCACCGAGGCCTCTCGTTCGGCGTATAGCTTCAGCAGATCCTCGGCCAACTTCTCGGCGTCTTCGGCCACCTTGCGCCGGGTGCGAGCCCACTCCTGGCCACCCATCTTGCTCAGCTTGGCCTGTCGCCCTTCCAGCCCTTTGTACGGCTGCAAGAGGTCCAACTGCTCCACCGGCACAAAAAGACTGTCGCCCTTGCGGTATTCCACTTTCAAAAAGTCTTTGTCGAAGCCGGCGATCTTCAGGGTTTCCACCCCTTGATAGATTCCCAGGCCGTGCTGGAGGTGTACGATCAGATCGCCCGCGTTCAGTTCTTCCAGACGGATCAAAGAGGCCCGTTCGGACTTGCGGTGGCTCTTGCGCCTGCGAATGGCCCCCGTGATCTCCCGATCCGTCAGAACCTCCAGGGCGGGCACGCCCGGTTCCGCGGGCATGGAAAAGCCCTCGGCCAGGGGCTGCCCGACCAGAGCCACCCCCTGGCCCGGAGCGAGTCCCGAAGTGAGCAACCGGCGCTCGTTTAGCAGTTCTTCCAGACGCTGGGATTGCCGACTCATCAAGAGGATCGCCCGTTTGTCGGACACCCACTCAGGCAGTCTCCCCATCATCCCTTCCACCCGGTCGGGAAACACCCGTTGGGGCTCGCAGCGGATTTCGACCCGCTGGATCTGCTCCGAGGCGGCGCGGCTCTCGGCGTCTTCCCAGGTGGTAAAGGAGAGCTGTCGGAAAGGAGTGAGAAGAGCCAGAAAATCCCCCCACTGTCCGTGCCACCCCTCGTGGGACCACTCCAGGGTCTGCAGCCGCAACTGGGCCGGCTCCTCCAGACAGACCACGCTGCCCCGGGCCAGAAAATCTACCAAGTAAGAGCCTTCGTCTTCGTGAGAGATGGGACTCACCGAGAACTCTTCAATCTCGCGAATGGAGCGTTGAGTGTCTAGATTGATGTGGCGGATCGACTCCACCTCGTCGCCGAACAGTTCCACCCGGACCGGATTGCCGGTGATGGGGTAGATGTCGATGATGTCTCCCCGGGCCGAAAACTCTCCTCGACGCTCCACCATCGATTCCCGATGGTATCCCTCGGCCACCAGCATCTCCAGCATGGTGTCTCGATCGGTGCTTTCGCCCTTTTTTACCACCCAGCGATTCTGCTCCAGGGCGGCTCGGCTCATGGTCTTTTGCAAAAGTGAGCGGATCGGGGCCACCACCAGTAGCGGCTCCTGGGGGCCCGACTTCTGCAGTTTCTCCAGGGCGGCCAACTGCATGGGGTCCACGGGGCGAGCCTCTTCGGCTTTGGTGCGCTCTTCTCGAAACGGGAAGTAGACCAGATGAGAATCCAATCCCAGGGCTCGCAGGTCTTCCACCAGTACCTCGGCGCCGTCACTGGTGGGGGTGACCCACAGGGAAGGCCCCGGCATCGGCTTGTCGGCAAAACCCCGCAAGCAGGACCAGATCGGTCCCCGGGCGGCCCGGATGACCCCTTCTACGATCAGATTTTCCCGCTCTGCAACAGCCTTGTTCAACTGCTGGATTTCGGGCCGCTCGCTCAACAACCCGAGGAGTTGCCTGAGGGGAACGGATAAGTTTGTTGGAATGGTGGTGGTGCTCATGGGGCGGTGGTCTACTCGGCCAGAGGGGGAGGGACCTGCATAAAACGTTTCCAGACCAGGAGTGACACGGGTTTTTTGAGAACCTGCTAGCGATGTCTACAGCCGGACCAGTAGAGCAGGTTGAACCCCACAAGGGTTTGCGCTATTTCCTCATCGGGGTGCGCGTGGTGGGCGTATTGGCGGCATTGCTGGTAACCCGGGCCCACGCCGATCCCTTGGTGATGTATAACGAGCTGAGTGGCTACGCTGCCGCGGTCACGGGAGTGGTCTTGTTTTATCACGCCGTGGGTGGGTTTCTCACCGGCATGACCGACCACAAAGCCGTTGCCACCATCCTGGCTTTCACCGACCTGGCCTCCGGACTTTCCCTGACCTATTTCTACGGGGAGGGATACTTTCTACTGGCTTTCGCCCTGCCCGTACTGACTCTCTGCGGAACCTACGGGCTGACCGCGGGCCTGGCCATGGGCGTGTTCGGCCTCATTTTCTACGGACTCGTCTACGCCCTACCTCTCATGGAGCAGGGCCTGCAGAAAGGAACCCTGACCCTCCGACTCTCCCTTTCCGGGGTGCAGGTGGCGGTCTCCCTCTTGATGGCCTGGCTTTACTCCATCGCCGTGACCGAAGGGGAGAAAACTCGCAAGGTTCAGGAAGAGGCCCAACGCCGGACCGAACTCCTTTACGAGCAGATCGCCGAGCGTACCGAAGGGGTCGAGATGGCCTACGCCGAGATGACCGATCAGGAGGCCCGGGTCAAGACCCTCAGCAAACAGGTAGCCCATCTCGAGCACGAACTCCAGGAAGCCTACAAAGACGTGGCCAAGGCACGCATGGCCATGTCCAGCAAGGAAGACCAGGCCGAGGAGAAAGTTTCCAAGATCTCCGACGAGTTGGTGCGGGAGCGCCAGGCCCTGGAAACCCAGGCCGAACGCATGGAGCGTGAACTGCAGCATCGAAAAAAGACCCTGGAGGGTTTCCGCCAACTGGTCAGCTCCCTCTCTCTGGAAGAGACACTGCTTTCTCTGGTTTATTACTTGCAGTCTCGGGTTCCCAGCACCGTCTGCGTCATCTTTATGAAGGAAGATGTGCAGGGCGTCAGTTACCTCTATCCGGAAGTCGCCGACGCCGAGGACACCGATTTCTTTCGCGAGTTGGCCATTCCGGCCGGTAAGCTGTCGGTGGGTTACGTGGCCGCCACCGGCGACCCCCTCATCATTCCCCAGGGCCGTATGGAACTCAAAGGTCAGGTCCTGGAAACTCTAGAGGGTCAGGGCCAGAGCGCCTTGATCTCTCCCATCCGAAACCCCGGCGACGGCAAGGTGGTGGGAGTGATCTATCTCGGTCGCCCGGCTCCCAACGCCTTCAAGCACCAGGACCTGGGGGTGGTGGAGGAGTTCCTGGAGCTGGCCGGGATCGCCGTGGCTCGCTGCCTGGAGTTTCGCACCCGGGTGGGGGGCGGGCTGCACGACCTGGTGACCGGACTCCACAACGGCATGTATCTGGCCGAGCGGATGGAGGAGGAGGTCCGCCGAGGGCGCCGCTACACCTATCCGGTCAGTCTCTTGCTGGTGGATATCGACAACTTTACACCCATGGCCGAGCGACTCGACACCGAGGTCCTGGATGGGGTCCTGAGACAGTTGGCAGGTCTGATTCTGGAGGCCATCCGAGACACCGACGTGGCCTCTCGAATCGAGGGCGATGACTTTGGGGTCCTGCTGGTTCACTCCGATCGGGATCACGCGGTGCCCATCGGAGAGCGAATACGCCAGGAAGTGGCCGACGCCACCTTCGGGACCCCGGGGCAGCCGCTCCGCCTCACGGTGTCGGTAGGAGTGGCCGGGGTGCCCCACGACGCCTCCGACGCGCAGCGCCTGAAAGAAGCGGCTTTCGGAGCCATTGCCGAGGCCCGATCCAGAGGGGGAAACCGGGTCTGCATCTATCCCCGGTAGACCTGGATGAGCGAGTTCAATCTAGACGCTTTTTTGGCGGCCCGTCAGGCCGAGGGTGTCTCTCAAGGAGAGGGCGGCTTCACCATCTCCCACGACAAGGCGCGGGCCAAGATGACCCGCTACAGCCTGCCCCGGGAGTACAGTTGGGTGTTAAAGTTGGTGCAGGCAGGTGTGGGCTGGAGCTGTCAACGGATCTCGGTGCGGCAGACTCGAACCGAGAGCCTCTTTGCCTTTGGTCACGACGACCCCACCACTCTGCCTGGCAGCGAAGAACTGGTGAGCGCGCTCCTGCGCTCGGACTTCGATAGCGATGATGCCCTGGACCGTTTCGGTACGGCGTTGCGCATTCTGGTGGAGCGGGCCCACCTGTCCTTTCTACTGCAGATTCACCGGGGGGGTGACCCCCAGGCCATTTACGCCGGTGCCTATTTTTCGGAGATGGGGGAGAGTAAGAGGACAAAGATGCGGGGCGAGTGGGGCCCGGGCCTGACTCTGGCCATCCATCACATCTCCCATACCGAACCCAATCGGTTGCTGCTAAATTTCGTACCGATGAAACGACACGGCTTGCCCATGCTCAGCGAACTGGAGGAGTACGCTTACCTCAGTCCGGTCCCGATCCGGGTGGATGGTCGCTGGATCGATGGCGCCTTACGAAGCAGCGTCTTGAACTGGTGTTTTCACCGCAAGCCTTTAAAGATTGGCGCTCTGCCAGCCAAAAACGTTCCGAATCTAGCCCTGGCCGAGGGCTTTGGCGAGCGGGAGTTTACGGTACGAACCACCCTGAGACGAGCCAACCGAAAAAGCTATGAGAAGACCGAAGCTCCCGCCTACATGATCGTGGCGATCGAGCTGGAGAGTGCTCCTTACGAGGTCATGAGCATGGAGCCCCGGAGCTGCTTCCACTGGGTGTGTGATGGGGTGATCGTGCAGACCGATCGGCTCCTTCCCACCAAGAACCTGGCGATTCATATCTACGCCAACGCCGCCGGGCTGAAGACCGACCTCACCAGCTTTCATCTGGTAGATGACGAAGTTTATCGAGCCAGGCGCGCTCAGGTGTGTGCAGCGGTAGCGGTAGTTTTGTCCAAAGAACTCGAACGGGAGCGGGACATCTTCGAGGACGATGAGGACGAGCGCTCTGCTCAAGACGCTGAGATCGAGCTTGAAGAGCTAAAGCTGAAACGTCGCAAGCTGGCCGGTCGGGTGGCCCTGGGTTCGGTGGTGATGGCTCCTCTCACCGGGCCGCTCGCCCCCGGAACTATACTCACAGGATTGGCTGCCTCGGCCTACGTGGCCAGCCGACGGGTCAAAAGACCGGAAGTCAACTGGGAGATTTCCCTAGTCAGCAAGCGCTATCTCAAGGAAATTGAGGACATGATTGTCTTCTGTAAAAAAAATGCCGATCCCGACGAGGAGTAAAGGTGTGGTTTCCTGCCAGGTCGAAAAGGCGGGACCTTGGGGGCCGTCTTGAAGAAACAACGATTCGGTTTTGTGTACATAGCGGTACTTGCAGTGGTTGCCGTGTTGATGATTTTGGTCTACGCGCTCGACTACCAGGGGCGTTCCAGCTCGGCTGCCGCGCGGATGGCCGAGAGTCGGCTTTATGCTGAGCTTGCTGCTGCAGATTATGTGGGGAAAAAGCTCACCAGTGTAGACCTGCAGTACCGGGACAGCGTGAATTGGGTCGATGCTGAGCTCCCCATCACCATCAAGGCCGACGAGAATACCAATCAGCCCAAATGGGACAGCTTTCGAGCGCTAGATTCCTGGACACCCGGGTCCTTCCCCACCCTTGGGACCTTTCCGGCTGAGGGTGAGACCGCGGAAAGCATGGGCCAGACCATCCCGAGTCCCGGGACCGAGGATGACGACGTCGTCTCGTATCCCGGCCAGACTCGAGCAATGCTGGTTCCCCGCAGCGGTATGACCGGTTTCCAGGCTCCTTCTTCCCGCTACCGAATGTCTCTGGTCAAGGGTTTCCCTTTCGCGGCTTATGCCCCCAATGGAGACGTGACCATTGAAGGTTCCGGCCTGGCCTGGGCCAACCCCACCGAACCCCAGATCGATGCCGACCATCGCACCCTGGATTTTTACACCGGCTACCCCTTTCGAGTGGGTGCCCGGGGAGATATTGAGATCGAGGACCTTCCCTACGGTGAGGCTTACTCTCTGGAAGGGGAGCCTCTGGTCAAGGGAGGCGGGATCGGCTTTACGGGTTATCTCCCCTATGGAAACGATGACCAGGGTTATGCCGCCCGACTGGGAGAACGTTTAGACACCCTGATGCCGGTCCTCAACGCAGCCTCCTACGACAAGACCGATGTCATTTTCGGTACCCTGAACGTAGAGAACATTCTGACTGCCATCTTTGACCCTAACAACGCCAGCTTCAACAACTTTCTCACCTACGAACAGTCTACCCGCTGGTGGTTCGTCTTGATACCGGGTTTTAAGAGCCGGGGGCCGGCTCTGGACATCACCCTCCACGCACCGTTAAAGCCGGACTTCGGCACCTACGACTCTAACGATGAAGTTTACGAGGACGAAGACGACGCGGCCATGACTCCAGAGTTGGAGAAAGCCACCGACGCCCTGGCAGAGGTCGAAGACAAACTCGGTTCGGTCTTGAAAAGTGCCAAAAAAGCCGACGACCCGGCCGGTACGCAACCCCTAACCGTGGATGAGGGCGATGGTAAAAAGTCTCCGGATTTTCAGAAGTTTTCGGAAATGGTCAACGACCGTTATGACGCCGAGTCCAAGTTTGACCTGGCCGAAAAAGAGCGTGACAAGAAAACCGGTAAAGAGGACGACAAAGATCAGGACAAGATTCACGAGACCAAGGCTAAGGAGTACGACAAGGCCGGCCAGGAACTGCTGTCTAAACATGGATTTTCATCACTGGATCAGTTCGATGAGTGGGCGGATCGGGAACGGGATGGGTCTTTTACCAACGAAGATGGTGAGGTTGAGACCTTCAGCGATGATTACAAGGGCCTCCTGAAAGACTGGGAAGATGCTCAAAAAGATTTCGCCGACGCCAAGAATGACGCCAGCGGAATGAATGAGAGCCGGCCTGACGTGGATGAATACGATCCAGGACCCACCCGGACCCGGGAGAAAGAACTGGTAAAGGCTAACGACCTGAACAAGGACGGTTGGAAGGGAACCAACCTCTGGACCATGGTCATCAAAATCGCCAAGGTGATCGCCAACCTGGTCAAAGATGTCGGTACCGCTTTCTTCAATCACGTCTTTGTGAAGATCAAGATCTTCGGGATTACGCTCTACCTGCCCAATCCAGTCAAAATCATTACCTTCTTTTTTGCCGATGGGGAGTTCAAGAGTCAAGATATTCAGGGACAGCCCTATACTTTTCAAAACGACGGTGTACCGGATCTCGTGGAACTTGCTCTGGTCACCCTGAAGCGGGCCCTGGTTCAGGAGGTCACCCTGGTCTATCTGGGCAAGGACGGTGGGGTGGGACCTGCCGTGCCGATCCGGATTGGCCCGGACACCGCTCTGGGTTATCAAAAGGGTGATCCCGAAGCTGAGCGCGGCAGTTTCAGCATCCACAACAGCTTCACCGTGCCGGCGGGACGTACATTTAAGTTATTACCGAAGGACGGTATGGCCGGTATGACCATCGGGGCCGACCTCTGGATTCAGCGGGGCGCCACTATGTACATCGATGGCGACCTGGTCATGGAAAACCCCGAGCCTTCCTTGTCTACTCCTCATCGCCCGAAAGGTAAGATCGTGATGGAGCCGGGGTCCACCCTGGTGGTCGACGGAAACCTGACCGGGGCGGGCGACCCCTTCATGGGTTCGATCCTCCTGACTCGCCGGGCCGGTCGGGTGGAACCGATCACCTCGGCCATCATCTGCAGCGGCACGGTGGACTTACCCCACGGAATTCGCAACGGGTTCAACCTGATTCAGATTGCGGAGCTGATAAGTAGCGATGCCGCGGACATCGTGCAGACCTTTTTCGACGATGTAGCCTCCAACCTGGCCAAGGTGCTCGGGCCGTTCCATAGCCGCAAGCCGTTCTTTGCCAGAAACGGAGCAACGTTTACCTTCTACTTCCCGGTCATCGTGCCCAACCCGGCGACCTCGATGCTCAACAAGAACCTCAATGTGAAGCTGTTCGCGATCCTGTCACCCCTGTTTGCAGGGAGTCTCAACATGACCCTGGGCGACAATTTTATTACCTGCTCTGACTGGTGGATGTTTGGTGAAGACCGTCTACCGGTTCTTCCGAAAGTCCTACCTGGACCTATCGAAGCCGCCCTGAAGGAGGCCACGGTGCAGGGTGAGTCGATGTTTAACTCGGGAACCGCCGCCCTGACCCAGATGATGGATCAGGACTTTTTCGCAACTCAGATCGGCGATTTGATAACCGGAGAATTGGGTGGAATGTTTGGTAAGATCGAGAACTTTGGAAACAACATTGACAAGTTCATCGAAGACGTTGCCGAAGAGACTCTGACCAATTACTTCACCGTGGAAAATATAACCACCAAGCTCATCGAGTTTCTGGGCAAGGCGGCGCTCGCTGCTCTCGACCCCAGCGGGGTGGCCATGATCGCTTTTGAGGAGATCCAGAACCAGGTTATGCCGGCCAGCGGGGATAGTTTCGTGGAAGAGATGACCAGCGCCGCCGAGGAGCAACTCTCTACGACGTACGGATTTCCTTTAGACGGTGAAGACTACCTCAAAGGGATCGCCGAAGATATCCTGGAGCCGTTTACCGGCATGGCCCAGGCCCTGGCCGATGAAGGCAATAAACGGGCCATGCGGGTGGCCGCCACCTTGATGGCCGCTGAAACTCCGGGGATTTTGATCTACGGAGACACCATTCAGGTAGGCGGTCTCTACGCCGCTGGAATGTTCGTGGCCAAGAACGACCTCACTATGGATTGTGCCTACACCATCGGCTCCATGGTCTCCATCAATGGCAGCATCTCGGCCCAGGAGGTTCTGTACGTGCCGGAGTTCACCCGGGCCAACGTCTTTGAGTCTCCGGATGTCGTGGATACCCCCGGGGGATCGGGGATCGAGCGTCTGCCTGAATACTGGGCCAACGCCCTGGGTTTCGCCTTCAGCAACGGTGGTGAGGTTGGCAAGGCTCTGAACTACGGCAACGGTACCGGAAACGGAACCTGGCACGCCGTGCCGGCCCCCAGTGACGATACCGCCTTTCGAGTGGGGGGAGGATGGGGCCATTGATCCACGCTCGCTTTTCTAAAATGGCTCTCACCCTCATCGAGATCATCATCGGTCTGGTTGTGATTTCGGTAGCGGGGGTGGTTCTCTTTACCAGTCTCAGTACCAGCTATCGGTTTGCCGGTAAGACCACCAACCGAACGGCGGCTACTCTGATCGCCGGGAACTTCATGGAAGAAGTCAAGGCCCATCGCTACGGGCAGCCGGCTCCCAAAAACTGGCCCCAGGTAACCGCAGATACTCGGCCTCCGGACAATTGGGACGACAAGTACGACCCGGAGAACCCGAACTACGCCAGAATCCCCATGCTGGTCTACGGGCGGGAAGCCCGATTGGTCTTTTATCAGCAACTGAGGCTGGCCAACGGAAGCTTCCTCGACTCGAGCAAATCCCAGAAGACCGATAAGGTCACGCTGGTCATCTGGTGGCGAGAAGAGAACCCGGGCAAGACCGATTATAAGAGTCTGGAAGTCGAACTGGGGGTACGCAGCCCGTGGTAAAACAACGCGGCTTCACCATGATGGAGCTGGTCATCTACATCGGTCTTTCGGCCATCCTGTTGGGCCTGGTGGCGGCATTTTTTCAGGTCTCGCGCCGCCAGTACGAATCCGCTTCCACCTCTTATCTCATCGGTCAGGAAGCGACCACCGCCCTGCAGTGGATCAAGCGAGACCTCCAGGAGACCGCACTTTCCACCATCCGAGTGGAATTGCAGAGCGAGGGGCCTACCATGTCGATGATCGCCACCTCGGAAGACTCCCATCCACGCTCCTTCAAGGTCTCTCCGTACGGAACTCCGGAATGGAACCGCTACGCTTTTTACGCTCTCGACAAAGAGGGCAACCTCCATCGCTGGGACCGGCCCCTGGCCGACCTGGACTCCCCCAAGAGACTCTTGCCGTTGCCCGCCACGGCCAACTCCACCGACTCCAATGGCGGAGTTAATAAGAAGGTCTTACTCCGGGGGGTGATGGTTCCCGGTCAGAAGATCCAGATGGATGGCAAGGATGCTCCGTTTCCGGAAATGACGGAGTGGGGGGGCTTCAAGCCCGGGTTCGTGATCTACGACAAGGACGGCAAGGACCACCTCACGGCGATGAATCCCGCCGAGATCACCGAAGCCAGGGCCGAGGGTTCACCTTCGAGTGTGGAGACCCTGGACGGTGAGACGATCCCCCTCTCCGATTTAACCACCAGCGGGCTCCTGGAAGTCCAAGTCGCGATCAAGCTGGAAGGGTTCCGGGACAACTCCCCCAGCGCCGTTATGGTGCCGATTCGGGTCGCGCCTCAACATTGAACCGCTCCCGGGCATTGGCAGCACTGGCCGCAGTGGCCTCACTCTTTCTCCTGGTAGGTCTATGGACCCCTCGAGACTTTCGTTCGGAGGCTCGCCTCTGGATGCTCTTCTGGCACCCCCAGGGTTCGCCCAATGTACCCTCGCCTTTGTTCAACGAGAGCAAAGCGCGAACCGAGATGCTCGGATCCGTGGTCTTTGGCCGGGTCAAAAAGCGGATTCAGTGGCCCCTCACCGAGGAGCATTACCGGCAGGCGTTGGAATTGACTTCCAACCGGCCCGACTGGAACCCCACCGCCGGCATCTACTTTCAGATCACCGCTATCGCCTCGTCTCCCGAGCGGGCTAAAGAACTCTGTGAAGTGACCGCCGAGGAGTTCGCCGGACGCTGCGTGGAGCTCTCTCAGGAGTGGGACCAGGCCTTCTGGGATCTGCAGATGGTGCGGGCAAACGGGGCCCTGGAGAAATGGCGATTCGATAACCGACCTCTGGAAGATAAGCAATTCAAGGAGCGATCCGAGGTTTTGAATCGGCGGCTGAGTTTGACCATTGCCTCTAAAAAGATGCGCTTGAACCGGCTAAAGAAAGGTGAAGAAGACCCCCAACTCTCAGAAAAATCTCGGAGACTGGTCGATCGTTTGCGGGAGCTTCAAAACGAACTCGATTCCATGTGGTTGGCGGAAGTGGAAGACGAGCGGATGTTCGATCTCACCATCGAGCGTGACCAACGGAAGGAGCAACTTCAGGCCTGGGTCCGAGTCGACCAGGCTGCAGCCATGAATCGTTTGGAAGCTGAGCTGGAGGCTTTACAGACTCAGGAAGTCTCGGTAGAAGAGCTGAACCGGGCCATGGCTCGACTGGACGAACTGCAGAAGGGGGTCGAGGCGGTGGCCCGGGCAAGGGAGCTTGCCATGGGGGAGATGAGTATGTTTTGCATCCTCACCCGCAAACCCCGGCCGGGAACACCGATTCCGGTTACTCCGGTGCGACAACTTCCATCGGTCCTTTCCGGTCTTTTGGCTCTGGTCTGTGTGGTGGCCCGGGCACGATTGCAGGACCCCAAGAAGATGGCACTAAACCCTTCCCCATGATTTCGCTGAACAAGATAGAGCCGCCCATCCTGTTTCCTCGGCCGGCGGTCTTGATCGACGGTGGAGACCCGATCCCCGGCTTATCCCGAGAGTGGGATCAACCTGACATCAAGAGAAACCCCCAATTCTGGTTGAAGCTTTACCTGGAAGGTTGGACCCTTCACCGCAGGAGCTTCGCGCTGGCTTCCCGGGCTGACAGGATCCTGGATCTCGGCTGTGGGGGCGGCTGGTTTCCTATTTATCTGGCCGGTAAGCGAAGCAACGTTGAGATTGATGCCATTGATACCGATGGTCGGCTGCTCGATTGGGGCAGGCTGTACGCCGATCGACTCAAGACCAAAGGGCGAAATCTGGGTAAGATCCGTTTCTCTGAAGCCGATGTGGATGAGTTTCCCTGGGATGAGCATGAAGAGGCGTTTGACCTGGTGCACGCCGGTTTCATTCTGTCCCGGGTGAAAGACCCGATCAAGGCCCTCGATGGTATCTACAAAGCCTTGAAACCCGGAGGCTGGGTCATTTATCACGACTGCACCGACCCGCCCTCTCGCAACCTGAACCGACTGGCCCGAGTCCAGCACGCTCTGGTGGGCCTTTACAACCAATCCAGTGACCCCTGGTCCTGGCGCCGCACCTGGGACATGCGCTATCTTTTCGATACCGTCCGGGCCAAAGCCCGGCGGGAAGAGCCCCGGGAGACCGAGGTTGTGCGACGGCTCGAAGAGCTGTTCGCGCTGCGCTATCAGGTGCGCCGCCGCGCCTTGCTGGACCTGGCCCTCAAATCAAAACCCAGGGCCACTTTCAGTCGACAGGCCCTCTTCATACCTCTGGTCAAACTGGCCGATGATCTCTTGTGCGTCACCGACCAATTGGTAGGTGCTACTCGATACGTCCTGGGGCAGAAGCGTTAGGAGTTCTAGCCGCGACGCCAGGAGACGATGATCGGTTTGTCGTCTCCGCCACCGGAAGCCCCATTCGGTATCCCTTCCATTTTCAAGGTTCCGTCGGAGATCCGGCTGTCAAAGTCGATGGTGATGGGTACGTGGGCGCCTTGCTCGATCCGCCCGGCCAGGTTGATCCGGTTGCCGGCGGACATGCTCCCGTGAATCTTGATCTCCTGAGACCAGTTGGCAACCAGAGCGGCATAATCTTCGAAGTTATTCTCGGCGTACATAAAGGCATCGAAGTCGCCCACCGGGCCCACGTTGGGGTCCCCGAAAAAGATATTGCCACTACCTTCCACGTTGCCGTCGTACTGGCCGTTTCCATTGTCGTCGATGATCGGTTCCCCCGGGTCGTATCGCTCATTTCTGTTGAGATCCGTGTAGCTTTCTCCATCGGCCATGGCCACCAGCACCAGAGCCGAATCGGCGTTGAAAGCTGAAACCGTGTCGGCCACGTAGATATTTCCCTTGACCACGATCACCGACTGGCCGTCCATCCAGCCGCCGGTAGAAAAGCTCTCGATCCACAGGTTCCCATCAACAAAATAGGTCTTCCCGTGAGCACCAGTATCAGTGCTGATGTTTCCCCCCTCCTTGCTCTGGTGGTAATCGGCCAGGTAGTAGTTGTCGTTGCTCAGCTCCCCCTCGTCGTCGGCGGTCCCCAAGTCGTTCAGCACGTCCTTGGCAAAGATGTGGGCTGGATTGTCCGGCGCCACCGTGGTGGCGGTGTCGTTCATCCAGGACCCCTCCGACCTGATCTCCACGGTCATAGAGGAGCGGGCGAACTCCTGAGCCACGTTGATATGGGAACTCGTTTCGTAGTTCTTGGTATCCAGGTCCGGTTCCATCAGTTTGGCATCGCCGCCGTCGACGTCCGGAACCCCGATGACCGCTCCCCCGGCTGTGATGGCACCATCAATAGTGGCCTGCTCCTCCACGATGAGGTCTCGATTGGAATGAACCGGGCCCTTCACGGAGTCGGAGTTGTCTCCATTCCCCCGGAACCTCAGGGTGGTCTCCTCTTCGGTCTCATCTCGATTTCCCGCAAACACCGCGTGATGGAAGAAACCGCCCGGCAGTTGTCGGACCATCACCGCGATCCGCTGGACGTGGTCTCCGTCATTTCCGGTGGTTGGACGATCGATGGAACCGATGGAGAGGATCTGGCAGTACCCGGGAGGGACAACAACGCCGTTCGGAGCCTCTTTATCGGTTGTGCCATGGAAGTTATTGGTGAACTCCAGACGATAAGAATCGCCTCTTTGTTTTTTGCTAAGAAGCGGTAGCGTGGGGAAGTCATCCACCGGCGCTTCCCGATGGGGATCGCTCTTTAAAATTGTGAGGCCGTCTTGAATTCCGGCTTCAGCCAAATAGAAAGACCGCGTGATCTCTTCTCCGTTTCGGGCCATAATCAGGTTTTGCTGTCCCACGTTTAAGACGGAGAGAGCCATCACCAGCAACAAGATCAGCACCAACAGCGTCAAGAACATAGCCAGGGCCATGCCGCGACTTCGATTCCTCTCTATTCTCACCTGATTCACCCTCCTAATTTCTCAAGTGGACGGAGTTTTCGATCTCCACCCTCTCGGCAACCCGGTCGCCGTCGGTCCGATGTGTGTGTCCTTCCCGTCCAAAAGACGCCGACACGTTGTAGGTATTCTCGATCGTGGAGTCCGGCACGATCTCGAAGGCGAGGAGTTCATGAGAAACAACTTCCCGCTTGTGGATGGCTTGAAAATGGCTTGTCGTCCAGGTCGTGGGAGTCGGTTCGGTGGTGGGCATTATGGGAGTTTCCGTGCGGAGCAATTTCAACTTCCCTCCATTCTCTTCCACGAAATAGCAGATCCATTTTTGCCACATGAGCCGCCCTTCTCCGCTGAAGTCGTATTCGAACTCTCCGGCCTCATCTCGAGGCGAAATAAAGATGACTCCCTTCGGCTCGCCGTCTTCGCTGAATAGGACCTGGTCTTCTTTGGACTCTTCGAGTTCGCGAGAAAGCCTCATCATAGTAGCCTGAGCGTCGCGCTGGACGGCGTTGTTGTCCAGGGTCGAACCGAAAAAGCAGTTGGCCAGGAGCATGATCGCCATGGCACCACCCATGATCAGGATCAGAAGCGTCAGGTAGACCGTAACTTCGATCAGGGAAAACCCCTTGTATCGGCGGCGCCCGCTCAAGTCTTGGCCCCGATCAGGGTGGTCAGAGCCGTCCCGCGTTTGATCGCTCCGTGCTCCCATTGCACGGAAACCGTCACCTCTTTCAGATCGGTGGATACATCCACATACTCCCGAACAACCTCGAAGCTCATGGTGTGGTCATTTCCCCGCACCCGAGCCGTGTAGTCGGCCACTCGAGTACCGGAGAACGGTACGCTGGCCGAGTCGTTGATCTCCTCAAACGGCATGGCCTTGCAGAGCTCCATCTCTTTTTGAGCAAGGTTGGTGGCCAGGAGAAGATCTTTGCCCTGTTGATTGGCTTCCACGGCCTGGGGAAACACCCCCAGAACCAGCAAAACCGAGCCCATCAGCAGCACAATAGCCATCAGCACCTCCAGCAGGAGGAGTCCCCGATCCGAGTAGTTTTGTCCCGGTCTGCCGCTGATACAGCACCCCTTATAGTTTATTGTGGGAAGATTCGGGTTTTTCGGGGTTAGTCCTTTGAGAATTGTAGCGTGTGCTGGTGACCACAACCAGGATTCTGGCCATCATAAGCGCATACTCACGCGTATGAAAAATTATGATTCTTCCTCTTCTGGAGTTCGCATGAGTCGGCGTGCCTTGTTAGGCTCGGCCGCTACCGGCGGAGCTTTTTTGATTTCCGGCTGTGGTTCGGCGGAATCGCAACCTCTGTTTCAGACGCCTCCCAGCCCGAGTCCCGCGCCACCCGCTCAGTTTCCGGCCCCCTACGTCCAGCTTTTTGAGGCCCCCGAATTGAACTATCAGGCCCTGTTCCTGCTGGGTAGCGCCGGGGTCTGCTCAGAGATGGGAGAGGCCTTGACCGCAGTTGATCAAGCCAACCAATCAGGCGGTGATGCGGCGGCTTTCTTCACGGCGTTCCAAGCTCTGGCTGCAAGCACGGCTGCTTCAGCCCAGGGTCCCGGACAGGCCACAGCACGTGCGCGCTATCTTCGGGCCGCGAAATACTACTCCGAAGCACTCTACACCGTCTACGCCAGTCCTACGCCGGGTGCCGAGGCCGCTGTCTATCAGGCCATGAACCAGGCCTGGACGGCCGCGGCCGGCCAGGCTAATCCGGCCTGGGAAAAGATCGCCATCCCTTACGAAGGCGGAACCTTGCCCGGTTGGCTCTTGACACCCCCCGGGCCAACCGTGGCCCGACCCACCGTGATCATCACCAACGGAAGCGACGGACAAAACGCCGATATTGTGGCCTACGGTCCCCTAGAGGCGGTGCAGCGTGGCTACAACGCCGTGCTGTACGATGGCCCCGGCCAGGGGGAGTCCTTTTTCGTGCACAATCTACCGTTTCGCCCCGACTGGGAGAAAGTGGTCACGCCGCTGGTTGACTACCTGCTGACTCGCCCGGAGGTCGATCCGATGCGCATTGCTCTGACTGGTTGGAGTATGGGAGGAGACCTGGTGGCGCGGGCTGCGGCCTTTGAACCACGTTTGGCGGCCGTGGTTAGCGATGGCGGCGTGTACAGTCCCTGGCTCGCCTTCCCCGAGGAACTCCGCGAGATCGCTGAAGCCGGTGATAAAGATACGGTAAACGGTATTTGGCTTGAAGATGTCCTTCCAGCCATTGGCCCGGTAGAGTCCTTCGCCCTGAAGAAGCGGTTCTCGATCTTCAGCGCCGAGGCTCAAGCGCAGGCCAGAGCCGGACAGGTGCCGACCGATTTCTTCACGCTGTCCAACATCGTCAAATCCTTCGACATATCATCCATCCTGGGACAGATCACCCAGCCTTATCTGGTCCTGGACTACGAAGGGGAAGCCTTTTACCCGGACCAAGCGCAAGTGCTTTTCAATGCCCTGGCCGGACCTAAGGATTTTCACCTCTTCAGCGGTGGCGCCAGATACCACTGCGCGCCCATGACCCCCAACCTCCGCAACGAGGTCGTTTTCGATTGGCTGGATTCGACTCTGGGAGTTTGAGCAGAAGGCCGGCTTCGGAGGATTAGGTGTCCTCGGTGATACTGACGTTTTTGTAGATCTCCCCTAAGGGCAGTTCTACACTGATTTCGGGGAGAGGCAATACAGCGGCGAGCCCTTCCCACTCCTCTTTCACGAAGCCTTGCTCGGTACGTCGATAGGCGATCACCTTGAGTCTCTCGGGTTCTACAAGCAGATAGACTTCCAGCGAAGGGATGGTCAAGTAAGCTTCCTTCTTTTCCCCAAAATCTAAGCGGCGAGTGGAATCGGAAAGGACCTCGGCCACCACGGTGGGTGCATCTTGAAAAGCCGCGTTTGGTGGGTTCGAGCGGCAGACAACAGAGGCGTCAGGATAATAAAACCGAGTATTCCCGGGAAGCCGGATACGAATTTTGGTGTCTGAATTGAATGCTTCACAGGGCCCACTGAGCCTGGCCCACAGGGCGGAAGTCAGGTTGGTAGCCACGCGATTATGGGCGTTCGTCGCTCCACTCATCGCGTAGACGGCACCACCTAGATACTCGTGCTTGATAGGTGAATCCAGTTCAGACGCCAGATATTCTTCCACGGGGATAAAGTCGAACTGTCGGGCGATGCTCATGCTGGTAGTTTAACCTTACAGCCCCTTTAGGGCAATTTCAGGGGCCTAACTAGGGCCTGTGGACATTCAGCCTTCGGTCACCAAACTTGTTCATTTTCCACCTCCTGAAGCGAAATTTTCCTCAAATAGGTCCACTATTCCACAGAAAATTCCACTCCAGGAGGAGAA
>JBAYRN010000046.1:0-40680 GCA_041676625.1 Vulcanimicrobiota bacterium
CATTTTTCTCCTCCTGGAGTGGAATTTTCTGTGGAATAGTGGACCTATTTGAGGAAAATTTCGCTTCAGGAGGTGGAAAATGAACAAGTTTGGTGACCGAAGGCTGAATGTCCACAGGCCCTACAAGAGAACGCCCGATCGCGGGGAGACCACTCATCACTACCTGGAGTCCACCATCGTTGCGAGGAACATTCCATGAAAAAGCATGACTCGGGACAGGCCTTGCTGTTGACCCTCATGTTTGTGCCGATCTTTGTGGTTCTAGCGGTCACGGTGTGCTACTCCATATCGTTCGGCTCCGGGTATGCCCTGCGGACCCAAAATAATGCCAAAGCTTTCTACTTGGCCGAGTCCGGCATCAACATCGCCTATCGCCTGTTCCAATCCCGGAACTTCTCCGAAGATACCCACGAGCCCGGTGGTGAGGCCAGGGATTCGAACGACCCACGGCTCCTGACAGATCCTGACCCGGCGCTGGGGCTCACTCTCGACTCCGATGGTTGGTACGTCTGGAAATGGCAACCCGGGGACCCTCGTGACTTATCCTACACCCGCTCCGGCCGAGCTGAAGAGTTCCGCTTCAAGATCTCCCGTCCCACCTCTGGAAGCTACCGGATCGAGTGCCGTGCCCTGGTGGGTGCCACCATCCAGGCCCAGGTCTTGGAAGGGGAGCTCTCCTCCATGTTCGATTTTGCCGTCTTCGATAATGGGCACCTGACGGATTTCTGCACCAGCAGCGACCAGGTCGTCACAGGCAACATCCACGCCAACGGAGATATCTACGTCAAACCCTTTGAAGTTGGAGGAGCGGCCAGCGTTGCACCGGTGATCAACCCGCTTTTAAATCTCACGGTCGATAGCCTGGAAGCCGGTGGTAAGATCATCCGGCATAAAGATTTCTGGGGCATCGAAGACAATGGCAGCACAGTACGGATCACGACCGAGTCCGGCGACACCGCCCTGATGGAGGGGGAGACCCAGGGCTACGTCGGACCGGGCAACGCCTACGACTCCTTCAGTCCGGATTGGTCGAGCGACGGTTCCGAGAGTGCCCTGGCTCGTTGGGGAGGCAGCGTGGTCGACGGGTCGCACGGAGTTCAGACCCGCCAGGCTCCCTTGTTGGAGACCTTCCAACCGGGCGGCTTTTACGACCGGCGGGCCGGTCTCAAGGTGGACGCCTTGACCACCGCGCCCTGGCTCTCCGACGTTTCCTTTTTCAACCACTCCGAAGGTCGCACCGTGGCTCTCAAGGAGATCGACGTGGCTGCCCTGGCGGCATCCGGAGCCTGGCCGGACAACGGCCTGCTTTACTCCTCCGAGCCCATCCGGCTGGTCAACGGTCAGGAACTGGTTGCCGATCTCACCGTGGTCTCTTCTTCCACCGTCTACGTCAAGGGCGATTACAATAAGAAATTTCCCACCGAGTCAGCAGCCACGACCGGAGTACCGACGCACAAGAAGGCGGCAATTCTCACTCCCGACCGCATCTACCGACTCACCTCCACCTTCGACGACAACGCCGAGCTGCCCAGCGTTATCGACCAACTGATGGGCACCGACAAGGCCTCCGACCCCCCCCTTCATAGCATGGATGAGAACAACGCGCTGGAGGTCAACGGAGCCCTGGTCGACGGGGTTCCGCCCTCCACCTCCCGGGCCTGGATCGAAGATGAGGACAACCCCTTTTACGTGGAAGGCACCGGCGTTATGGGAATGGACATGCCGGTCAAGCAGGTGGACTTCTCGGGGCTAATCATCAAGATGGCCTACCCTCAGTCGGAAGCTTTCCTGGAAAATCTCCTGGACGTGCGATTGGTGGGCGAAGGGTCGGTCGGACATTTGCGGATCGCTGAGATGGCCGAGTACGACAACTCCAATGCTGTCGGCTATGTGACCCCCTGGCTGGTTTTTTGCTCTTACGTGACCCCCGCTCAAAACTACGGGGATTCAATCCCCGGGAGAACCCTCCACCACGACTCTCGTCTCTCTCACCTGGAGCACTCCCCCATGGTGGCCCGCCGAGTGCGGTGGCACCGCTCTCCATAGCACTCCCTCCCGTTTTTTGCTATCCTGGTAACGCTTGAAGAACGCCGAATCGAAAGAACCGTCGTCCCCACTTCGATTGCTGCGTCGCTCCGACGGAGCCTACGCCCGGAGTTCGGAAAGGGGCGAGGAAGTACTCGTCTCCAAACAGAGAGACGGTAGTTGGGGTATTTACCACACCGGCAGCAGTGAAGCACTCGGCCTGTGGCGCGACACCCCAAAACCCAAAAAGATCAAACGAGGGGGGTTGCTCGGCCTGTTCGGCTTCACCAGGACCGTGACTGAGAAGTCGGAACGTGGCATCGATCCCCGAGACGTGCGGGAGTTGTACTTCGTAGACAACGACATCCAGGGCAAGGAAGTTTACCGCGACGTAAAGCTCCCCAACCCACCGCAGCCTAAGCCGTGGAAAGCCCAACACTATCAAGTCGCTATGCGGATCGACCCCCGCAGCCAGACCGTGACCAGCCGGGCACGTATTCGGGGCAGGGCGCTCTACCAGACCGACCGCATCCCCCTGGACCTGGCTACTTTTCCGGGCTCCCTCACCATCATCGACGAATCCGGGAGAGACACTCCTTTCCAGCGTACCCCCGACGGGGTCGTGGTGGTCCGGCAACTGTCCGCCGAACAGGAGTTTTCCCTGGAGGTCCGCTTTCACGGACGCCCCCAGCCGGTCAGCCATCCCGGTGTTCCGGCCGACCTGGGTTGGCTCTCCAGCGAAAGCTCCACCGTCACCTTCAACGGCGCCGCGCGCTCCTCCAGTTGGCTTCCCGGAGACGACAACCCCAGCAACAAAGCCACCTACGACTTTCTTATCGAAGTGCCGGAGCACCACTTCGCGCTGGCCAACGGGGAGTTGATCGAAATCTTGCCTCTGGAAAGCGGAGGCCGCTCCTACCACTATCGCAGCCGCTTTCCCATGGCCAGCTACCTGGCCTCGGTCAATACCTTCGATGAGCGGGAGTTTTGCCGAACCGAGGTGGCACCAGCCTTCGAGGTGGTGCACCCCCGGGGCATGGAGCAAAGAGTACGCGATGAGTTCCAGAACCACGGACGAATGATGGCTTTTTTGGAGAGCCGCCTGGGGAAGTATCCCTTCGACAACTACGGTGCCATCGTGACCAACCTGCCGGTCGATAGTTATCGAACCCGGTTCACCGACGGCAAGAACACCTACGAGGCGGACAGCATGTTTGAGGTGGCGTTCGAGGCCCAGACTCGACCCATCTTTCAGGCCGAATCCATCACCGGAAACGGCGACTTCGAACCCACCATCATCCACGAAATGGCCCACCAGTGGTTCGGTAATGCCGTGACCAACGCGAGTGAGATCGATGTCTGGGTCAACGAAGCCTTTCCCAGTTACTCGGGTTGGCTGTGGCTTGAAGAGACGCGCGGAGCCAAAGCTTTCGAGCAGGAAATCACCACACTTTATGAAGCCGTGAAGGATCACGTCTTCACCGACACCATGGCCCGTCCCGATCGGGACAAGCTCTTTTCCCAGGAAAATTATGCCCGCATGACTCTCTCCATGCACGCCCTACGGCGGTTGTTGGGGGATCAGGAGTTCTACCGGACCCTGACCGGAGCGATGGAACTGCACAAGTATCGAAGCGTGGACGTGGAAACCCTGGCCCGTACCATGAACCAGTTAAACGGAGGGCGGCTGGATCAATTCTTGCAGCAGTGGCTGCACGGTCACGAGATCCCGCTCTTCAAAGCCTGACTAGTGCACTAGCCGGACCGGCTCATCGTAAAAGGAGGCCCCGACGCCAAAGTCAGTTTCCCGAGCCTGGATCAGATCGTTGGGGCACCAGCCGCCGAACATGGCGCTGCCGCCTTTGGGCAGTACGATCAGCTCAGGGTGCATCCCGCTGACTCGCTCCAGGATCACTTCAAAGCCTCCCTGGCGGCTCTCCAGGCGAACCACCGAACCGTGCTCCCACTCTTCGGGAGCCTCCTCGGAGATGCGGGCGGTGGGCTTAGAGGGGGGGTCCACCGACCACTGGGAGCACTGAGAATCCGGGTGGGAGATGGCCATCAATCGAAAAGGATAGGTGTTCTCCAGTTCTCGAGGTAGCGGCGGCTCGTGGGTCATCAAGCGGACCTTTCCGCTGGGAGTGGGAAACTTGCGCCCCTCGAAAAGGACGAAAGGTGCGCCCGGCTGTCGGGTGGCTCCCCCCTCCAGGACCGTGCGATCCACCTCCGGGGCGAGCAGGCGGTCTTTCCATTCCCGAGGAGTGCCGTCCAACAGACCCTCCAGGCCCACCCGACGGGCCAACTCCTGAAAGATCCAGAGCTCATGCCGGGCCTCTCCCTCCGGCTCCACCACCGGCCGAGACACCCGCAACTGGTGATTGCCGTAAGCCCCCATGACGTCGTCGTCTTCCACCATGGTCAGGGTGGGTAAGACCAGATCGGCCAGGGCCGTGGTGTCGGAGTGGTGGGTGCCCACCACCACCATAAAATCGACCTTCAGAAACTCTTCGGCTACAGTCTGGGAGTCCGGCAGCATGGCCGCCGGGTTTCCCGCCGTGATCCAGGCCAGCCGGATCGGAGGCTCGGCCTTACGCATTTCCTGGCCCAGGCAAGGTTCGGAGAAAGTGCGGGGGGGCTCGACCGGTGGCGGCAGGTGGCGACTGCTGAAGTGACGGCGCCGCTGAAAGTAGTAGGACACGCAGGCTCCCGGCTTTGCGAGGTTGCCCGAGACCGCGGCCAGCGCGTCCATGGCCCGGACCGTGTCGGCCCCGTTGGGCCGGCGCGGTGCACCCCAACCGACCAGGATGGAAGAGGGGCTGTGGAGTCGATAAAGTTCGGCGAACTCGCGACCTTTGGCCGGATCCAGGCCGCACCGCTCCATCCGCTCCTGGAAAGAAACCGCCGAGGCCACGGCCAAAAACTCTTCCAAGTTTTCGCAGTAGGACGCAGCCTCCGGGTCGATGGCCTGCTGCTCGTTCAGATGAGAAACCACCGCCAGCGCGAGCTGCCCGTCGGTGCCCGGGCGGGGGCAGAGGGAGAGGTCCGCCAGACGAGTGGAGCGAGTGGCCATGGGGTTGATGGAGACGATCTTGCAACCGGCTCGTTTGGCTTCCATAAGAAGCGGTACCAGGTGGACCGAGGAGGTGTGCACGTTCTTGCCCCAGATCACGATGAGACGGCTGTTCAATAAGTCGGAGGTGTCCGAGGAATCACACAGGCCGAAGTCCGCTTCCTGAGCCCACTCACCGGCTCCGGCGCAGATATCGCCGCGCTTGATGGTGACCGGTCCGAACTGTTCAAAGAACACGCCGTTCAGGTTCTTTAAGTAGCCCAGGCTACCCCCAGATTGATAATGGAGGATGGTCTCTGAGCCATACTTCTCTCTCGTCTCCAGTAGCTTTTGAGCGGCCAGGTCGAGAGCTTCTTCCCAACTCACCGGGATCCAGTTTTCACCGTCTCTGCGCAAAGGAGTGCGCAACCGCTCTACGGAGTACTGACGGTCCACGAAGCGGGTCGTGCGGGGGCAGAGAAAGCCCTGGGTGAGAGAATCGTTCTTCACGCCCTTCAGGGCCACTAGCTTCCCCGCCACCACTTCGGCCTCCAGGCCGCAGGTGTCGGGGCAATCTCTAGAACAGGCGGTCAGTCGATTCATCACTCCACCGGCTCCACGGGTTTGGGAGGGGTGATCCCCAGCTTCCAGTACACGGTCACCCGGCTTACCACTTCGTCCGAGCCGTCGGTGATGGTGGCCGTGGCGGCGGTTCGCTCCACGCTCTCCCAGGGAAGATCGGTGGGGATGTCGCAGGTGCACAGCAACTCGCCCCGGGCCTTCTTTACGTAGTCGGTTTCCATGCGAGTGACGATGAAGCGTCCGCGTTCGGGACACAGCGTGATCAAAGCCAGGTTGGCGGTGAGTTCGCCCAGGTTGGCCAGGGCCACGGCGTGGATCGAGTTCAGGTGGTTTCGCACCTTGCGCCGGTCGGGTAGGCTGACCACGGCGCTGCCCTGGGTGAGTTGCAGGATGTTGGCCCCCATGGAGCCTGAATAAGGTACGGTGAGACCGATGATACGACTCAAGATCCAGTTTCCCCCGGGAATCTTCTGGAGATAATGGGAGAGGCGCTTTAGTCGTTTGATCATATTGTAATCTTCCGAGCCGGCTAGTAACCTCCTTTGATAGAACCTCGCTCGGAGAGGAGAGAGTTAGTGAAATTGAAAGAGTACGACGCCCTTCTGGTCGTCTCGTTTGGAGGGCCGGACGGTCCCGAAGACGTGCTTCCATTTCTGGAGAATGTGGTGAGGGGGAAGCCGGTTCCACGGGAACGCTTGATGGAGGTCGCCGAACATTACTACCACTACGGTGGCAAGAGCCCCATCAACGAGCAGAACCTCGCCCTCATCGAAGCTCTCAAGAAAAACTTGGACGAAAACGGGCCCGCTCTACCGATCTACTTCGGCAATCGAAACTGGCATCCGCTACTTCCCGAGACACTCCAGCAGATGAAAGACGACGGCGTGAAACAGGCTCTGGCCTTTTTCACCTCAGGCTTCTCCAGCTACTCGAGTTGTCGCCAGTATCGGGAGAATGTGGCCGAGGCTCAAAAGGTGGTCGGCGAAGGGGCTCCTCGGGTCGAGTTGTTGCGCAAGTTCTACAACCACCCGGGCTTCATCGAAGCGGTCTCCGAGCTGTGCCGCAAGCAACTCCAGACCTTGTCTAAGGATGGACTGGAGAAGAACAAAACTCTCTTCGTAGCCCATTCCATCCCTCAGGTCATGGCCGATCACTGCCGCTACGAGTCGCAACTGGAGGAGTCCTCGAGGCTGGTGGCCGACCAGGTAGGGCTGGGCGACTGGGAAGTGGTCTATCAGAGCCGCAGCGGGCCGCCCTCCCACCCCTGGTTGGAGCCGGACATCTGCGATCGGATCTCAGAACTCAAGGCTGAAGGCTATCGGGCGGTCACGGTGATCCCCATCGGCTTCATTTCCGACCATATGGAGGTGTTGTTCGACCTGGACACCGAGGCCGTGGACAAGGCCAGGGAATGCGGGCTGGAAATGGCCCGAGTGGAAACCGTGGGTACGCATCCCAAGTTTATAGCCATGATCGGAGAGCTGATTCGCGAGCGGGTAGGAATGCAAAGCGAGAAAAGAGCGCTGGGCTCCAACGGCCCGAGCTACGACGTCTGTCCGGCGAACTGCTGCTTGTATCCCCGCACGCGCCCCGCCGCTGCTCGCGGTGCGGTATAGGACTATCCTCCGGGTGCCCGGGGCAGGGTCTGCAGGGCGATACGGGAAACGATAACATTCGAGTGAAAAGCCTGAACCTCTATATACAAAGCGCTCTGGACTCACTGGGAGACTGTACCAGGGAGCTGCAGGACGCCCGCCTGGACGTGGTCGAGCAGGAAGCGGCCGAGCAGGACCCACCGGTCAGCAGCATGGCGCTGGACCGAGTGCTGGCCCATTGCCAGAAAGCTCAAAGAGAGCTCCAAACCATGGCCAGGAAGGTCCGCTGAACTGATGTTTAATATCGGTGGCAGCGAAATGGTCGTCCTGGGTATTCTGGCCCTGTTGGTCTTCGGACCCGAGGGTCTGCCCGGGATCATCAAGAACGTGATGCGCACGATCAACGCGGTGAAAGCGGCGGCTCGTGACTTCCAAACGGAGGTTAGCTCGGCCCTGGAAGTAGAAAATGAGCGCCAGGATCTGGCCAAACGCCGGCGCAAACCCAATCCGTACCGAGATAAGGAAAACGTGATCGACCCGGGCCCTGCCCCCGAGGTGCCTCCTCTGCCTGAGGAGTTGGTGAAACCCGAAGAAGAACAAACTCCAGAAGCAGATTCCGTCGATGCGGCCGAGAGCGTGGCTCCGGTAGAAGCCGAAACTGAAGCCAAAGCCGTGACCGAAGAGGAGCCGGACGATGACGGGCCCCGAGTGCCCATGAGGCCGGCCCCTCGCCGGGCAAGCAAAGAAAAGGTTGCCGAACCATCGTGAAAATTTTTGTGGCCGCCCCGCAAAACATCATCAACCCGAGTCATATCGAGACCGCTCTCGAACAGGCCCAGGCTGATCCCGCCGAGTTAGTGCTACCGGGCAACTCCGCGGGTTCCACCTCGGCCTGGTTGAAGCAATGGGCCTCCCGAGTGGGAGTTCGAATTCGAGAAGTGGCCGACGTACCGCAGGCCCTGAGTCTGCTGGCCAAAGGTCGGGATTCGGCGGTGATAGCGGTGGTTTCACCGGACCACCCCGAGACCCTGGACCTGGTGGCGCAGGCGGAATCCATGCGCATCCCGGTTTATATCTATCGGGAGCTCTACCGCCGCGACCCCAGGGTCAACTGCCGCTTTTCTCCGGTCGAACGACCGGACGTGTGGCTCAAGGCACTCACCGCCGAGCAACGCGACTTCTTCCGCCGCCTCCATAGCCTGTGCAAACAGTACGGCGTCGAGCTGAGCACTTCCCCGACCGGCGACGGGGGGAGCTTCCTGAGCTTCTCCGACGGCACGGAGTTCGAAGGCGTGGAACTAGACTCCGAAAGCTGCCGGGTCAGACCCCGAGGCTCCTTTCGGCACCGCAAAATCCCCCTGGATTAGAGCTTAGGACCAGATCCTTATTTAGCCCAGTGTTTGTCCCAGGCTGAAAACAGGCCGTCGGCCGCAGGGTACTCCTGAAGCAATTTCAGGAAGTGGTCTCTACGCTCTTGGGCATCCTCATCAGCCACCGGGGTGAGGATGAGCGAGAGCCCGCGCCGGGCTTCTTCCTCGCTCCAGCTTTCCCTGAGTTGCAGATAGAGTCGGCAATTATCTTCGAACTCTCGAGCGCTCAACAAACCATCGCCCAGGTGATCCCGGGTGGAGGGATAAGCCGCAATTCCGCTTTCCAGTAAGACCCGAGCCTGCAGCAAAGGGTCTTCCCCCACGGCTAGCTCTCCCAAAACCGCGAACGCTTCCACGGCTTCCTCTTTGAGCCTGGAAAACAACAGCAGGAGTGCCGGGATCTGCTCTTCGCTACGCAACATGGCAGCCAGAGCCAGCGCGTACTTCAGACTGGGCAGACCCCTTCGAAGATGCAAGAGACGCTCCAATTCCTGGACCTCACCTGTCTCCACCACTCGCAGCAGCGCCTTCTGCTCGGGGATGCCGTCGTCGAAGCCTCCATCCAACCCCACGGTTGCTCGGCCCGACTCCGTGCCCGCCCGGACCCTTGGGTTGCGAACCCAGAGGCCGTCGGACTCCTTGCGCTTGTTGAAGCGTGAACAGAATCTGAGCTTGAGGTCCCCGGAGAGGGATTCAGGGAGTTGCAAGTTGAGCTGCAACCACTCCGAAGTTGGCGTGATAGTCTCCCTCGCCACGACTTCCTCGCCGGAAACAACCTCGATGGTGCCCTCGGCGTAGACCGAGGAGGCCTGAAGTCGCGCCTCCAGGGTGACCGTGGGTGTGGTCAGCCCGGAAACGCTGAAGTCGTTGCTGCAGATTGCAACCTCGCTCTTCTTACCCAGCAATTGCGAACCTTCGACCTCCCATTCCTCGGAATGTTCGGTAAACTCAAGCTTCTGCTGGCGAGTGACCTGAACCCACTCCAGGCGTAAGTCGGCAAGTTCCATTCCACGCCCCTTGCGCTGTCCACCGGACAGAACGTGGAAACGCAGGAGGATCTCTTCTTCCGTAAAGCGAGAGAGATCCACTTCGGTTGAGGTCCAGTCGCTAACCCCTTCAAACTTGACCAGTTTCTCCCACCGCTTTCCATCCACGCTCACCTCGAGATGGCAACGATCGGTGGTACCCAGAATCTCATGGCGGACATCGAAAAACAGCTTAACCCCAAGCTTGTTTCGCAAGCTGATCGGATGGGTGGTGAGACTCATTCCGAAGGGGCGGCGCTCTGAAGGCACCGCGTGGTCCCACCAGACCAGAGAACGCTGAGGGCTGGTCACAGCGCCCCAACTACCCTCGCAGGCCCAGCCGTGGGCCCGTAGGCGGCGGGCCAACTCCTCGGCCGCCGGCAACTTGTCAGGGCTTAACTTGAGAGCATTCAAGACCCGAATCTGTTCGGCCCCGTCTTCGCCCAGTCGGGCCGCGGTGACCAGGAAGCCGGCCTCATTGACATCGGCCTCGAGCGCCTTCTTCCAAAGGCGCACGGCAGCGGGCACACACCCCGAACAACAAAGCGCTTGAGCCAGCAGCCCGCAGGTTTGCTTATTAAACGTGTGGCCCGACCGACCGGCCAGAGAATAGGCGAGTTTGGCGTTCGGCAGACTACCGCAGGCCTGGCACAGGTCGGCCAGGTGGGCCACTCGCTCCTCCAATTCCGGGGGTTCGGCACCGCCGGCACTCAACAGCAAGAGGGCCTTGTCGGCGGCATCACTTGAAATTCCCAACTCCAAAAAGGGCTGAGAGGCGGGATTCGTGGTTTCGATCTGCATGTTCATTCGGGCATCCACCAACTGTTAGTTATACCTAACAAGAATATTAGGCGAACCTAAGTTAGGTGGCAAGTCCAAAGTTCCTTCAGCTTTGCGGTTCCGGTGCGGGCTGCAAAAATTAGGCGGTTTCGAACATTCCCGCGATCCCAAACCCCCCGGAGACACACAGGGTGACCAGGCCCCTGCCCCCTCCCCGGCGACGCAGTTCGTGGAGCAGTGAGACCGCGATGCGATTTCCGGTGCAGCCGATGGGGTGCCCCATAGCGATCGAGCCCCCGTTGATGTTGAGCTTGTCCGCCGGGATCTGGAGAGTTCGCTGGCAGGCGATCACCTGGGCCGCAAACGCTTCGTTGATCTCCACAATATCGAAATCACCGGCTTGGCGACCAAACTTTCTCTCCAGCGCACTGAGCGCATGGACCGGGCCCAGGCCCATCCTGCGCGGAGCACAGCCGGCCACCACTCCGCCGGTGTAGCGGGCCATCTCTTCCAGACCCAGTTCCCGGGCTTTATCCGCGGTGGTCAGAATGAGGGCCGAAGCTCCATCGGTGATCCCGGAGGCGTTTCCGGCGGTCACCGTGCCCTCGCGGTGAGCTAGCTTATAAACCGGCGAGAGCCTCTGAAGCCCGGCCGCCGTCACCCCGTCCCGGGGGTGTTCATCGGTGGCCATAACGACCTTCTGGCGCTTCTCCTTCACCTCCACCCCCACGATCTCATCGGTGAACTTACCAGCTTTTCGAGCCGCCTCACACTTCTGCTGGCTGGCGGCTGCAAATTCGTCTTGCTCTTGCCGAGAGATCTCGAACTCATCGGCCAGTAGCTCCACCGTCTCCCCCATCACCATGTCCGACATGGGGCAGAAAAAGCCATCCTTGTACATCCCGTCGACCAGTTGGTCGTGGCCCAGACGCAGGCCCCAGCGAGCATTCTCCAGATAGTAAGGGACCCTGCTCATACACTCCATTCCAGCGGCCACCACGATCTCGGCGTCACCCAGCAGCAACGCTTTGTGGGCATGGTCGATCGCCGCCAGGCCGGAAGCACAGGCCTGGTTCAAGGTCCAGGACGGCTTTTCATCAGGGATTCCGGCTGCCAGGGCAGCCTGTCGGGCAGGGTTGGGCCCGTTGGCGGCCTGGCGGGCGTGACCCACGATGGTCAGATCGACCAGATCCGGCTGAAGTCCGGCCCGCACCAGCGCCTCTTTGATGGCAAGGCCTGCCAGTTGGGCGGCGGTGTGGTTGGAAAGCAGGCCACCGAATCGACCTACGGGAGTACGAACAGCACTGAGAACACTAGAAAATTTCATAGAGAAACAGTTCAAAAGGGAGCAGTCCAGACCCTTTAGCAAGCCGTGACCACGAAGTTGATGAGTTCCGGAAACTCTTCGTGCAGGGCTTCTTCCATGGCTTTGATCTCCTCGAAGTCACTCACCCCCGCCACCACCGCTTGACCGGTCACGTAACGCCCCAGCGACCGTACCCTCAACTCGCAAAGGTCGCCCTTCCCGAACTGCAGTATCTTCTCCCGAATCTTCCCTATGAGAGGATGAGGCTTATCGAAATCACCCACCACGGAAGGGGCCCGATCCATCAACTTTCCCACCGCGTTCTTCAGGTAGACGGTTCCATCCCTGACGATATCCAGAGCGATCAAAAGAGCCATGACCGAGTCCAACCACCAGATCCCGAAACCCAGTCCAATCACCCCTACCGCTGCCGCCAGACCAGTCATCCAGTCAGCTTTATTGGTAGCCGCATCGGCCATCAAGACGTCGTCTCCCAGTTTCTTGGCAAGCTTCGACTTCTTATGCCCTAAAATCACCAGAGGAATGGCCGAGTACAGCAACACCACCAGCATGACCCACCCCTGCCAGACCACCTGTCCCTGAAAAACCATGGAGCCCAGGGTGGGTTTATGGGCGGTCAGGAGATTGATCGCCGAGTCGATGACGGCGAACGAGCCCAGTCCAAGCAGGGCCACGGCAGCCGTCAGGTAGGCGATCAAGACCGTCCGTTGGAAGCCGAAACAAAACCAGGGCGTGGGCTTTTTCTGAGACCAGCGATGACCCAGCAAAAAGGCGGCCGGGGGGATCAAGGACAGCACATCTTCGAGCAGGGCGGTCTTCATGGACTGAGAGTTTCCCGAGGCCAGATACATCAGGGTGACCACCGAGATCATAAAGCCGATGGACAGCATCTCCAGTCTCCGCGCCTGCTCGATCAGTTCCTGGTGCTCCTGGCTTCTGGGGTGATAGGAAATAGGAGTGAGAGCCGGTTGCTGTTTTTGTTTACTCATTGGAACCGCTGCTCCCGGACAGCAGAAACTTGTCCAACTCCAGCAAAAAGCGGTGCTCCCCGGGACGGACCAGAAAAACCAACCTCTGTTCAGGGAGGTCCGGTTTTCGGCCGGTCGGTTCTAGCTCGGAAAGTTCGATTTCATAGGGGGATCCGGCATCCACTCGATAGGGGGAATGAACCCGCAGCCACAGCGCATCCATCCCTTCTCCAGGCTTTACTCCACCGGCCTCCAGGGCCTCCTCACCGGAGGGGGTCTGCCGGGAGAAGTTCGGGTAGAGGGTGTGGTAAGGGCGAGACATGGGAGCTTGCTTGCTGAGCACACTTCCTTCCACGATCTGGCCGTAGACCGCCTGGATCTCTCCCACCTCCAGCGCCTTCAGCAACACCTCCGGCGAGGCCACTACCTCTTCGTAAGCGCCCCCCCCGCGGGTGGCAAACTCCTCCAACAGAGCCTTTCCCCGGGGGTCGGGACGGACCATCCCGGCTCGAAGAATACCGCCATCGAGTTGCTTCAGGGTTCCGGCGGTATCCCGAGGAAGATCGCAACCAGTCGCGAGCGTAAGAAGAAGAAGAAGAAGAAGAAGGACGAGGACTACTCTGCTCATCGCTCGATCGTAGCCCACCGGTCAGCGGGTGAGACCGATCCTGAGGGTGAATGATCGGCATCTGAAAGGATACTGTCCGGCCTTGTCCAGAGAAATTGAAAGGTATCTAAAGTCCGAACGGACCGAGGGTCGGGTTGACTCCTCCGGCAGCTTCACCCTCGCTACCTCGAAAGCGCTGGAAAAGCTCTCCAAACACAGCTTACCCCGGGAGAGCGCGTGGGTCCTCAAGATCGTGCAGGCGGCCGTGGTGGGCGGGGCCGAGCGCTTGACTTTCAAAATCAGAGGCAACTTCGTCCAGATCGAACTCGAAGACCTGGTAGAAGCTTTTAATCTGGACCTGTTCAGCCGGGTCCTGACCAACCCTGTGCTCGAAGCCTCTCCTTTCATGAAAAATCTGGCCGAGGCGCTCCGCGTCGTAGGGATCTCCCAGAAACGAGCCGTCCTGCTTCAACTCTTCGGGGGAGCCCGCAATCCCTGGCTAAAGATCCTGAACGAAGGGGAGATCTTGGTGAGTGACAGCTTCGACCAGGGAAATCTGTCGGCAAAACAAGAGCTCTATCTCTCGGTAGGAGCACCGAAACAAGGTTGGGGAGCAAGATTGGCCCGACTCTTCGGGGGCGGGGGGTGGTTCGTCGAGGAGGAAAGAGAACTGCGCCGGCGCGCCTATCTCTGCCCGATTCGCTTTGCTGTTGATTCTTGTGAGATCTCTAACTTTTCGCAGACTGAAGTGGGCGTGACAACCAGTGGAGTCGAGCCGTTCTTGTGGGGAAGCGGTCCGAGCAGCAGGCTGCTTCCCGCTTTTCAACTCGAATCACGCTGGAAGGATTGGGCGCAAGCAGCTACCACCAAGAGGGATCTAACTCCGGCCCGGAAGATGAGGCTATACTGGCGGCATCACCAGCAACCGGTCGGGGCACTCTGGTGCCTCTGCTTCGATTTCAACAATGGGCGAAAGATGCCGTCCCGAGTATACTGGCTCAAGGACGGCGTGATCGTCGATTCCCACCCCATCCAGGAGATGGAGGGACTCAACCTGGGGCTGATCATTTATCTCTCCAGCCACGGGCTCCCCACCGATTTGAGCGGTTGGACCTTGAGGACCGGAGAATCGGCCGTGGCAAAACGCTATCGAGCGGGACTGTCAGCCGTCCTGGAGAGTGTGTCGCTTGCCTCCGAATGCGTGGGATACTGGGATTTTTCACGCTTCTCTCAGGAAGCTTGCCGAATCGAACTGGTGGCACTTTCCCAGCGCTTTTCTCTGAAAACAGGGTTCTTGCCCAGCCCATGAAAATAGTCTCATCCAGATGAGTGAAGAAACCCCCAAAACCGGAGCCATGGACATCGGCCAGATCATGGCTGCCCTGCCCCACCGATACCCGTTCCTCTTGATCGATCGTATCACCCACACCGAAGGTGAGAACAAAGCTTACGGCATCAAACAGCTCACCCTGAACGAAGAATTCTTCAACGGATATCTGCCCGACGATCCCCAACTGCCTCCCACTTTGCTCTCCGAAACCATGGCCCAGATCGGGGCTGCGGTCATCATGAGCAAGCCCGACTCCAAGGGCAAGTACATCCTTTTCGGGGCGCTGGACAACGCCGTCTTCCACCGCAACGCCCGCCCCGGAGAACGGCTGGATATCGAGGCCGAAATGTTACGGATCCGCAAAGACGCTGGAAAAACACGGATCACCTGCCGAGTCGGTGACGAGGAGATCGCCCAGGCGGACTTTATGTTCGCGCTTTCCAGCGAAGTAGGCTAGGCCCGCCTTCTAGGTCGCCTCGTAGAGGTAGCGGCCCCACTCTTTGCGGTTTTTCACCTTGCGGTTTCGAAGCCAGGGAATTGCCGAAGGGCGGCGAGGCTCGCCCAGTAGATCCATGGCAGCTTCCTCGGGGGTCATATTCTTTTTCTTGCGGTTGCAAGGACCGCAGGCGCAGACGCAGTTGATCCAGGAGTCTCCGCCTCCCCGACTACGAGGTATGATGTGGTCGATGGTGTCGCCGTACTGTCCGCAGTACTGGCAGATGTGAGAGTCTCGCTCCAAAATGTTGCGGCGGCTCAGCGGTACATCCTGAAAGGGACGGCGGATGTAGTAATTCATACGAATCACCGAGGGCAGGTCATGCCTGCGGCTCGCTGAGCAAAAAAGCTCCCCTTTAACCGTCTCCAACATCTCCGCCTTGTCTTTGTAAAGCAGCTTAATTGCTCGACGCAACGTGGTCACGTTGAGATATTCGTAGCTAGCGTTCAGAACCAGTACCGAACAATTCACCTTTCGTATCTCCCAGATTACGCGTGCAATCACAACCCGGGTAAGATCGGACCACGCAATTTTCCCCACATATCAAAACACGGTGACCTGACCATGTCAACGTTGAAGGGTTGGGATAAGCGTGGACCTGAGGTGGATAAATATCAGATTCTGTAAATCAGAAACGATCCAATAAGGCCTGAAGTGCGGCTTCCTTGCTCTGGGGACAGGGCCGCCTCTTTAAGATCTGCAGGACCGTGCCCTCGTGGCCGGTGGCCAACCACATCTCGTTGACCAGCTTGAGCAACAAGGTATAACCAAGCCCCAGCGACACCTTGGTAGAAAAGCCGGCTCTAAAGAGAGTATCCGGGAGCGCGGCCGGATCGATCCCTTCACCCCGGTCACTCACCCGAACCACCACGCAGTCACCTTCCAGAGAGGCCTGACAGCGGCCCTGCCTGGCGTGTTTGACGGCGTTGGTGATCGCCTCCCCGGCGGCCAGGACCAAGTCCTCGACCTCTTCTTCCTCTAAATGGGCTTGCTCTCCGAGACCCCTCAACTCCTTGCGAATCCGACTGTAGCTGGCCCTATCCTCGAGATCGTAGTCAAAGACCAGGCGGCCAAGCGTGGGAATTTCTTCGGCTTCCACCAGGTGCAGGGAACCTCCGGTCACGGCCAGGACGACCTGGGCGCAAAACTCGCGCTTCTCCTTCTCGGCGGCCACCAATTTCGGCACCACCTCTTGCAACCTGTCCTCGGCAAGCTTCCGAGCGGTGATATCCCGAGAGAGACCCACCAGACCCCCACCCATTTCGGTGGACAACTGAGCCTTGGTGGTAGAAAACCAGCGCTGCTTGCCGTCTGGCGGGGTAAAGGAGTGAAGTTGGTCCACGACCGGAAGACCTCGCAACAAGACCGTATCATCTTCAGCCTGAATTCGAGAGGCTTCTTCAGCTGAAAAAAATTGCCAGTCCCCTTTACCGATCAACTCTTCCGGATTCTCCACCCCCACAAGGTCGGCCTTGGCCCGGTTGACCCGAGTAAAACGACGCTCTGCATCTTTGAAATAGATGACATCGGGTATCTTGTCCATCAATTGCTGGAAATGGAGCTTCTCCAGGTTGAGTTCTCTTACCAACTCGTAGTGGGCCGCCGCCTGGGTGATGGTGAGCCTGAGTTCCAGGGGCTCCCAGGGCTTGGCCAGATAGGCGTAGATATGACCCCGGTCCACCGCCCTCAAAACTTCATCCGGATGAGATAATCCAGTGAGAATCACCCGAGTCGCGGGGGAGATCTCCGAGACTTCTCGCAGCAGGTCCCTGCCATTCGTCAGCCAGCGCTGGTCGGTCACCACCACGGAAATCGACTGCTGGGACAAGACCTCCAGCGCCTGCCGCGGAGAATCTGCAACTCGGATCTGTATGATGTCCCGTAAGATCTCGTTGAGTCGATCCCGCACGCGGGGCTGCGAATCCAACACCAAAACTTCCGGCTTCGGGTTCATCGTAGGCTTATTCATGTGCTGTGCTAATTCACCCAGTACGGAACCGGGAAGGAGGGAAAGCACAACCCCGGACGACTCATTCCGTGCGGGTCTCAAAACTCTGGTCTCCTGTGGCACCCGGCCCATATCCAATCCGTTCGTCTGCTCTTCTTCTCTCGAGAAGCTCCCCGCCAAATTGTATTTTAGCCGAATCCCGCCATTTGGAAACATGGGAATACGGGAATTCCGAATTTACCACCATTCCGAATCTTACATCAATAATAAACGGTTCTAGTTCGATGATACGGCCATTCACTCTCCATCGGCTCTTGCCCTAGATTCCAGAGCATCCAGTCCAGCTCGAAAGAAGGGAGTTGCCGGCCCCGTTCCGCCATCTCGCGGCGGATCAATTCCACCGCCCATACCATCCCGGCCCGGATCTCCACTTCAGTAGGATCCCCGCAGACCAAGCCCTCCTGGCGCTCCAGCAGAGCCATCAGTTCGGGGGAGTATCGCAGCACACCGTGGGCTTGCAAAACCTGGGGAATCTTGTAATCGGCAAAAGCGGTCAGGCTGCCGATGTCATGGAAATCCACCAGCGGTTCACCTCGCATGGCTCCCATCAGGTCCACCGGCAAGATCTGGGCGCGCTTGTAAAACTTAACTTCGCGCCCCCGGTAGATGGTCGCGTCATCAAAGCAGGGAAAGCTGTCGATCACCAACTCCACCAGAGAGACGGCGCTCCCTTCAGCTGCCTTCAGCATGTTCACGAAGTCGCCGTCCCACTTCTCCAGTAGAGCCCGACCGATCTCGTGGGCATGGTCGAGTCGCTTCTCCAGGAGCGGTATCTCACCCTGACCGCGAAAAATCTTCTTGAGGTCCTTAGAGTTCAGCTTGACCAGACGTTCAGGCAGGTAAAGTTCATACCCCTCTTCGATGGCCCGCTTCACGCAGGCAGCCAGGGCCATATACCCGTTGACCGTTTTGCCTCGATACTTCACCCTCCACTTCTGCTGACCACAGTCAGGCCAGAAACAGAAGTTCCAGGCATCCAGAATCAGAATCGCGCCGGCAGTTTTCAGGGTGCCGTCGCTCCAATGGTAACGCTCATCCCAGGCCGGTGCCTGGACACTCTCATCGATCAAACAGCCACAAAGCTTCTCAATGGCTCGTTCGTCGATCCAAACATGTCGTGCCAACTCCACCACGGGAAGAGTCGACGCCAAAACCCCCAGGCCAGTCTCTCTTTTGCTAAGGTCTAATAGGGTATTCATAATTGAAAAATGTTCCTGATCTCCCGGTTTCCCTTCTGTCAGAGGCGAAACTCCCAGCAAATCTTAGAGCAATTCAAGCCCGAGTCCTTATCGCCAAGGAGTCCCTCTCCTCTTACCGAAAGCGGGCAGCAACGAAACTGGGGAGTCCTACTTGGAGACGGAAAGCGAACTAGAGCAAAATAAACTCATCGGACGGCAATGGCTACTGGACGAGCTTTCGACATGGCTCAATAGCGGCGGTCTTTATGCCTGCTTAAGTGCGCCTCCGGGTGCGGGTAAGAGTCGGATCCTTCACACCTTTGCCCAGAGCGTACCGGGTACCGTGGTCCTGGATTTCTCCCACGGAGCACCTGGACTGGAATGGCCCTCCCAGCTCTCCCCCGGAGCCCTGGGAGGGCACGCCCCCAACCTTCTGATTCTCGACTCGGTGGAACAGGCTCCTCCAGTGGTCTGGAGAAGTCGGCGGCTGGCCCATGATTTTCCGGGGGTTCCCCTGCTGTTTGCCTACCGCCCGGGGGTGCACCACGAGAGCCTCCAGTCGCCCGGCACCTGGCAGTTCGAGATAAATCCTACCGAAGAGCGCCACCGAGCCGACCTGCGACAGTACCTCGAGACGCATAACCTTGGCTATCTGGCCGATCGGATCTCGACCTTTCGGGAGGCAGAGTTTCTGGTGCGAAACCCCCACCAGGGCCTATTGCAGTTGGCTTCCTACTACGTGGCCCTGTGGCGTGAGACGACCCGGCCCCACGACGGCAACGTCCGGGTTCTTATGGAGCAACTCGCCCTCCTACTGGCGGACACCCCGGAGCCTCTTCCTTTCGGAGCTCTCAGCGATTTTACCGGGATACCCTCGGTACAGATCTTAGAGGCGGTCGACTACTTGAGTCCCATCCTCACCAATGACAACGGTCGCCTGGCCATTTTCAGTCCCGGTATGTCGGCCAGCCTCAAAAGCACCTTCAGCCGCGACATGGGAGCTGTCCACGGCCGCATCGTCTCCTATTTCCGAGACACCTTCGAGTCCTGGAACGAAATGCACGACCCCTACGGCTGGCGTTACCTGGTGCTGCACTGCGATCGCCTGGCCCGCTCTTCGCGACAGCAAGACTTCTCGGTGCTCCATTGGCTCAACGAAGGCTCTTTCTCCCAGCTCAAACTGGAAAGAACCGGCATGCTACCGAGTGTGCTCAAGGATCTCAGACTTTCACTGCTGGCCAGCCTGGAGACCGACGACCTGCCCCGCATCATCTCCTTCGGGTGCCGGATCGCCCAACTCCGCAAGCAGCAATCGGTCAAGACGGTGCACCGCCTGGCCGATGCCGGCCACCTCGAATTGGCCCAGGAAAATGGTCATCTCATCAGCGGCGAACCGCAGCGCTTCCTGGTCTGGCTACTCTTTGCCTCGCAAACCCTGGAGGCCAGGCAGTGGGAAGAAACCCTCCGCTTTTTGAGAGATGCCGACCAGCTTTCCAAGGTCGACCTGACCGAGTTGGATGTGGAATTAGCCTCCAGCCTCCTGGGAGGGATGCTCGGTACACCGGGGCTTCCCCAAACGCTGGTCGACCAGATCGAAGAGATCCTGACCATGGATGAGTTGACCGAGCAAGGCTGCCTGGCCTGGAAGACGGTGGCCAGAAACCACCATCTGCCCTCGAAAAAGCGAGTCGACTACCTGCAGAAGGCCATGGAACTGGCCCAAAAATTTGAGCCGGGAAAGACCCGGCAGAGACTCCTCCGCGAGCTTGAATCCCGGCTGGCCAGAATCCAGAAGAACAGCGATAAGAAGAAAGCCTTCCCAGATTTCCTGGAGACCGCCAAAAAGCCTCGAGAAGAGTTTGCGAGGCGGCTCGAGGATGTGAAAGAGCGGCGGCTTCCGGTGGCCACTCTGGCTGCTGCCTTGATCCCCGTGAGCACCGAAGATTGGGTCGATCAAGCCTTTGAGGATCTGCTCTCCTGGACCGCTGAAATCGCCGACCCCGACATTCTCAAGCACTCTCTGGCCGGGCTCATCCAGAGCCTCGAAGACTCTAACTCCAAGGAGCTTTCAACCCCCTTACTGGATGCTCTCTCGGAGCGGATCCTGGCCCTCGAGGAGCCCTCCGAGAAGAGTCGTTTTCTGGGTCGCTTCGCCGTCTTGCTCTCTTTCAAAGGGCGTCCCCTGGAGGCTTCCCAGCGCGTCTCACTGGCAGCCGCGACCGCCTTTTCCATCGCCTCCAGCGAAGGCCGGGCCAACGCTTTGCTAATTCTGGCTGAAAAAGTGGCCACCACCGGGCCGATCAGCCGGGCTCGCGATCTGACTTTTCATGCCCTGGAACTCCGGGCGTGCCTGCAAGAGCTCGATCTAGAGAGCAAGCAACTGGTCCGACTTCTCAGTAGCGCTTCGGCCGGTGACAGCCAGAGCGCCGATGAAATCGTGCGCCTGGGATCCAGTCTACGGTTTGACGACAGCCCGGCCGAACTAGAGGCCAAGGGGCGAGCCATGGTCATTTTGGCAGCCGGGCTCTCCCGCCTCGGCTCCAACCATCACGCCAAGCTCTACCGCAGCAAAGCAGCCGAGGCTGTACGCAGCATCGATGAACTGGACCTGCGCGTTCATCTCCTCTCGGATCTGGCGGCCGCCTTTCACTCTTCCGGAGAAGAAAAAGAAGCTCGCCGCCTGGTCAAAGAAGCCCGTGGCCTGTTCGACGAGCAGGAGGAAGCTCGAGGTCTCTTAGCAGCCACGGCGCTTCTTAAGGTTTATATGGTCGTTGAGAACAAGACCCAGACCCGCAAACTTTTTAACCGGGCCAAAGATTATCTGGAAAAGCACGACCACAGCGAGTGGCTCGGCATGCCGGTTTTTCTGGACCTGCTCTATCTGGCCCAGCGACTGGATCGGGTGGATGAACTCTTGCCCGTTCTGGAGACGGCCCGTTCCTCGGACCAACTCACCGATGAGGAACGCCTGGGGATCCTGCGTACCGAAATCAGGCTGCAAAACTACCGGAAAGCCGAAGAGCACGCGGACAAGCTCAAGAACGTGATTTTGCGTTGCCGCGCTCTGATCGATCTCTCTATGTCGATCCTCTCCGAAGACCACCTGCGATCCCTGGAGCATCTCAAGTCCATTCCCCTGGAGAACTATCGCTGTGAAGGGATCCGTCGCCTGGCGCTGCTCAACAGTGCAGACATCCGTCCCACTCAGCAGGCCCGGGTCCGAGAGGTTTTGTGTCGCCTTACCTTGATGGCAGGCGATCATCCGGACGCCATGGATGCCGTTCTCAGCCGCTGGATCCAGAGCTGTCCGGACCGAGAAACCATTATCTCCATTGCCGACAAGCTCAACTGGCCCACCGGGGCCGACACCGTACTCCGAAGCGCCATGGAAGCCATGCCCAACCGTCATCGCCCGGTGATGGAAGAGAGCGACGATACGGTCGAAGAGCACTTTGTCTCCTCCCCCACCGCCCCGGATGCCGATGACGAAACCGAGGATTCGGACGACGGCTTCCAAGCGGTCTCTCTTACCCAAATGAGCTGACCAGCCTTGAGAAGCTACGAGAAAATCTACTCCGCCAGCCTGGGCATGGAGATGGAACACCTGGTTTACGGTTGGGGCGGCGCCCCGGTCCTGGTATTTCCCACCTCCAAGGGGCGATTTTACCAGTGGGAAGACTTTCACATGCTGCCCGGGCTCGCCGAGCATCTGGCCAGGGGCTGGTTGCAACTCTTTTGCGTAGACTCGATCGATCGTCTCTCCTGGTACAACTTTGAGGACCACCAGCGCACCCAGTTGGAGTGGCAACTGGCCTACGAAGAATACCTCCTGCACGAGTTCTTACCGGCTCTGCAACGGCGCAACAGCAATCCGTTTCTGATCGTCACGGGAGCCTCATTCGGGGGGTTTCATGCGGTCAACTTCGGCCTGCGCAATCCAGGCTCAGCGAGTCGAGTGGTCGCCATGTCCGGGGAGTACGAAGCCTTTAAGTACGTAGACGGCTACTTCGACGAAGACGTGCTGGCCAATTCACCCCTGGATTTTCTCAAGAGCCTCGACCGAAGCTCTCTAGACCCAAAGGTTAGAACCGTTGAGTTCCTACTGGCCTCCGGTCGATGGGACTTCTGCAAGGAGCCGACCCTGGCCCTGGCTCGGGAGATGGACCGGTTGGCGATTCCTCATCGTTGCCACGTGTGGGATGAACCCGGTATTCATGACTGGCCTCTATGGAGAGAGCAGGTTCGGTGCTATTTGTGAAGGGATGCCATGGAGCTTGAGCGGTTCCTGGAGGAGCAGGCATCGGAAGGCAACCTGGAATCTGCAGGTTTGCAGTTTAGCCTCGATCTCTCCAAAGCGGCCGACAAGTTGGCTGCCTTTGCTCTACCATCCACCAGCCACTACTTGCTCAAGTTCGTTCAGGTGGCCCACCACCTAAGGGCCGACGTGATCAACGTCAAGATCGAGCGTTACCGCACCGTGGTGCGGTTTCGTGCCCCCAGGGGTGGCTCTCTTACCGATTCAGAATCGATTCACCGAGCTTTCGCGGACCCTCTAGCGATCAAGGACCCCATTATGGCCGACCTGGTCAGCGGCCTGATCGGGACCGTCAGCGGGGAAAATCTGGAAACACTCTGGTCTTACTCCCAGGGGCACAAAGGCCGACGCGTCTATATCGATCGAAAGCGGCAATTTTCCATCAAAGACTTCGTCTTGAGCCGCCCCCTGGATGAGGGTGATTACCCCTTTGCCTACACCCTTTCCGTGCTCCACCCCAGAACCTGGAAGTTTTGGCAGGGAGCCCGGCGCCGAGCAGCGGCGGCCAAAGTTTTGGAGGAACACTGCCGCTACTCCGGGGTCAGGATCGTGGTGGACGCAAAAGAACTGGAGAGCCATCCCAGTTCGGAACTCAATATCCACCTGCGGACCACCCAGTGGACCGAAAACGTGGGCTACGTCCATACTTGCCACGCGGCCGACAACATCGTTTACCAACTGGCGGCAAACCACGAAGTGCCGTGCAGCATCCTGCGGCCTTCGCTAAGCGCTTACGTGGTGCGGGCCCATCACGTGAATCTCTGGGTCTCGTCCATTCGGGCCAACAATTCCCTCAAGCCGGACGGAAACAGTTCGGCTGCCTGGATGCTACAGTTTCTCAACGGGGAGCAGAACGTGAGCATGAGATACGTCCCCAAGAGGGTCCTGCTGCGAACCTGCCTCTGCTTAAACCTGCAAGGAGAGGCCGCTGAGCACCCCTTACGGATCAAGATCGTACGGGCCGGGGTCACCGTTCTGGAGCAGGCCATGGACGAGCACGCCGAGGAATTCAAAGCCTTTCAGGGCTGCGTCCTGCTCTTCGCCGAGGAGGAACTGGAGACCGACCTCACGGGCTTTCAGGTCATCCAGAACCAGGCGTTTTTCGCAAAGATCCGCTCCTACCAACCGTTGCTGGAAAAGGCTCGGCGGTACTACGAAAATGGGCAAAAACTCATCCGGAGCTATTCGGAGGGATAGGCCGATGGAAGATTCTGCCGACTCCTCGACATTGTAACTTTCCTTTCACTTCTCAGAGCTTATAGCACGCTATGGTGGGGTCGTCATGACCATGAAACTACGCCCCAACCATGTGCCCGGCGAACTGCTGGTACGCCTGAAGCCGAATCACTCCCTGGCCGCCGAGAACAACCCCCTCCAGGAGCTTGGCGAAGTGGCCGCGCGCTACCCGTTGGGGGGTGCGCCTGCTCTGCAGGACACCTTCTCGAGTTCCGAGATCTTGCACCTCAAGCTCGACGACCGAAGCCCGGAAGGCCTGGAGCGGGCGATGCAAAAGCTGCACCAGGATCCGGGAGTGGACTACGCCGTCACCAACAAGATCGTGGGTCATTTCGGGGAAGTCAGGCCCGATGATCTTCACCCTGACCTTTACGGCATGGAGCGTATCTCGGCCCCGGCCGGCTGGGCCGACACCTCGGGGGATCGCAGCAAAGCGCCCCTGATCGCGATCATCGACTCGGGCACCGACTACACCCACCCCGACCTTCAAGCCAACATCTGGACCAACCCGGGCGAGATCCCCGGCGACGGGATCGACAACGACGGAAACGGCATCATCGACGACATCCACGGTTACAACGCCGCCGAGAAAAACGGCGACCCCCGAGACAGCGGCTCCCACGGCACCCACGTGGCCGGCACCGTGGCGGCCGTGGGCAACAACGGCCTGGGGGTGACCGGGGTAGCCTGGGAAGCTCAACTGATGCCCTGCCGCTTCATCTCCGGAGGCTTCGGCACTATGGCCGACGCCATCGCCGCTCTCACCTACGCCGACGCCCAGGGAGCCCGGGTGACCCAGAACTCCTGGGGAGGGACCAACCCGGATCAGGCACTGGTGGATGCCCTGGCGGCCAGCCCCGCCCTACACATCTGCGCTGCCGGCAACAGCGGAAATGATTCCGACTTGAAGCCGCTCTTTCCGGCCGCCTACCCCCTGAACAATATTCTGGCGGTGGCTGCCACCGACCACCAGGATCAACTGGCGAACTTTTCCAACTACGGGGCCCAGTCGGTGGACCTGGCTGCCCCCGGGGTCAATACCTACTCCACCCTTCCGGGCGGGGAGTACGGCAACAAGAGCGGCACCTCCATGGCCACTCCCCACGTTTCCGGAGCGGCCAGCCTGGTGCTCAGTAAGTTTCCGGATTTGAGCAACCAGCAACTCAAGGAACGCTTGATGTTTAGCACCGATCGCCTGCCTCAACTGGCAGGCAAACTGGTCTCGGGGGGAAGGCTGAATCTGGCCCGTGCCCTGGAGAACGACCAGGTCGCTCCCGGTATGGTGAGCGATCTCCAGAGCGGTGAAGTGACCTCTCGCTCGGTGGCCCTCCGCTGGAAAGCTTCGGGAGACGACGGAATTCACGGAACCGCTTCGGCCTATGAGATCGCGTACTCCGACAAGCCGTTCAGCGAAGACGAACTCAAGACCAAACCCCAGGTTTTTATGGGAGCGCCCAAAGCTCCCGGCCAACTCGAGACGGTCACCTTTCCACTCACCCCATCGGCGGCCGATCGCGAGTTGTTCGTGGCCGTGCGTGCGGTGGACAACGTGGGCAACCGTTCGGGCATGCAAACTCTGAGAGTCGCCGTGCCCAAAGCCCACGTTGCCTTCGAAGACTCCGAGACCAACTGGACCGGTGAGGGCGACTGGGGCCGGGAACTGGTGGAAGGTCGAGGCCAGGTCTGGAGCGACTCTCCCGGCGGGTTTTACGAGCGCGACCAGATGGCAAGCTTGACCAGCAAACCCTTCAGCCTGGCCAATTTTCAGACCGCCCAACTGCAGTTCGACTGCCGCCACGATCTGGAGATCAACTTCGACCGGATCTATCTGGAAGCTCGTAGCGGCGGCGACCAGGCCCCCTGGACCGAACTCAAAAACTACAACCTGTTAGACGGTTGGCACACCGAGCGAGTAGATCTGAGCCAGTACGCCGGTCGAGAAGACGTCCAGCTCCGGTTTCGCCTCAAGACCGACGGCGATGTCTCTAAAGACGGATTTCAGTTTGACCGGTTGGTGGTGACCGGCGAGCCGGTCGCTGATAACTGACCGACCCACATCTGCATGTTGTCCTGGATTCCCTCCAGGCGTTGCACTGCCCTCGATTTCCTGTAGAAAGAGCTCAAAAAGCTCTTAAAACCAAAAAAACCCCCGGGGTTTCGACCGGGGGTTTTCGGGTTTTAAGAGCCCTAAAAATCAGGCTCTGGGATCACCCAGCAGGGCCAGGTTGTCCAGGTAGAAGCCGTCGGCCGGGCGGCTGCTTCGACCCGCATCCAGTTGGAAGCGCAGTTTCACGTCCTGACCGTCGAAGGCCGAGAGGTCCACCGAGTGGCTCGCCCAGTCGCTGGAGCGGTTGCTGCGATCGGCCACGGTGGAAGCCTCGGTCCAGTTTTCGCCGTCGGTGGAAACCTGTACGCTCACCTTGTCGGAGTAGCCCAGGTTGTACTTGGCGTCGAACTGCAGCAGGTTGTTGGCGGTGTCCTTCAGGCTGATGGTGGGCGAAGTGATACCGGTGCTGGACTCGGAAGTCATGCCACCATCAGGGCTGTCGGTCCACACCATCCCGCGGCCTTCCACCGCCACGCGACCCCAGTTGCCTTCAGGACTCCAGGAAGCCTCCTGGGCATCGAATCCGTTTTGATAAGCCACGGTGGCTGCCGGAACGGTGACCGAGGTGGTGCGCATTTCCGAACGATTGCCCACGTTGTCCACCACCTTCATGGCGAAGTGATAGGTCTGAGGCGTGGTGCTGGGCTGGTGGTTGAAGGCTACCTTCTCGAAGTTACCGGTCTCGCCGGGGGTGGGGGTGGAAACGGCCCGAGCTTCAGAGAAATTCTCCAGATTGATGGCCTCGGTGGAGACCCGCAATTCGGTGGCCGAGGACTGCCCCGACCACTTGTCGTCACCGGTGGAGGTCCAGCGCAGGGTGGTACCCCGGCTGTTGGTGTCGTGGGCTGCGAAATCGTTGGGAGCACCCGGTGCCACGGTGTCGTTCTCCAGGGCGTTGGCCGCATTGACCCGGCCGCCGCTTATGCTGGTGCTCTTCAAAGCCTCAACCGCATCGGATCCGTAGATCAGGCGCTCTTTGATCTCCGTCGGGGTGGCATCCGGATAAGCGCTCTGGATCAGGCCTGCTACCCCGGTGGTAAACGGAGTGGCCATAGAAGTGCCGCTCATGTTTTGATAGCCTCCACCGTTTCTGGTGGAGTAGATGTCTTTTCCTGGGGCCGCCACATCCACGTTGACCAGACCGTAGTTGGAAAAGGAAGCCTTGCGATCGTTGTGGTCAGTGGCCGCCACCGAGATCATGTTGGGCATATCGAAGGCCATCGGATAAGAGGGGCTGCGATCGGCGTCGGTGCCGTTGTTGCCGGCGGCGGCCAGGTGTAGAGCCGGAGCCGCCTTGAAGGCATCCTCGATGGCCTTGTTCAGCCGCGAACCTCCCCAGGAGTTGTTGGTGATGTCGGCCCCCATCTTGGTGGCGTACATCAGGGCCCGGACCACGCCGTCAGTGGTGATGCTACCGTTGGAGTCGATCCGGATCGGCATCAGGCGAGCCTTTTGCATAACCCCAGTCACCCCTTCGGCGTTGTTGCCCACGGCTCCGATGGTACCGGCCACGTGGGTCCCGTGACCCACCTGGTCGTCCGGACTTCCGTGATTGTCGGCGGCGTGATAGCCGTGCACGTCGTCGATCACGCCGTTGCCGTCGTTGTCGATCCCGTCTCCGGGGATCTCGCCCGGGTTGACCCACAGGTTGCCCACCAGGTCAGGGTGATCCAGGTCGGCGCCGCTGTCGATGATGGCGATCAGGGGACCCTCGGCGCTGTTGTTGCCGGTGGTTACCTTCCAGCCATCCACGATGCTAGCGTCGGCTCCTGCGGTACCGCCGGTCTGGCCGGTGTTGCGAAAGCCCCAGAGGTTCTGGTGCAGGTCGTTGGGAACGCCCTCCTGTGCCTCCTCCTGGCCGTAAAACTGTTGAATATCGTTGCTCTCGGCGTAGCTGACGCGACCGTCTTCCTTCATGGCCGCGATGGCTTCGGCGGTGGTGATGCCGGCCGGAAGCTTGATGCGAATGAGGTCGCCGTCGAACGACTTGTAGATGTTGGAAGGGATATCGAACTCTTCGATCACCTTGCCGCCGTATTCGGCTGCGAAGTCTCCGAACAGCTTCTGTTCGGTGGGCTTCAACTTCACGATCACTTCACCCTCGACGTACTCGGTCTGACCGATATCGGCCTGCACGGCCTGCACGGCTTCGGTGCTCAGGTTGGCGATGCGGGGTGGTACGGAACCGAGCTGTGCGCTCTCCGAGGATACGGCAGCTGCTTGGGTAGGAACAGCCGCAGGAGCCGCCGGGGCCACAGGTCGGGCCGCGGAGCGGATGGAGTTGGGGAGTTGGTTCGGACGTATCTGCATGGATTAACCTCTTAAAACTTATTACGTCCCTAATCTATTCTTTGCGGCCGAGCGAAGTGTTGACGAGATGTTTCCAAACAGGGAGCTTTCAGGATTTTTTAAGCTTGCTCCCCTTGAGGGGTCGATCATGATACACTGTCGCCATGGCACTTAGAACAGGGAACCCTACCCTCAAAGAAGCAACCTTCGCCCAGTTTCGAGGAGGCGTCCATAGCTCTGCTGAGACCATGACCCTCAACGGCACCGTCCACCGGACTTTTTTCTTACTCTGTCTGGTGGTCTTCAGCGCCTCCACGGTCTGGAGTATGTGGGAAACTCATCCCCATCTTCTCTACCCGGCGCTGATCGGTAGTTCCCTCCTGGGGTTTATTACCGCCATGGTCACGGTCTTCAAGCAGCAGTGGTCGCCCTACACCGCATCCATCTACGCCTTACTCGAAGGAGTCGTGGTGGGCGTCATCTCCTCCATCGCCGAGCTCAATTTTCCAGGGATCGTGATGCAGGCGGTCGGTCTGACTTTCGGCACTCTCTTCTGTTTACTAGCAGCCTACCGCTCCGGCCTGATCAAGCCCACCGAGAACTTCAAGTTGGGGGTGGTGGCGGCTACCGGTGGCATCGCTCTGCTCTATCTGGTGAGCATGGTTTCTAGTCTGGTCTTCAGCGCACCCATTCCCATGATCCATGAATCGGGCCCGATCGGAATTGGTTTCAGTCTCTTCGTGGTGGTGATCGCCGCCCTCAACCTGGTCCTCGATTTCGACTTCATCGAGCAAGGGGTGGAGTACGGCGCTCCCAAGTACATGGAGTGGTACGCAGCCTTTGGTCTGGTGGTCACTCTGATCTGGCTTTATCTGGAGATCCTGCGACTGCTGATGAAAATCAGGAGCAACGACTGACCTTTGAGCAGAGACTACGGTACCCTCGCACCTTCAACAGTGGGAGTGGTCATGCGGGAGGCTGTGCGCCGGGCCATCAAGATCATCCAGCGCCATCGATTCGTGGTGGAAGCAGAGGCCAAGATGGGAAAAGACGGGGTCCTCAACGACGTGGTCACGGTGGCCGACCGGGAAGCCCAGGAGATGTACCTGCGTATGATCCGGGAAAACTTCCCCCACTACGGGGTGCTGGCTGAAGAGGACGAGCTGCGCATCCCGGGCGGAGGGCTCTACCTCACCGTGGACCCACTGGACGGCACCCGAGCGTACGCGCGTCGCCAGTCCACCGGCGTGGGCACGATGATCGCTCTTTCCGACGGGCGGGAAGTGATCTCGGCCTACGTGGGAGACGCTCTCACCAGCGAGGTCTACGGCTACCGCCCGGACTCCGAGCGGGTCTACCGCCTAAACCGTTTTGAACAGGCCATCCGCATCTGGTACGAAGCCAAACCCCTCAAAGATTCCTACATCCTCCTACGGGAAGACCCCTGGACCTACCGGCTGGATGCTCGCACCCTGGCCACCCAATACTTCCGGGGGATCGATGTGGAGGGAGGTAGCATCGGGCTTAGTTTCGCGCGGCTCTGGAAGCGGGAGGTAGGAGCCATCCTGCTGGGCCCCGGATTCGACACCCCCTGGGACTCCACGCCGGTCCAGGGTATCAGCAAGAAGCTCGGCTTCGTCAGTTTGGAGGTCCGACCCAACGGCCAGGTGGAGATGGTGGATCCCCTTCCCCCCTGCTCGGTGGCCCCCCGAGAAGCCGAGGTCTTGATCGTGCACCGAGACAACCTGGCCGAACTCGATCTGGCTCACCCTCTCTTCAGGGGTTCTCAATGAAAGTTGCGGCTTGCCACTTCTACAGGCTCTGAGAGGCTCGGACGAAACAGCTTGTCGGCCACCAGATGGACCACTCCCCGGGCCTTCTGAATCCGGCCCTCGACTCCCAAAAAGCCGACCGACCGCGCCACCACGAAGTGTTTTTCAAAGACCTTCGGCCAGACGATCACGTTGACAAACCCGGTCTCGTCTTCCAGGGTAAAAAAGGTGGTCCCGTTGGCGGTGGCAGGCCGCTGGCGGCAGATCACCAGAGCAGCGAATCTGGTAAATCTCCCGTGGGGGATACGCTGCACCGTGTGGGCGTCGGGATAGCCCTGTCTGTCGAGAAGCGGACGCAAGCCCTCCATGGGGTGTCCCACCGCCGACAAGCCGGTGTGCTCATAATCCCAGATCACCGTTTCCTTTTTGGAAAGGTCCTGAAAGGAACGGCCCGCTTCCCAGAGGTGAGAGGTCAGGGGGTGGCGGCGAGCCTCCAGGTGATCGTCCACCGCCCACAACTCGGTACGCCGGTTGGAGCCGAAACATTCCAGGGCGCCGCTGGCGGCCAACAACTCCAGACTCTTTCGATCCAGCCTCGCCTTTAGGGTGAGTTCTCGAACCGAGCGATAGGGTCGATTCTCCACCACCCTCCCGGCGCTCTCTTCTCGAAACCCTTTGAGAAACTTCAAGCCCAACCGAATACCAAAACGCTGCTCGTTGGAGGGTTCGAGGGTGCACTCCCAGTGGCTCCTCCGGGCACAAAAGCCGCGCACCTCCACCCCGTTTCGGCGAGCATCCTCCAGCAAAGTGGAGGCCGAATAAAAGCCCATGGGTAACGAATTCAAAAGCGAACAGGTGAACTCCGCCGGATAGTGACAACGCAAGTAAGACGTGGCGTAGGTGATGAGAGCAAAGGAGGCTGCGTGGCTCTCTGGAAAGCCGTACTCCCCGAAGCCCTTGATCTGAGCGAACACCCGCTCGGCAAACTCCGGCTCGATCCCCTTGGCGATCATGCGTTGGATGAGCTTTTCCCGGTGGCGCTCCAGCTTGCCCTGAGACTGCCAGGCCGCCATGTCCCGCCGCAAACGGTCGGCCTCGCCGGGGGTATAATCGGCAGCCACCACCGCCAATTTCATAACCTGTTCTTGAAAAAGCGGTATCCCCAGCGTCTTCTCCAGCACCGGGATCAGGCTGGGGTGAGGATACTCCACCTCCTCTTCGCCCGCCCGCCGCCGCAAATAAGGATTGACCATGCCACCGGTGATCGGCCCGGGACGCACGATGCCGACCTGGATCACCAGGTCGTAAAAACAACGAGGCTGCATGGAAGGGAGCATGGCCATCTGAGCCCGGCTCTCGACCTGGAAAACTCCCACCGAGTCGCCCCGGGAGAGCATGGCAAAGGTGGCCGGATCGTCCACCGGAAGGGTGTCCATGGAAAGCTCCACCCCCCGATGCTTGCGGAGCAGTTCAAAGCCTCGGTGGAGATGGCTGAGAGCCCCCAGACCCAGTAGATCCACTTTAAAAAGCCCCAGGCTTTCCACGTCGTACTTGTCCCACTGGATCACCGTGCGCCCTTCCATGGTGGCGTTTTCAATGGGCACCAGCTCGCACACCGGATCCCCTCCCAGCAAGAACCCTCCAGGGTGGATGGAGAGGTGGCGGGGAAAGCTCTGGATCTCATTGACCAACTGCAGCAACCGGCCATACAAAGGAGCTTCCGGGTCCAGACCGGCCGCTTCCAACACTTGCCTCTCGAGCCCCGGAGAAAACCCTGAAAGCAGCCTGGCCAGGCGTTCGATCACCGGTACCTCCACCTGCAGCACCTTGCCCACCTCCCGCACCGCCGAACGAGGCCGGTAGCGCACCACGTTGCACACCATGGCCGCGTTCTCTCGACCGTAGCGCTGGTAAACCCAGGCGATCACCTCCTCCCGTCGCTGGTGGGTGATATCCAGATCGATGTCCGGTGGTTCGGCCCGCTCGGCGGAGATGAAGCGCTCGAACAACAGCCCCAGCTTGATGGGGTCTACCGCCGTCACTCCCAGGCAAAAACAGACCACCGAGTTGGCGGCCGACCCCCGCCCCTGACAGAGGATGTCGTTCTCCCGGCAGTATCGCACGATCTCGTGCATGGTGAGAAAGTAACCCACGTAGTCCAACTCGGTAATCAGGTGGAGTTCTTTCTCCAGTTGCTCCTTCACCGCATCCGGTACTCCTTCAGGATATCGCTTTTCCGCCCCGCTGAAGGCCAACTCTCTTAGCCATTGGGCCGAAGTGCAGCCCCGGGGCAAAGGCTCGTCGGGGTAGCGGTAGCGCAACTGAGCAAGAGAAAACTCGAGTCGCTCCGCTACCTCCAGGGTGCGCCGCACCGCCTCCGGGCGATCATGAAAGAGCTTTAGAAACTCCTGCGGCGAAAGCAAGGAGTACTGCTCATTGGGCTTGAGCAAGCGCCCCGCCTGCTCCAACGGAACTCCGTGGCGAATGCTGGTGACCACGTCCTGCAAAAAGCGGCGAGAAGGGGTATGATAAAGCACCTCGCGCCCTGCTACCAGGGGTATCCCCAATCGCTGAGCACGCACCACCGCTCGAGGTTCGGTGCGGAGCTGCGAGGTCAACCGATGCCGACTGAGAAGAGCGTACAGCCTGTCCTCGAAAATCTCTTTGAAGGCCTGGCCCTGCTCTTTCCACAGCCCGTCATCTTCAGCGTAGAGGGTGCTGCCGTCTCCTCCCCACAAAGCCAGAAGCCCCTGCTGGTGCGCACTCAGCTCTTGAAAGGAGACGAGGTTCTCCCCCTTGGCAGAGCCCCGGGCTCCGGCGGTGAGTAAACGGCACAGGTTCTTCCAGCCGTCCTGGTTCTGCACCAAAAGCACCAGATGACCACCGGGCACCGTAAACTGGGAGCCCAGAAGCAGCTTCGTGGAACACTCCAACTCCAGCATTCGTTGGTGAGCCCGGGGCAAGCCGTACACCCCATGGCGATCGGTCACCGCGATCGCCGGCAAGCGAAGAAACACAGCCTGGGAAACCAGTTCCTCGGGGTGAGAGGCCCCTTCTAAAAAAGAGTAGTTGCTCTTGCACCACAAGGGGGCGTAGCTCACTGCAGCCATCCCTGCACCCGAATCCGGCCGTTAGTCAGGTCTTCATAAAGCCAGGCGGTCTGCTCGTGCTTCTGGCAAAAGCTATACTCCCGGGAAAAGGATGCTTCGCCCCACCACCCGCCGTTCACCGAATAAGGGCCGTAGACGGCTTGCCAATCCTCGCGCCGGGACAAACCCACGGGTTGGTACAAAATTCTGCGGATCCTCTGGTCCTGCGGCGGGGTCTCCGGCTTCGGCTCTTGCCGGGGCCAGCCGCTCAGCCACTCCAGATTCTCCTTCTCCACTCTCCAGCAATGGTCTCGATCCGGTAGATGGTGATCCAATAACTCGGCCCGCACCAGAGCGTTCTCTCCAAACTCGGCGCGCACCTGAGAAAGCGCCCACAGGCCCGCCTCCCGGTCGCGACCTGCCCACCCTTCTCCGGTCTCTTCGGCATCCCAGGCCCAATCGGTGAAGAGGTCTCCCTGTCTTTCCGGGTCCGCCTCCCCTCTCACCTCCAGTAGCAGACGCTCCACCCGGCACCCCCATTTCAAAGGATACCTCTGAAAGTGCTTCTCCAGACGAAGCTGCAGCAGGCTCATCAACCAGTTGAGATCAGCGGTGGGGTAAGTCGGGCGCAGCAGTTGCTGCCGATCCGTCCCTTCCTCCAGCACAAACTGAACCCTCAACTCGGCCACCGCTTCTTCTTTTTCCAGAAGCCGCGGCAAGAGTTCGGAAAGCAGTTTGCGGAGGCAGTGCAAAAGCACCGCCAGATCGTCGACCGGATGACTGAACCCGAACTGCGCGAGGGTGGGCTCCGGCTCCGGCAAGACAGGAAAGGCGGCGAAGATGGCCTCCGAGGCCTTCTGGTAAAACTCCCAAAGGTCTCCCCCGAAGCGCTTTGTCACCTCTTCCGGCTCCAGCAACAAAAAGTCTCCCAGGGTGAACACCCCGAACTTTCCCAACCGGCCGATCTGCTCCGGAGAAAGGGAAAAGGCCGTGAGCGAGGTCTCCAGGGTCTGCTTTTCTTCCTGTTCCCTGCTTTGAAACAGCCGAATAGGCCGCTGGGAAGTGAGGTGGTAGGTCGCCATCTCGGTGGCAAAGGGGGTGAAGCCCACCGCCAATCGAGAGTCCCAGCCCAGCTTGCGCAAACTTTTCACCAGCTCGCCGGCCCAGCGCCTGTACCCCTTGAAAGCCCGCCCCAGGCCGGAGGCATCCAGCAGATAAAGCCCCTGCTCCAGATGCCGGCTCTGCCGTCTGATCTGGGGCGAAAACTGCCGCAGATGCTGCACCACCTGTTGGTCTGCCCGGGCCAGCTCTTCGGTCCGGCAGGTTCCGGCTAAGAGGTCGGGCACCACCCCCACGATGGTGGCGTAACGCGCTCCTTGAAACACCCCCGCTTCCGCGGCTTGCGGGGAGAGATAGCGAACTCGAGCATCGGCTTTGAGTTCGGGAAGCCAGACAACTTTCTCACCCCGCCATTCGGGCTTTTGTTGGAGCAGAAGCTGCAACGGGAAGCGGGGCAGACGCAGGCAAGCCGTCTGGTAATCCGCATCGCCAATCCCATCTTTTCCCCTCTCCCACGATCCCTCGTTTATCTCGGACAACTTCCACCTCCAAAAGCTCCGGGCAACCCGGATGAGCTTCCACTTGCAACCTCAGGCCAACCAGACAGCCCAGCGAGGGATCGCTCTTTTGCTTGTCGGTAAGTACCAGCACACTGGCCCGGTGATGGCGAGCCATGGCGTTTAGTCGGCCCAGAAAAGCCAGCGGCAACTGCTGGAGTGACCTCTTCCAGGACACCAGGTCCCACACCACCAGGCTGAAACCTCCCGAACCCAGCAGCCTGACGGCGGCCGTGAACGCCTCTTCAGGCCGCCGCAGAAAAAGCACCGGTAGGCGTCGGAGATCGATCCCGGCGCGCTGAGCGTCCGGAGGGTAAAACGGTTTGAGGGCAGAGCTGAGCCACAGCACACTCTCGTTTCGCTGCTGGGCTTCTCGCAGCAAGGAGAAGGCCAGGGTCAGTCCGGCTCCCCCACCTCTCCCCGACACCTCGGTCAGACCCCAGCGGGTGTATGGCTTGAGCTCCGAGCCCAGGGAGATGCGCGCCGTCTCCAGGCCTACTCCCTGGGGAAAGAGGAGATGCTCAAACCGGCGGTTCATGGATTTTCGTAGTAACGACGGACTTCGAGCACTTTGCCCAGCAGTTTGAGTTCTTCCTGCGGGTTCTCGAAGACAATCGGTTCAAACTCCTCGTTCTCAGGCAATAGATAGACCTTTTCCCCCTTTCGCTTAAAGCGCTTCACGGTGGCTTCGTCGTCCACAATGGCGATCACGATATCGCCGTTATCGGCCGACTCCTGGCGCCGCACGATCACCAGATCGCCGGGCAAAATCCCCCCGCCTTGCATGGACATACCCTTCACCCGCAGCGCAAACAGCTTTTCCCCCGGCCGAGTCCGAGAGGTCGGCACGTAGCCCTCCACCTCTTCCAGAGCCAGGGTCAGACTTCCAGCCTGGACCTGGCCCAAGACCGGCACCCCTCGGCAGGTGTGCTGGGCCCAGACCTCAGGGGGCAAGGCATAGGCGCGTGAATTACCATCCTTCTTCACCAACCGCCCCTCCTTCACCAGGGCATCCAGGTGAATTCGAGCCGACTCCACCGCCCGAAACCCCACCGCCTTCTGCACCTCTCGTATGCTGGGCGGATCTCCTTTGATAAGCCGGTCGTAGGTGTACTGAAAAACTTTTTCTCGACGTTCTTGTTTTTTGGACATAGTTCTACTTATACTCGATAGAAGCAGCAGAAGTCAAGTGTCTATTTTGTTTCAAGTACGGATGTGGCTTGCCTAAACCGGCAAGTCCCGCCAAGGCCGATGGTCTTTTTGATTATTCTCCCGAAATCGGTGGATGGCCTGATGTACCTCCCCAGCCGTTTGGGTCTTTTCCAGTTTGTCGAGGTAGAGGCAGCGCTCGGCCACACCTTGCAGATGGAAGCTCCAATAGATCGACATGAGAGGATTGAGATAAAGTTCACTGCCTCGGGTTCTCTGGCTGGCATGAACGTCTCCGAATTTGCCCTGAGCGGAATTGAGGATGGAGGACAAAACAATGCTCATCTGATTCGGCATGCGACTATAGACGTAGTCGGCGGCTTTGATGGTTTGTTGAGTTTCTTCGTGCTCCGGGAGCAGGGAAAAGGTTCCTAGGAAATGTCCGCTTTCGGTGAGAGCAGCGACAGCCTCCAAAAAATAGTGATGACAGACACCGTGGAAAGTATCCACCCCAAAGCCGATGCAAGAGAGTAGCTTGGTTGAAAGCTCCAGGCCCTGCACCGCGGCAATGCTCGTCAGGTCTTCAATGGGTGTGCCTAAGCCGTGCTCGTCTCCTCGCATCAAGCTGTCAGTGCCTCCATCCACTAAAACGATGGCATCGATTTGCAGTCGCTCTACCAAAGCCTGATAGGCCGCTCTGAGAGGCACGACCCCACAGGGTTTAAAAGTATAGAGGGTGCTGCCGGGGCGGTCATAAGCATCCAGCCAATGGCACAGGTACTTCTCAGGAAAATAGGCGGGGCCGGGGCTCGACGAAGTAACTTCCACTAAGGCGTCCCTCTCGTCGCCTAGTCCCAAGATATCCGAGAAGGTATAGTTGGCCAGATATACCTTGTGCCCGCTCTTTCTAAGATGAAAATAAAGCGGCAGGCCGGAGAAGACATCGTAGCCGCCACCGGCCCCGGCAAGAAGAATCCTCTCCTTACCTTTTAAAACCTGGAATAGGGGCAAGGTATCGAGACTCACTGCACTCATACAGCTCTATTCCGCTTGGCTTGGCTCAATCACTCCTCAAAGCCCGGAGTGAAGGCACCGCTATCGAGCCTCGATCCCAAAAAATTTAACATCCCGGGTAGCTGTTCCAGTTTTACGACAGTGCCATTGGTGATACTGTCGCAAACAAGGAGGAGCCATGGGCCCACTAGACAATGTGCGCGCACTCGATCTGAAGGCGCGTCGAACCGGTGCAGAGTATCTGAACCTGTACCAGCAGTTTAAAGATATTGCGAATGAGGAAGACAACGGTCCCTTGGATGTGTTGCGCCGCGGGGGAGAGGTTTTGATCTCGGAGGGTAGCGTCTATGGGGAAGGCCCAAGCCACCGGGAGCAGGTTGCCCTCTCTTACCAGCGCCCCGATGTGATCGCCAAGGAGTCTCTCGTGTTGAAACAGGCGGCTATTTCTGAAGGGAACTACAAAGCGGAAACTTTGGAGTTTGGGCAAGAGGGCTCGTTGCTCAAAGTGACCCAAAGCCAAGATACTACCCGCGACCAATATGGAGACGAGATGAAGACCGTACTCTACGTAGACCCCACCACGGGAGCTTTGTTCTCAAGCCACTAGGAGCGTGACCGGCGAGCGTGAGAGGACATCACCCATGACTACATCATCCTGGCGGAAACCCCTTTCCGCCTTCGCGATCCTGTTCGGCCTTGTGACCATCAAGCAAGGTGGATCCGTGCTGTTCCTGGAGGCGGCCCGACTGGCTGCCGGTAATATCGTTCCGTTTGTCCTCTGGTTCAACTTCATCGCCGGCTTCTTCTACGTGACCGCCGGAGTAGGAATCTGGAGTCGGCGAACCTGGGCGGCTCCACTTGCCGCAGCGATAGCGGCTCTGACCGTCCTGGTCTTCCTGGCTTTCGGCCTTCACATCTTCACTGATGGCCTTTACGAGACACGCACGGTCGCAGCTATGACCTTACGCTCCTGCGTCTGGCTCGGGTTAGCCTTCTTCTCGCGAGCCGACAGTCAGAACCGAGGGGGTCTTGGCTGAGACCAATGTTCGGCTAATCTTTGCTCTTCGCATCAAGTTCAGACATTTGCCAGTCGTGAATAGGAACAGCAGCGGGAAGAGCGAGCTTCCTACGGTCAACAGATTGTGAGAACTTTGGCAGGCAGCTCAACAAAGGAGCTCGGCCACGGCTGGAGCCAACGCCAGTTCGATTATTGTTCCGTTTCGCCGAAGTCTGCCCAAACCTGGTGATTGCGCACACAGAGTGTGCGCAATTGAGTTGGTCCCATCTCAAGCTCATCATCGGACGGCCCAAGACCCTCAGACGCCCGTAAATTAGGGCTTCCTAATTCGTCCGTTTAGCTCAACACTAAATGTTGGTGACCTATGGGCGACCAACATCTCTTGGCTCACTTGTTCACTACAAAAGAGTCCTGGCCGGGCCACCAAGGCAAGTCTTTGTCGTAACAGACATCTACGGCAAACCAGGTAGAGCAATCGTCTTCACGATACTCAGACCAAGCCACCTTGAAATACAGCTCACAGGACTCGCCCTTCATCAGTCCGGGTGACTCTATGATCGTTCCTCGGTCCTCGAGCGGATGAACGTAGAAGCCCCAACCATCGCTCGCGCTTAGGAACTCCCTCCACCGAGTTGGAATCTCTCGGCCGACGCGCCAAACAAGATATTCTTCATCAGGCGTTCCCAATGAGACCATGGTGTCTTTGCTGTCCCAAGTCATCGCCTCCAAATGCTCTCCACAGCTAGGGCCACCTTCCGGTGTCGGTACCTTCGGAGACCAACAGCAGCAATATGACAACTTCAAATCGTTAATCTCTGAACTAACCCGCAGGATGCTGGCTCTACTTCCTTCAACCGACATCCCATTTGGCAACAAGGTCTTCGCGGGACAGAGAAGCAGCTCGACTGCGGCCTCGTCAAGGGAATATACGAAGACCTGTGCCGACAGGTCGTCGTTTTGAAATGCCTTCGGAGAGAGCTCTGATGAGCACTTCCCTGCGACTGATACAGACAACTCTAACACTCCAAGAGGCGTCTTGAAATGCGGCTGGCTAGCCAGTCGGGTCGGCACAAACGTTGAGCGGTCAAAAAGGTTAGTCAAGATAAGAAGCCCCCTTACCTTCCTGCAACTCGGGAGTCGGAGACTGGCGATCTATTGGCAATCGGGCTTCCACTTATCGAGAAAGTCCAAGGTCACCGTCCCAAAGATCGATGTGTTGGAAATTTGTTGGAATCCTCAATTCCGAACCTACCCGGATGACTCTAGGATAGAAACTTAGGTTGCTCAGACCAGGACTCAAATTCAAATTCCAATCGTCGTTCTCCCAGATGCCGGTATACTCTACTCCATCACGAGAAAAGACATAAGCACCGTCCTCCCTGAGAGTTAGCCGATCTGCTCCGTCTCGCCAGGTTCCGGTCAGTTCTTGCGATGATACCGTCGGATTGTATTCGATCTCCGGACCGAATATTTCCATTCCAATCAAGACAGCGCCCAAAAGGAGAAAACAAACACCGTATTTTCGAGCCTTTGGAAAGAAACTAACCCCAAGTCCAACTGGAAAAAGAGCGACCACGAAGAGATAATAGATCGAGGGACCGAATGGTAAGCCACTAAAATACTGACTCATGATCGACTCCGACGCTTTGCTTCAGCCGGTCGGGGTCCGGTTGTTGCGGCTCACATATTCCACATCGTTCCACTTTCAACATCCCTATTGTATCAAACAAACGCCGCTGGAGCGACGCTGAGCGATCCGCGAGGCCGCTCAACCGTCACTCGGTGCGCTGGCCAGGAAACGGTAGAGCACTGGATTGAAGATCCGGCGATGGTGGTTCAAATCCGTCCGGCAGCACTAAAGAAAACGGTGATCAGGGCTCCTCCACGGGGGCACCCCAGTCGCCGACTTGCACCTCGAGCTCAACTGGTCAGAGCAGCGTGCCTCATAAGCCATTGGCTGCAGGTTCGAATTCCGCGGGGTGCACCTCGAGAGTCGCGATCAGATGGTCTATGCCCGTTCGTAAGTTTCCGGGAACCGGGAAGGCCAAACCTCCTCTCATCGGAACCCTGGGAGCGAAGTTGATGCAGGTTTGGCTAGAGCGAAAATGCCTCCGAAAGGAAGAGGACTTCGCGTACCAGGAATGGCTAACTGGTGACAAGAAGCTGGTCACGGGTCCAGCGGACTCTGAATTATGCACACATTGTGTGCATAATCTTCTAGCGAGGTAGCAGTGGTGTTCTCGACAGACCTTATGGTGTGGCGAATGGCTTCCGACTTTATCTTGAATCGCCTCGCGGCCATAGGTTTAACTGGTTGAAGGACGGTGTGGAAATTTTTCTCTCCAGGCCAGCAGACCTGAGGCTCCAGGCTCTCAAACACCTCTTCAGGACCCACTCAAAGCCTCTCTGTGGCACCCATTCAATCTTTTGAAAATTTCTGTCATTAGCCTCTTTTTAGGCCCCTTAGATCATCTTTGAAAAACCTCTCCAACGGCTTGGTTATGCGGTTTTCTTGCTGTCTATTTTTTGACTAAGATGGCCTATATGGGTTAAAATAGGGTATGAAATCTCACATCACAAACCCCGCCTACTTTCGTCTGGACATGCTGCTGACTCTGGGGGTGTCGCAGGTTCATGAGTTTGCCCGCAGAGCTACCGCCACTCTGACCACTTATCGCCTGATCCTTGGCCGCTGCCTTCTGGCCATGCGGGAGTCGAAAGGGTTCAAGAAGTTC
>JBAYRN010000047.1:0-40653 GCA_041676625.1 Vulcanimicrobiota bacterium
CCCCATACTTCGGCTTGCTGCTTCCAATCCTGGGCGGCGGCCGTGTCTCCGGCCGCGCTGGAGCGGGCTCCCATTTGGGTAGCCATGGTCTGGAGATCTTTTTCCGTGCGATAGAGATAGGCGTTGAGATCCACCGGGTTGTACGGCATGGGGTCGCCGTTTTCGAAGCGGTGGGCGTTCTTGGCTCCTCCGGACTCGGCGAGCGTGGCGTCGTCGGAGTAGTCCACGTCGCAAAAACGGGTCAGCCCGTTGGGGGTGGCTTTGAAGTAGGTGTCACCCCAGTTTTGCTCAAGATCTTCGGCGATCACTTTGTAAGAGCGCGGCAAGAAGGCAGGATCAGGATTACTCTGGGACTCCTCGAGAAGAATGGTGGAGAGCCTGGGTATCCCCGAACGCCCCAACTCGGCCAGTTCGTTCTTGCCGGGTAGGGCCGTGTATCGCTCGCCCAGCTCCAGCCAGTTTTCCAAAAGCCCGCGAGCAGCGTCGTGAGCACCCAGATGCTTCAATCCAGCCACCGCCGGGCCGACATCGTTCTGTTCGACCCGACCGTCCGGCCCGGCAGGATAAGGGAAGGGGAGATCCACCCGATCCTGATCGTACGACTCGGCGTAGACGAAGGTTTGACGAAAGGCGTTTCCCGCGGGAGTGTTGGGGAGGCTCCTGCCAGCTTGGGCGGCTCCCATAAGCGCTAAAGGAATCAGGGGAGCGGAGAAGCCCGGCTCCGAGAGCGGACTCAGAGAGTTTCCGGTTTCCGGACTCATCATCGTGAGGGGCCCGGATTGAAATTCTGGAGCCCTTTCCTGCGGCTTAATCTCCGGCTGAGGCGCGGGTGTGGGGGTGCTCTGCGGGCTTTCCTTGACGCTCTCGGTGGGAGGCTGCTGCAAGGCTCTGGTGTCGATGCCCCGGTCTGCAGGGAGAGCGATCTCTTGATCGACTGTCGGCTGGGACTTCTTCGGCCCATCTACTTTGGTTTGCCCTACCCTGGCTAGGAGGCTCCTCAGATTGATGTTATTCGAATTGTCTAGTGCCAACGATCCTGACCCCTTCAAAGCGTAGTTCGTGCGACTGCCATTATATCGAGCCGGGTTTAGTGCCGCAACGACATGGTTGCGGCAATCTCCTGCCTTGACGGTACGTTAACATGCTGGAGATGTCATCTTAATTTGATAAAATAGCTGCTTTTAGTGCCTGACAGGCTTCTCGGACGTCGGGGTACCTGTCTGCGGGTTCGGGGGCGAGCATTCTGGCGAAGACCTGGTAAACCTGTTCGGAAAAACCGTGCTCCAATTCGGCCAAACGAGGTGTCTCACCCTTACCTCGTTCCAGGATCTCCTGCAACGGTGCCTCGTGCTTGATAAAAGGAAACTCTCCGCTCATCGCCTCGACCATCATGATGCCCAGCGCGTACTGGTCGCCGGCCGGTCCTGACCGCTTGGAATCGGCCATCTGCTCAGGGGCGCTGTAGCTCACCACTCCCTTGAGAGGTCCCGGCATGGCCATCGCACCCTCCTGCACCAGTCTGGCCAACCCGAATCCCAAAATCTTGACCGAGCCGTCGGCCGTCAGAATCACGTTTTCCGGCCTCAGATCACGGTGCACGACCCCTTTGGAGTGCGCCCTGGCGAGTCCCTCGGTCAGGGGCTCGAAGATGGCCAGAAAGCGCTCCGTGTCCATCGGTTTTCCCAGGACACTTCTCAGATTGGTGCCCTCCACCAATTCCATGATCACGTACTGGGCCGGACCATGGGCGAAGGTGTGAAGCGTCTGGACGATCGACGGATGATCGAGGGTCTGGCCGATCCTAACTTCCCGCTGAAAAACAGTGACTGCCGAGTCGCCCTTCGGCGGAGGCATGACCTTGACCGCAACCTTTTGACCGCAGGGGTCGGTGGCCGAGTACACGGTCCCTGTACTACCGCTCGCCAGGAGCGTGTCCAGGGTGTAACCGCAAACTTTCTGACCGGTACTCATCGGTTACGGCCGCACAGCCAGACCGATCGGGCTGCTCCTGGGCATGGCGTCGGTCACGTAGATGGGGTTCATGGTGGTCATGTCGATGACTGAAATCGTGCCGTCCTCCCGGTTGGACACGTAAGCTCGGGTCCCATCGGGAGAGAGCTTGACGTCGGTAGGTCCCTTGCCTACCGAGACCGTGTTGATCACCCGGTTGGCCTGGGCGTCGATCACGGACACATTGTCGGAGCCTTTGTTGGTGACCAACAACTTCTTGCCGTCGGGGGTGAGGGCGATCTTCTGGGGGGAGACCCCGACCTGCAGCAGGCCCAGCGGGGTCAAGGAGTATGAGTCCACCACCGTCACATTGCCCTGGGCAGAGTTGACCACGTAGGCCAGTCGACCGTCTTTAGAAAAGGCCAATCCGGTGGGTTTGGAGCCTACGGGGGCCGTACCCAGGGTCTGTCCGGTGTAGGCGTCCAGCACGGCCAGCAGTCCCTGTCCAGCCTGTCCCATCTGTCCATCCAGTACCACGAAGACCCGGCCACCGCTGGGGGGCATGGCCACGGCGGTGGGGGTCATGCTGCCGACCCCCTCGACAGCGAGATAGGCGGCCGGCTGCTTGGTGGTGGTGTCGATCATCATGACCCCGGGAGAGGCTGCCATGACCGAGGCCATGACGTACTTGCCGTCTCCAGAAAGGCTGAGATCAGTCACGAAGCCCTGTTGCTGTACCGGCAGGTTGTAGATGATTTCATTCTGGTTGGTCGCGTCCAGCACCTGAATCTGGCGAGCCGAGTTGGCCACGTAGAGCGTGTCTCCGCTCTGGTCGAAACAGAGCCAGTAAGGGGCGGCGTTGGTGTTGTGGAAGCCGGTGCGAGAAGGTGACTTGGGCGGATAGATCATGATAGTTTGCTCCGCTCCGCTGGTCGGATTGTTCCACTTGCCGGTGGGGTCCGACTGAGGTTTTCCGCGATTGCCTTCCAGTGTCAAGGGGTCGGCGCCTGCGGCGATGGCCGCGCGCACGGTGTTCAGGTTCTTGTCCCAGTGGGTGTGCGGACTGGATTGGTCGACCACGCGAGGAGAGAAGGCCACGTAGAGGGTTCCCATGCCGGTGGGGGTGTTGCCCACGAACTGCACGCCGTCCGGCAGCAGTTCAACTCGGATGTTCTCCGGCATGCCGGCCGATTTGTCGATGGTGGCCGAGCGAGTTTCGGTGCGATAGCCATCCTTTGAGATGACGATGGTGACCGGACCTTCAGGCCCTTTGGTGAAGTAGAACATGCCGTTGCGATCGGTCTCGGTCGTATAGTTCGTGCCCACCAGCTCGACCTTCGCACCCACGACGCCTCCAATCCCATCGGCGATCTTGCTTCCGCCGTCACTGGAATCGGCGGGTGAATGGACCAGTCCAGCCAGAATGATCTTGCCCTTGGTGTTGTCCATCTTGTCTTTGTTTTTTTTCTTGCGGTCTCGAGCCGCGGCACCGGTGGTAAGCACCAGCACGAAAATGAGTAAGAGTGAGAATAGTCTCGTCCAGGAAACTCCAGGGTTTTGTCTCTCAGTGACCATTCGCTTGTTCCTCCAGGTATCGTTCAGCCAAAACTACGGCGGCAAAATCATCATAACACGTCGGGGGGGTCTGTAGCCCGATGGGCACCAGACGCCACAGCCCCCGGGGTGGGAATTCCTTAAAATATCGAAATTTGGCCATTTCCGTGGTATGTTTCTCGTCTACCAACTCCGCCTCCACGTTGACCTCCTCCAGAATCGCCTGGGCGATCTCTTTGGAGCCGGTGCTACTGCCCAGCAAGACGTGATACGGATTGTGATGCTTGTACAGGTCGCGAAAGGCGGAAACAAATTCCTCACATTTCACGACTTCCCGGTGCAAAATGCCCTGGCTGGAGCTTACCACCGCCAGGCCGCACTTTTTTCGGCCCGGATCGACGGCCAACACGCAGTCAGTCTCTATTTTCTGGGCAACGCCGGTCATTCTCCACTATTCTACTACTGTTTAACCCGGATCGACACATCGAGTTTGCTACTTTTATAAAGATCTCGGTTGGCCACTGCTTCGAGGGTGATGGTCCCTTCCGTGTGCTCCACGACTCTGGAGATCTTGGCCAGCATGTCACCATCGATCTCGGCGCCCAGGCTGTTGTCGAATTCGATCATTCCGTTACGAAGCGCCTCCTTTTTCAAATCTTCAATAAAGACGTGCCAGTCCAACAAAAACTCCGAAACCTTGACCTCTCGAGAGTAGACGACTGAGCCCTCGGAATAGAGTAATTTGACGGGAAAAGTTCGTACTGTCACAGGTACGGCGTCTCCGAAAAGGCAGTTTTCCGTGACCACCACCCAGAGGCCGACCGGCTCCGGTAGATCGGTGTACTGCTGTACCCAGGCGTCGAACTCTTCGGGTGTATATAGAAGTAAAAACTTTTCTGGCTCCAAAAGTTCCGCATTTTGTTGGGCTGCGACTTTGTTGTTTTTGATGACCGAGATATAGTTGGCGTATTTTAGAGAAGAATCGATGATGGTGGCGACCGCCCGGGCATCCTCTCCGGCCGGGATGGTGTTAAGCGCGATCTCTTGCTCATAGTTCCAGATGATGGTTCCCCGCCGGGCTTCATCGTAGAGGATAGCGATCTGTCGCTGCAATTCGGTGGCTCTGGCTTCCAGTTTCTGAACCTCTTCGAGCTTACCCTGAATGACGATCCGTACGTCGTTGGAAAACAACATAGCCAGAGCCAGCGTCAAACAGGCGATGATCGAGCCCGTGACGGTGGTGATGAAGATCGAGGTGTGGCGGGGGCGCAATCCAAAGATCGTCATCTTTCGGCGGCCGATCTTGCGCCCCAACTGATTTCCGAGCATGGCTATGCCTCCAGCCATCACGGCGACCAGCAAAAAAATCAGAATGACGCGCACAACTATCAGCATCGGCCTCCATGAGTTACCGTTGCAACAACGAAGGTCCCTGCATGAAAACTCACGATTTACAGAAAGGGTGCGATAAAGCGTTCCAGGATTTTCTGGCTTAGCTGAAGTTTTCCGTGAAGGCCGAAAACCGGTGACCCTTGCTGGATTCGGCACTGGTGGTAAGCCTCGGCGGCGCCCGGAGTGGAAGAGCCTTCCAGCAACTGAAGTTGCCACCGAGTGGCCAGGATATGCGCGAAGCGACGCGCCGCGAAGGGATCGGTCTCGTCTAAGACCATGGCCTCCAGGGATTGCCGCGTGACTTGCTCGGAGCGCGACAATTCACCCAGAAAGATCTTGAGACTTTCGGGCTCTTTGTTGAGCGAGCGCAAGAGATCCAGAGAGATGACGTTGCCGGAGCCTTCCCAAACCGAGAGTAGCGGTGACTCCCGAAAGAGGCGGGCCAGGGGGAAGTCTTCCACGTAGCCGTTGCCACCCAAACACTCCAGGCACTCCACCACCATGGACGGGGTGCGTTTGCAGACCCAGAACTTGGCCACCGCCGTGGCCACCCGGGCGAAGTTGCGCTCGCTTTCGTCCTGCTGGGCAAGGCCGTAGGCGCGGCACAACCGAACGATCATCTGCCAGGCGGCCTCCACCTCCAGGCAGAGATCGGCCAGCACGTTGACCATGAGGGGCTGATCTTTCAATAGGGCTCCGAAAGCCCGGCGATGGCAGACGTGATGGAGAGCTTGAGTCAGGGCCGCCCGCATGAGAGCCGCGCTACCGATGACGCAGTCCAGGCGAGTGTGATTCACCATTTCGATGATGGTGGGTACCCCTCGCCCTTCTTCCCCAACTCTCACCGCCCAGGCGTCCTCGTACTCGATCTCCGAGGAGGCGTTCGACTTGTTCCCCATCTTATTCTTCAGCCGGAGCACCCGCAGGTTGTTGACGGTTCCGTCCGGCTTCCAACGGGGCACGAAAAAGCAGGTCAGCCCCTTCTCCAGTTGGGCCAGGGTGAGAAAGGCGTCGGACATGGGAGCCGAGCAAAACCACTTGTGCCCCCGCAGGGAGTAGTGATCGCCCTCCAGGTGCCGGGCTACGGTGGTGTTGGCCCGCACGTCCGAGCCACCTTGCTTTTCGGTCATGGCCATGCCCATGGTGGCTGCGGTCTTTCCCTCCACCGGGACAAACCGTTGATCGTACTGCCGGGCCGTGAGTTTGGGAATCCAGGTTTTCAGGATTTCCGGGGGGGCGGAATTCTTGAGTGCCGGTACCCCGGCAAACGTCATGGTGAGAGGACAGCCCACCCCTGACTCCACCTGGCTGAGCATGTAGTGTCCGGCCGCCCTCTCCAGATGGGTGGCCACCTCCGGGCTCTCTTTTGTCCAGGGTAGACAATGCACGCCGAACTCCATTCCGGCGGCCATCATGCGGTGATAAGCAGGATGAAACTCCACGGTGTCCAGGCGGTGTCCACAGCGGTCGTGGGTGTGCAGTACAGGGGGGCATTCGTTGGCCAACTCCCCGGCCCGGATGGTGTCGGGCTCCCCCAGCCGAGCCCCGAAGGCGGCCAGTCGCTCGCGGGCCTCGGGGGGCAAAGACAGTTCTTGAAGCAGGGGGTCGACCTGGTAGAGGCTGTAGCCTGCCAGGGGGGGTACCTGGTTTATGACTTCATGAGTTGCGTCCACAAAAAGATATTCCGCCTCCGGGTGAGGAGGCCTTTGCCGGGACTATGGCCGTTTTGACATATCGTGTCTAGAGCAATATGCTATATGGATGAAGCGTACAACAATCAGAATTAGCGACGGCCTCATGGAAAGAGCACGGCTCGAGGCGAGGCATCGAGGAACCACCATTACTGCGCTGATAGAGGAAGGTTTGACAATCGTTCTGGCCGGGCGCCGACAGGACGTTGAGAAGGTGGACCTTCCGATCTGTCGGGCCGGAGGCGGGACTTTGCCGGGAATCGACATTGACAACAGTGCTCGACTGCTCGAAGCGATGGAGCAAGAATGACGCTTGCGGATGTCAACGTTATGTTGCACGCTTTCAGGGCGGATTCCAAAACTCATAAAGAAGCTCGCGATTGGCTAGAAGGTGTTGTCAACGGTGCCTCGGCGTTTGGGGTGTCTCCCCAGGTCTTGTCGGGAATGGTACGCATTTCGACTCATCCAAAGATCTACCAAAAGCCTTCTGCACTTGACCAGGCGTTAAAATTTGTTACCACGCTTCTGGACCATCCACGGGCGGTAATCGTCACTCCAGGCAACCAACATTGGTCTCTCTTTGAAGACCTTTGCCGAAAAAGCAAGGCTACTGGAAATTTGGTTCAGGACGCCTGGCTTGCCGCACTTGCCATTGAATGGTCTTGCGAATGGATTACTTACGACCGAGACTACGCCCGGTTTGAAGGGCTGCGCTGGCGTACCCTCTCATAAAGGAAACCTTGCTCGACCGCAAAACTCCCGAGCGTGAATAAAATCTTCTACCCCCTCTTGCTGACCCTCCTGGTCACTGTCTGGGCCTCTGCCCAGCCCATCGGCAAAACTCTTCCCGACTTTACCCTTCAGAGTCTGTCTAACCAGAAAGTCACTCTTTCCGAACTTCGCGGGCCATCCGGGGTCCTGGTGATGACGTTCTGGTGTTCTGAGTGCGGTAGTTGCCGTGCCTCCGAGCCAACGCTTGCCAAGTTGAGCAAGGAGTTTGCCGGGAAGGCCCGGGTGGTGGTGGTGGCCTCGTCTAAAAACGACACCCCCCAGACTGTCCAGGCCTACCTGGACAAACATCACCCAGAGTTCGAAGTGCTGATGGATCCCGACAGTCGGCTCGCCCATCATTTGGGTGTCAGTACCACCACCACCACGGTCATCCTTGACCAGGGTGGACGGGTTCGCTACTACGGCACCCTGGTGCGGGGAAAGCGCCAATACGCCAGAGAACCTCTCAAGGAGGTTCTTGCCAAGAAGATCGTTTCCCATCCACGAGGGCCGATCTTCGGATGCCCGCTTTCCTTGTCTCCTAACGTCTAGGACTTGGCCCGGAATAACTTTCTGGTTTTCCAGTGTCGAGGCGCCCTTCTGGCAAGATGCTTCGGCCGCGGTTTATCGGGAATAAATGAGGACGAAGCGACGCCGCCAGAAGGGATGGATCGGCGCTCGAAATCGGGAAGTTATTTCGGGCCAGGTCCTGAGCTACCGGTTCGGCTTTCATTTTGTCGACCCAGGCCAGGGCTTGGGCCAGTTGGGTGTCGTCTTTGCTGGAGGCCAGCGCCAATTCCATGTCGATCTCGGCGTCGGGCTTCAGTCCTACTTTATCGATGAACACCCCATCGGCGGTTTGATACAGGCTGGTGGTGTACTTTACCGCCCAGTTGCCGGGTAAGCTGACCAGTCGCTGCACGGAGCCTTTTCCGTAAGTCGTGTCGCCCACGATGAAGGCGTTGGCATTGGTTCGTAGAGCAGCCGCGAAGATCTCGGCGGCACTGGCGGTGCGACCGTTGACCAGCAGACAAACCGGTTGATCGAAAGTGACGCCGTCCTGGGCAAGATGAACTTCCTGTTTCTTAGGGGAGACGGTGGTCACGATCTTTACTCCCCGGTCCAGAAAAAGGTCCGAACTGGCTACTGCCGCGGTCACGTAGCCGCCGCCGTTGAATCGGAGATCAATGATCGCCGGTCTACCCTCAAGCTCGGCCATGGCCTCTTTGAGTTCAGCTGCTGTCTCGGCGCCAAAACTCGTGATCTTGATGATCCCCTTCTCTTTGTCATCCAGGTATGCGGTAGGAGCATCGAAGTCTCCCAGGGTCACCCGGACCTCCCGGGTTTCTCCATTCTCGCTACGGACCTTGAGATGGTTTATCTGGCCGGCTTCCCCTACCAGTACATCCAAAAAGTCTTCCTGGGAGGCTTCTACTCCGTTGGCCCACACGATCGAATCACCGGAGAACAGTTTTCCCTCTGAAGGGCCGTTGGGAGAGACACCCACCACGCGATAGGAGAGGGGAGTCTTGGAGGGTACCACGATGACCCCCATAGCGCTCTTGCGGTCGCCACTCATACGCTCCCGCAACCTGACCACTTCTTCCGGGGTATACAAACGGGCCCAGGGATCGTTTAACGATTTAAGGAGGGCTTCTATCAGGTTGCGGTGCAATCGGCCTTCATCGTCAGCCGATTGCAGAGCATCTCGGACACTGGCGGAGCCGGTCAAAGCTCCTTGGGCGGTGGATAGCAACGACTCCTTGCTGGGCTGAAACTTTGAGCTGTCCACGAGATAATCGACGACGGCATCGAATCGGGAAAGATCCGCCTGGTCTGCTGCTCCGGGGAGCCACAACAGCAAGGCCATCGCCACTACTAAAATTTTCTTCATCTGGCCACCTTATTATACTCAGGTATGCCCCTCTTCTACCCCCATAACATATCAGTCTGTGAAAAGTTTCGCAAACACTTTATGAACGGGAGGCTCTGGTCAAAAAGATCAAACCTAAGACCCCAAAGATGATATTGGGCAGCCAGGCCCCCAGCATGGGATCCAACTTGCCGGCCTCCCCCAGCACCATGCCCAGGGTCATCAGGATGTAATAAACCAGAATAAAGACCAGGGAAAGTCCGAGTCCCATCGATTTGCTGGAGCGGTGGGGTCGCACGCCGAGGGGAATGGCGAAGGTGGCGAAGATGAAAGAGACCCAGGGAAGCGAGGCCTTCTGGTGATACATCACTCGATAACGATGAATCTTAGAGCGAAGAATGGGGTCGTTTTCCAGGTGTAAAATGTCCAGAGTTCGTTTCAGTTCGGCCCTGGTCATTTCTTCCGGCCGCAGGGTGCGGTTGCTCAGCTCTTCTGGATCAGGAGGGGCTTCATCCGGCTGTAGACCGGTCCAGCCCTCTGCGGCGGTGGCCTCGAACACCGGTTCCTGGTCCTGGTTGTACTCCACCGTGCGCATATTGCGGAGTTCCCACCGCTCTCCGGTCCAGCGCGCCTTTTCTGCGTAGATCTCACGCTTTCGCCGATTCTGGTGAAAGTAATGAATGTAGACCCCCTGCATGGATCGCTCTTTCAGGTCGAACTTGTGGGCGTAGATGCTCTGCTCCAGGCCGTTCTTCAGGGAGCGGGGAGCGGTGAGCAAGGCTTTCTGAATGATGTCTTCCTTTTGCGATCCGATCAAAATATCGTAGGCTCGCCGCATGCGGTCGGGAACAACCGTGTCGTTCATCCAAAAGCTAAAGCCGCTGAGGAAAAAGAAAAACACCAGTACGGGAAAGGCGATCCTCACAAAGGAGATACCCGACGCGCGCAAGGCGGTCAACTCCCCTTCTCCCGAGAGGCGCCCAAAAGTCAGCAGACACGCCATGAGCGTAGCCATGGGAAAGGTGAAGATCAGAACCTGGGGGAGCCGACAGGCCAAATACTCGATAACCTCGTTGAACGGCACGTCTGATTCGGAGATCATGCGAGCCACCCCGATCAGTGTCTCCACCGAAAAAAAGAGAATGGTAAATGCACCCAATCCAAAAAGGAAAGGGCCCAGAAGCTCTTTCAAGATATAACGATCGAGAATCTTCACGGCGATCAGCCTGCTGTCACCTCTTGAACAGGAACGCTTTCGGCGGGTTTCTTCCCTTCGAAACCTGTCTCAAATTTTTCGCCGAGATAATACTTACGAGCCAGGGTACTGGAAGCTATGGTGGCGGCATCACCGTGGACCAGAATCTGCCCTTCCCTGATGATGTAGCTGCGATCGGTAATGGCCAGCGTCTCCCGGACGTTGTGGTCGGTAATCAAAATACCGATGTCCCGACCCTTGAGGTGGAGAACGATCTCCTGGATCTCGGCCACCGCTATCGGGTCAACCCCGGTGAAAGGTTCGTCCAACAGCAAGAACTTCGGCTCGAGGGCGAGTGCTCTAGCGATCTCAACCCGACGGCGCTCCCCACCGGAGAGTTCGATTCCCAGGCTCTTGCGTACTTTGTGGAGGGAAAAGTCATCCAGGAGTCGTTCCAGTTTTGCCTTCCGCTCCTTCCGACTCACACCGTGAATCTCCCAGGCCAGGCAGATATTTTGTTCGACGGTGAGATTTCGATAGACCGATGGCTCTTGGGCCAGATAAGCGACGCCGGCCCGGGCTCGTCGGTGGATGGGGTAGCGAGCGATGTCATCGCCCCCCAGAAAGATCTTCCCCTCATCCGGCTTTAGCAGGCCCACGATCATGGAAAAAGTGGTCGTCTTACCTGCTCCATTGGCGCCGAGCAGACCGACCACTTCGCCTTGAGAGACGTCCAAGCAGACACCCTTGACCACACAGCGGCGCTTGAAGCTCTTGACCAGCTCCCTCACCTCGATCTTCACGAGGTCTTCCTTGTCCGTCTCGTCTTAATCATCGTGCCATTCGAACCCGCCGATACTCTTGCCCCGAACGTTTCCCCTGAGCTGCACCTTATCCAGTTGAGAAGTTGCCGTCAACGTTTCGCCGCTCAACTCCACATTGGCTCTTTTCCAGATCACGCCCCCAGACCCGTAGAATTTTCGATCCTTACCCTTGTACACCAGATGCTGTACCTCCAGCGTTTCCGGAAAACCCAGCCTGGTGGCCACGGTTTCTCCCTGGAAGGTCACGATCTCGTGGTCCATATCGATATCGGCCGCCGGCGACTGCACTTCAACCCAGCGTTGACCGTTTTCGTCGATCAACCACCAGTTCACATCGGTGGCTTTGGCCCGGTTGCCCTCTTCGCTCCAATCCATGGCACCCGCTTCCAACTCCCATTTCTGACCCTGCCGGGTCTTGATGGTGGTCTTGCGCAGATGGACAGCCGGTTCGTCTTCCTCGGCGGAGTCGGCCGGGATTTCTGAGGGCCCGGCTTCCGGAGTGGCCGTGTACTCGGGGCTGTCAGGCCCACTTCGACATCCAGACCCAAGCAAAAGCCAAACGAGTATCAGACAGAGGGTACGATGCATTCTTCGGCTACTTCTTCGGACAGTTGAGGATCCCGCCTGGGTAAAGCCAAAATCTGTGCCGGGGAGGGTGTACGGCGCCGCTGGGAGGGGGGGACAGCCTTCGCCGGGAGGGCGGGACAGAAAAAGTCCAGGGGGATCGGCAGGAAAAGTTTTCAAGTTCTTGTATGAAAATTTAGAAATTTATTCAAGGAGATTTTTGTGGAAGTAACTCTGAAAGAAGCGGCCGTGCTGTGCAAGAAGTCGGAGAAAACCCTGAGAAGAAAGATCGAAGCCGGTCTTCTCGACGGCCGCAAAGAACCGCTGGAGTTTGGCGGATTTATGTGGATGATCAACATCGAGAGTCTGGATGAACTCTATCCTGGCTCTCGGCCGTCCAATTTGCCGCAGATCTACGGAGCCCCTGAGCCTCCGCAGGTTCGCCTGAAGACCCGTCCGGAGGACGACAGTACCAGGGAGGTTCGCGCCATCGTACACCATGACTTTGACGAGGACGACGACGATGATGATGAAGGTGAAGAAGAGTGGAACGCCCGGCAGAGCTTTTTCGATTATATTCTGGATGAAAATCGAAGCTTGAAGGGCGAACTCAAGGAGCGCGATGCCCACATCATCTCTCTCAACGAGCGGACCTTCGCGCTGGAGCGAGCGCTGGGAGAACAGGAAGGCACTTCTGCCACCCAGGCTCGAGTCTTGGAATGGTTTCAAACCCAGGAAAACTCGCGGGAAGAACAACGCCAAGAAAACGAACAAAAATTGCTGAGTGCCTCCCCCGAACCGGATGCCGTCAAGGCATCCTCTCCCTGGCCGGCAGCTCTGGTCGGGGCCGGGGTCACGCTGCTGGTTTTTCTGGCCCTGATCTCAGCCGGTATTTTCACCGTCTAGGAGCCTGACCGGCTAGGCTTCTAATAATCCATGATCCGGGGTGTCAGCGTCACGCTGGCACTCTGTGATCCGGTGCGAACGCCAGAACCAAAGACCAGGCCGAAGCTGCGGTTTCGAATTTCTTCGCTGTAGCCCCCGGAAGAGATCGTGACCGACTGTCCAGAGGGGACGGCGACGCTGGTGGAAGCGTCGTTGACCATCACTTCGCTCACCCCGTGGGCGCCCTGAAAACTCATCCAGGGGGTCACCCTTAGGCGAACCGTATCACCCACCACCACCGGCTCCACGGCAAACCCCGTGCCCACCGTCTGGACAACCAGTCCAGGGGGCAGCAAGCCCAACCCGTTGGCAAACTGAAAATAGGGGCTTACCGTCACAAGATCCCGGCCGAAATGGAGCACTCCTCGCTCACCGCTCATGACCACCAGGTGTTGTTGGCTCTGCAGGTTGCTCTTTGTGGAACTCCCCCCCACCGCGCCTGTCACCCCTCCCCGGCGTTTGCCGTCCACCCCTACAGCAACCAGCCCACCGCTACTCTGAGCCACTCCGTGCATCTCCACGGTGATCCTGACCTGGGGGGCGTGGACATCGATCTGCTGGAGGAGCGACTCAATCTCTGCCAGCACCTGAGGAATATCCCTCACCACCAATTTGTTCAGCCGGCTCTCCGGAAAGACTTTCCCCTGCGGGCTCAGCATCGGACGAACGATTTCTACCGTAGATTCTGCAGACCGGGCGTTTAAGACGAAGACCCGGGTCTCCATCTCCTGGGCCAGTCCCGGGGCGCCGAAGCAGAGTAGAAGCAAAACTGCGAGTAAAAATCTCATGACTTGAAATATACCATTGATTTAAGATCTTTTTCACTCCCGCAGGCTAGACTGGCCTTACTATGAATATTGGCTCTCGCAATCCCTGGGAATCTCCCACCCAGTACGTCGGTCGTCTCCCCACCACGGGCAAAGGTGTGGGTGTGGTCGTGATGGACGAAGGGTTCGATCTCTCCCACCCTGACCTCAAAGGAAACGTGGTGGGTGTGGCCACCACGCAGGGCGATGTCTTCGACGGTGATCCCCTGGGGCACGGGACCCACACCCTGGGGATCGTGGCCGGCAATGGTGGTTCTTCCAACGGGGCCGTCCGGGGTATAGCTCCCGAAGCCACGCTTTTCGCCATGAAGGTCAAGCTGGCCCAAGGCGAGGGCCTGGCCGAATCCATCGACTCGATCAACCGGGGCATGCACTGGGTGGTGGCCAACAAAGAAAAATACAACATTCGAGTCGTCAATTGCTCTTTCGTGCTGCCGACCCTGGAGCAGACCGACCCCAAAACGGGTGCCATCATCCCCATCGACCCCCTGGCCTACGCCCTCAATCTGGCCCGCGAGGCGGGCATATCGGTTGTTGCCGGAGTGGGCAACTTCGCCGACAAATCACCCATCGCCACCCCCGCCGGCAACCCCGACGTGATCGCCGTGGGGGCCCTGGACACGAACCAGACCCCGGAGGATCCCTCCGATGACAAAGTCGCCGACTTTTCCAGCCGAGGCCTATCCATCCACGGCACCCCTAAGCCTGACATCCTGGCCCCTGGTGTCTCGATCATGTCCACCAACTCCACGAACTCTCAATCACAGCTTCAGAACGCCTTGCTGTCCAGGCTCCCCGGCGCCGACGAAGAGGAAGCCGGATCGATCGCCCGGCAACTCCTTCCCGAGCGTTTCCACAATTTGCCCGCACCGGTCCAAAAGCGCCTTCTCAATAAGCTTTATGAGGTCAAGCCCGTGATGGGGGAGAACGGCTCCAGCCCGGCCTACATAACGCAGTCCGGTTCTTCCGAATCAGCTCCCATTGTAGCGGGGGTGGTGGCTCATATGTATGAAGCAAATCCCCGGCTGACTCCCTCCCAGGTGAAAGAGATTTTGTCCCGGACCGCCCGCCCCGTAGAGGGTGATCCGGTGGCCGTGGGTGCCGGTGCTCTCAACGCACAGGCCGCCGTTGCGGCTGCCCTAGCTCTCAAAGAATAGCCTGCGGAAAAACCTTCCGAAGCAGGGTGAGACTCGAGGGCGTAACGAAAGCTCAGACTTTATGAGTGCCTGGCGCAAAAAGCTTCTTCTCCAATGTCTGCTGGCCGCGGTCCTGTGGGCGCTCACGATCCCGTTTTTGCCTCACCAGAGACTGGAGTATCCCTGGCAGGATCTGCGCTATCGTTGGAACGTGGGCCAGGAACAGATCTCGGACACTCAGGTCGTGGTGGTGGGGATCGATGCCAGAACGCTCAGCGAGATCACCGCTCCCTTTTCCTTATGGAGCGACGTCCACGCCACGATCGTCGGAAATCTCCGCAGCGCTAACGCCCTGGTTGTGACCCCTGACTTGCTGTGGGAGCTCGACCCCCAATCGGTCCAGACCTTGGGCCCGGGCCTTGAACTGCTGGCTGAGATACTCACTCAAGCCGAACTGGAGATGGCCCTATTGGCCAGAGAAAATGTGGTCATAGGGGCCCACCTGGACAGCGGAAAACTCAACCTGCCCACGGAGAGCCTCCAGGCTATGGCCGGTCCGAATTTGGCCCTACTGAACCTGGATGAAGACGGAGACGGCGCGATTCGACAGTACCTGCTGACGGTTCCCGTGCAGCAAGGGGGGCAAGTTCTTGACTGGCCTTCGCTGGGCCTGGCTTCGTCTAAGCTTGCGGGTGGTCCCGAAGCAGAGGACGTTCCACAATCCGAATCGGGGAGTTTCTGGCTGAACTATCGCGGTCCCGCCGGGAGTTTTCCGTATTTTTCGGCAGTCGACATCTACCGTGGCCAGGTTCCCGATCTGACCGGTAAGGTCGTTCTGTACGGACCCCACGACCGCCGCCTGGGTGACGCCCACCGCAGCCCCTTCTCGACTGGAGAGCCTGACATGTACGGAGTCGAGATCCACGCGAATGCGATCCACACTCTGCTCAATCGCGACTTTTTGAAGCCGGCTCCTCCCGATTGGCAGGTCTTCGCAGTCCTCGTCCTGGCCGTCCTAACGGCGACTTTTTTCGTGTTCATGTCTCCCTTGCCGGCTCTCCTTATCAGCTTTCTCCTGGGCTGCACCTGGGCGACTTTTTCGGCCTGGTCCTTCACTCACAGTGGAAGGGTATGGGATGTATCGGCAGTACTGCTGGTGATTTTTCTGACCGCCGCAAGCTGCTACGTGCTTCGCTATTTTACGGTGGAACGTTCCCGAAAGAACGCGGAGAAACTGTTTGGGAAGTATGCCCCGGCCCAGGTGGTGGAACAGATTCTACGAGATCCCAGCCTGGCTCGTTTGGGCGCCAGCCAGACGGTAGAAACCACCATCTGGTTTTGTGACATCAACAACTTCAGTACCGTGAGCGAGAAAGTCAGGCCGGCGGAGTTGATCGAAATGGTCAACGCCTTCTTTGAGGAGATGGCTCACATCATCCACAAGCACGGGGGGGTGATTCGTCAGTACGTGGGAGACGAAATCATGGTGATCTTCGGAGCACCTTCACCTCTTGAGAATCACGCCCGTGCGGCCCTGGAGATGACCGTGGAAGCCTTTCAGCGGCTGTGGGAACTGGAGCGAAAGGCCCAGGGCAAGGTAGGGTTTTACGAGATCAAAGTCGGTATCCACTCAGGCACCGTGGTTTGTGGAAACGTAGGCTCTTCCGAGCGGATGGAATACACCGCGGTGGGAGACGACGTTAATCTCGCTTCCCGGGTGATGGGTCTGAATAAGCAGTTTGGAACCCTGGCTCTGGTTTCTCAGGAAACAGTTAAGCTGGCAGGAGGCCTGCCAAAAGGATTAGAGTTGAATCCATTGGGGGATCATCCCGTAAAGGGCCGTGAAAATCCCGTGGAGATTTACGAGATAAAGGTATCGAAACTATGAAGAGATTGTTTTTTGTGGGGCTGCTCGGATTGCTGTTCGCTGCGGCGGGCTGGGCTCAGAGTGAAGCCTTCATCGTCACCGATTTTAAAGGTATCCCTACCATCCAGGAACCCGGGCAGAGCACCCGTCCGGTCCGGCTACTGGGCAAGCTCTCGGAAGGGGAGATCAAGGTCAAGAGCGGAGACAGCCTCACCCTGACCATGCTAACCAACGGGCAGCGGACGGTCCTGAGCGGTCCGGTTTCGGGACACTTAAGCAAGAACGGTTTTCGCCGCGTTGCGGGCGCTTCAAGCTCCGTAAAGATACTGCCCGGGCGCATCACCACCACCGACGAGTTGAAAAACGTCTCCTCGACCATGGGAGCGGTTTCGGTCCGGGTCGGAGAGCCTCTCCTCCTGACCACGGGGGCGATTTTGGATCCCCAGATCGCGTGGCTTCCGATGCCGAACTACCCGGCCTGTAAGATCACCATCGAGCAGGACGGAGAGGTGATCAAGCAGTGGCCCTGGGTAGACGGGGATACCTCTACCAATGAGCTTCGCCAGCCCTCTATCATCAGTCTCGAAGGCTTGAACCTTCAGGAAGAGACGCCGTATTTTATCTCCTTCACGCCGGTGCGCAAGGAAGAGGACGGCCGCATCACCGAGGATGTCCACCACTCCATCAACACCGACTTCAAATTGGTCAATCGGGAAGTCGCCGAGGAGGCGTTTGAGAAAAAGGACAAAGCCTGGGAACTCTACCAGGAAGATCCCTCGGACCTCACCCCTCTGACCTCCTATCTGGCATTTTTGTGGCACAACAACTTTCTGACTGACGCCATCAGGCTCGTCCACGAACCGGCGTTTCAACCGCAAGCGGGAACGCGCACTGTCTTGTTAACTCAACTCAAAGGCCGCTATGAACAAAAGTCTAAGTAAAATCCTCTTCATTCTATGGGGGCTTATTGCCCCGTGCCTCGCCCAACCTTACATGGTAACCGATGTCAGCGGCACCCCCCGAGCCAACGACACCGTTTTGAAACTTTTAAGCGAGGTCTACCAGGGAGAGCTCCTCAAGCTTGAAGCCGGTGACAGGCTCACCATTACCTGCCGCAAGGACGGCTCCCGCGCGGTGCTAACCGGACCGAAGCAAGGGCGTTTGCAGGAGCACTTTCTGTTGGTCGAAGGTCAGGAAAAAAGCCGTGTCTTTCACGGTGGACGCGGTCTTTCCAAGCGTATGGTGAAAGACATCTCCCGAACACTGGGTGCCGTGCATCACCGCGACCTGAGCCAAAAACCCTCCGTTCTGCTGTCCCAGGGAGTACTCCTCAAGCCTGAGCTTGTGTGGGCGGTGGGCGATGGTGTGGTGGCTCACTCCGTTACCATTTCGACTCCCGACGGGGTGGTTAAAGGGTGGCGCGATCTCACCGAACCTGTCCTCGATCTCTCGAGCCTGGGACTTCGTAAGGGCAAGGAGTACCAGGTTGAATTCACTTCGATTTACACCCCCGGTACCAGCTCGAACCTCAATTCTACCACCAAGACCAGCTTCGTGTTAGCCCCTAAGAGTCTCCGCAGAAAGGTGGAAAAGCGAGAATCGGCCTCTTTTCGGGCCTATCAGGACTCCCGCGAGCTGACCCCTCTCAGCATCTATCTCGCCTACCTGATCGATCAGCGGATGTATGCTGAAGCCTACCGCCTGCTGGAAAGTACTCCCTTTGCCGAGGAAAAGTTCGACTCCACCCGCGAGAACTTGCTCACCCTGGTGCATTCAGAGTCGGAACCCGGCCAGTAACCTACTCCGACACGCCCCTGGAAGACCGATAAAGTATGTCTCGCTCGACCAGGTGAATAACCGAGTCGAGCCACTCCTCGGACCGTTTCTCTCCCCACTCGGCGAGGAGTTCTCCGAGGCTTGCCGAGCGACCGGCGACCGCCCTGGCGATCCTGGCCTGGGGATAGTCCAGTTCTTCCTCCGGGTAAAAAAGCAGCCGGGCCTGATGGCTCTTGGGGTACCCCCGGAAGGTTGTTTCGGTCAAATGGACCTGGGGGTTGAGCCGCAGCACGGTGTCGTAGGTTACCGGTGCTCGGTTGCTCTGGAACTCCGGCCCCACCAGATACACGTCGTACTGGTCTCGATCGAACAGGTCCTCCACGATTTCGTAGCGGGTCCAGGGATCATCCGGAAAGTCACCCCGCTCGGCAGCCCGGGGCAGCAGTTCTTGCAGATCCCAGTTTCGAGCTTCAAACCAGCCCAGAAACCGAAGCCCCGCCGCCTGGATATGCTCCCGCAGCAGGTCCAGTGTATAAGGCGCATCGTGCGGATGTAAATATCGATCCGCAAATTCTGCGGGACTGATCTCTTCGGAACCCTCCAGGAGGCCTCGCAAACTGGGCGGGGCAATGCCCTCTGCTTTTCCACTCCGGGCCAACTCGCGCAGGAGTCCGCGGGAGGCCGAGAGACGTTCCTCCAGCCCCCTTTCGCGCCACTCTTTTATGCTCTGCAAGGCCCGCACGAAGCGGTAGAGGTCGCTTCGCCCTCTCTGCGAGTACACCATCAAGCGTAGCACCCCCTGGGGAGCCAGTCGAGCGGCCAGGTTTTTCAAGACCTTGACCGGGTCGGGTGTGTGGTGAATGACCCCGGTGCAGAAAATGACATCGAAGCCCCCGGGAGGTCCAAAGTCGCTAGGAAACTCCATCAGATCCACCCGGCGAGTAGACACGTTGCTCAGGTTCAACTCTTTGACATCTCGTTCCAGGATTTGGAGCGAACTCTGGTTGAAATCGCAGCCGTAGATATCCCAATCTTTCTGGAAAAGAGCCGCCCCCAGGACGGTAGAACCGGTTCCGCACCCGGCATCGAGAAAGCTGGGTTTTGCTACCGGACTTTCAGCAGAGAGGCTGTGCACGTAGTCCACGTAAGGGTCTATGGCCTCGCAGGGCTCTCTGGGAGGGTAGGGATACTTTTCATAGAGAGCCTGAACCCTCTCGGAAATGCTGCTCATTTCGGCCCCTTCTGCCGTTGTGTGCCCGTTTCCCCCAGGACCGGATCGGCCCCTGATGGAATGCTCGAACATGGCAAAAATTTTGGTGGTCGAAGACGACGAATCGATGAATAATATCCTTGTCAGTACACTGGTCGAAGAAGATCACGAAGTCCAGTCCGCCTTCAACGGGCCCACCGCCATCGAGATGTTTCAGAAAGAAACCTTTGACCTGGTGGTGACCGATGTTCGTTTGCCCGGGATCGACGGGGTAGAAATGTTTCTCACGCTGCGAAGACTGCAGCCCAACGTTAAGTGCATCGTGATCACCGGGTACGCCAGCGAAGACACTCCTGTTCGTGCCATCCGGCTCAAAATCGATGACTACCTTTTTAAGCCCTTCAGCCTCAAGTATTTTCTCCATTCGGTCAGTCGAACGCTCAACGAAGACGAGGAGAAAGAAGAAAAGCGAGAGCTCTTTGGAAAGTTGTTTGCTCGCTTCGGGCTGTCCTCGGAGAAACCTAGGGAAGAGACTCTGGAAGCCCTGGTGGAAGAACGTCAAGAAGCCTTCCGCGGCATGTACGTTGGGGTTCGCTCCGGCTACCTCAGCGAGCGGGCAGCCCTGGAGATGTACACCAGATTGGAGCTACTAGAAAGTCAGTTTCGCAATCTTCTACACAAAAAAGACGCCGACACCTCCCGCCTCAACGAAGTTGGGGTGCTCTACTCCAGCATCCGAAGCCGCTTGGAGGAGTTCAAGTCGGGCAAAGCCGACGAGGCACCGCATGCGGGGGTCGTGCCCCCGGATCAGTTCACCCCATTATTCAAAGCGATCCTGGATTCCGAAATAAGCTTTGATGATCTTCTTTACGCCCCGCTTCTGCGGAAGACTCCAGATGCTCGGTTCGAGACGCTGGGCGATCTACTCAAGCTCAAACGAAAGCTCTGGCCCGGCTCATCCTAAGGTTCAGGTGGTAACTGCCTGGTCTCCATCAATTGAAGCCCGGATTCGTCCTGCATTTCAAACAGTTTCAGGACGCTGCTACCGTCCGGGTTAAAGGAACGCTCCTCCCGCCGGAGCAGTTTGGGAATGAAGCCCAGCGGCCGGTAGTAGTCCACCACAAACTCCGTGGCACTCAATCTCTGACGGGAAATGAGTTCCTTGCTCTGGGCATTGACCTCGGGGCTCAGGACCACTTCGTACTCTTTGGCCTCCACGAAGGTGTCGGACGAGGGATCGTAGAGCCAGAAATAATAGGGCACGTTGGCCCCTCCCGGAAGGTACTTCATGATCCGCAGATCGGCGTAGCCATCGAAGTTGATATCCTCCACGTACAGGGCATCTACCTCTGAGCCGGGAGGAAGTAGGGAGTCGAACTGGTCGAGCATGTGTTCAGCGCCGTCCGGAGCGATCACGTGGATCCCGTAGGCAGAAAACGATGCTCCGTCCCTATCTCCTAGAACCCGAAAGGTGAAAGGAGGACCATCGGGAGTGACCCTGGCCTGCAACTCGGTGAACAGCTCTTGAGCCCCCGTCAGGGACGTAAGAAAAAGTAAAAAGCAAAAAACTTTCGCCATTTAGAAAGCGCTCATCTCTACCGATTGTTCAATATGCGAGGTTTTTTCCGGCGTGGTTTCGGATAGGCGTTTGCGGATCTCCCAGCCTAGCCAGTTGGCGATATTGGTGGCGGGCAAGCGCTCTCTCAAGATTTTCGTATCGCTGATGAGTTGGAGATAAGGGCCCCGGCTGGTGATGGAAACGGCCACGTGCTCCAGATCTTCCAGGGCGATGCGCCCTCCTCGTACCGGCACCCCCCAGATGGTCGTTCTCGATTGGGCCCTCTTGGGAATGATGATCTCAAGAGTGTTGCGATATCCGGCGAGGATGACCATGGAGACCAGGGTGAAGACCGCGACCCCAATGAAGTAACGATAATCACCCTCAGCCTTTTCCACATCGTACAGCGAAAAGGCGTTTCCTCCGGGCCCCCCGGGAAGCGGGACGAAGGCAGCGGCGACCAGAAATGCCGATACGCAAAGCAGTTCAAAGAGTAAGCCCGAGCGCATGAGCGACCACTGTACCTTCAGGCCTGTATCGGTTCTCTGGAGTTCGATGACTTTGTCCGAAGGCTCATCGACCTCTTGTCCCAGCATTTCCGGATAACGATGGACTCGCTCCACGAAAGAGAGATCCAACTCCTCCGTGGAGAATTCGTAGCTTCGGCCGTTGTGAGATTCAATCATGGAGCCCCGCACGGCTTTGGCCAGTCGTTCGGCCAGAGAGCGACTGGAGGTCTGCTCTCCCACCCGGCGATCGATCAAGTATTGTTTATTATCATCAACCATGTGCACGGTCCACACTTCATTGCCCAGGACCTTGCCGTCTTCTTCAAATCCACTCAAACGGAAAGTGGGTGGAGAGCTGTATTTCAACACCAGGGGCTTATTGAAGAATCCATCTTTGACTCGGATTTCTCCACTTTCGACGGTGACCGCCTTGCGGGAAAAAAACACCGTCAGTATCCCGAGAATCATCAGCAATCCACCGAGCGGGGCGGAAAACATAGCCACCACACCTCGATTAAATCCAAATTCGTGGGCCAGCGGCGGGACTGCGAAATAGGTCACGGCACTGAGAAAGAGCAGTACCATTCCCAAGTCCCGGTCGCGTGCGGTGGGGAGCGTTATGGTAGTGGCCATGGAGTCTCGTTCGCCGGCGGTGAAGGATGCTTCCTGCGTGGTTACGCAGGAAAAAGCCGGTGGATGCTGCAGTCGGACCCCTATATGGTAAAGCTTGGAGCTCACGTTAGCGCAGCCGGAGGCGCCCACAAGATCTTCCAGCGGGGGGCTGAACTCGGCTGCGAAGCCCTGCAACTCTTCACCCGCGCCCCTTCTCAGTGGAAGGCCAAGCCCCTCGGCACAGAAGAGATCGCCCTTTTCCAGGCCCAGCGCGCGGCCCACGGTGGTCTCCCGGTGATCGCCCACGACATCTACCTGAACAACCTGGCCGCTGAAGATGACAAGATCCGTAAAAGATCCATCCTGACCATGGTGGAAGAACTCGAGCGGTGCCATCTCCTCGGTGTGGATGGCCTGGTTTGCCATTTGGGCTCTCACCCGGGCGGTCCGGGCCCCGGGATCCGGCGCTACGCCTCGGCCATCAAGACGATCCTGAGGCGAACCGAGAGCACTCCCACGCCCATTTTGTTGGAGACATGCGCCGGCCAGGGAAACTGCCTGGGGCACCGCCTGGAGCACCTGGCCGAGGTCATTCGCCGCAACGACAACCATCCACGTCTGGGAGTCTGTGTGGACACCTGCCACATTTTCGTTGCCGGATACGACCTGCGCAGCAGGCCGCAGTACGAAGCTTTTTGGGAGAGTTTTGACTCTCTGCTCGGAATCTCTCGCCTTCGTGCACTCCACCTCAACGACTCCAAGAAACCCCTGGGCAGTCGGGTGGATCGTCACGACCACATAGGTGAGGGTGAGATTGGGGAGGCCACCTTCGCTTTCTTGCTGAGCGACCCGAGGTTTCAGGGACTACCTGCTGTGATCGAGACTCCGGAACTCCAGACCATGGCAAAAGTGAATATTGAACGACTCAAGAGTCTGAGGCAGGTCCCACGCGCGGTTTTCACCAAGTGACCGGGCATGGCAAGCAAGAACTCTCAACCCCACTGGTTTCCACTCGAATGGTCTAAGCAGAAGCAGCCGCTTCTCTCGCCCAGTCCCAAGCACTTCGTCTCCCGCAACATCTACGAACCGTCGGTGCTGTTCGATGGTAGGACTCACGTGATGCTTTTTCGAGGTGAATCCGCCCACGAGCCACCCACCAACTGCGTGGGGCGTTTGGGCATCGGCTTCAGCCCGAATGGACGGGATTTCGAATGCCAGGGAGAGCCTGTCCTGGTTCCCGACTCTCCCTACGAGTCTCACGGCCTGGCCCATCCGCGTCTCTGTCTGGCGGGGGGGGTCTTTCTCCTGACTTACGCAGCCTTCGATGGAAAGCGCTACCGGCTTTGCCTGGCTACCTCCACCAACCTGCGCACCTGGTTCCGACACGGCCCCCTGTTCCCCGAGTTCGAGTCCGACGGAGGTCGGCCCACCAGTGCAGTGATCATGCCCCAGTACACCAACGATGGAAAGTACTTGATGTACGTGGGAGCCCAGGATCTCTATCTCGCCACCTCCACCGATTTGATCGACTGGGAGTTGCAGCCGAAACCCGTTTTAAAAAGAGCCAAGTGCCCAGATTTCGCCAAAAAGGCCCTGGATCCCGGGCCTTCGCCGTTCCTGACCAAAGACGGACTAGTGGTGATCCTCAACGCTACTGACCAGAAGAACCACGTTCGAGTCTTTGCCGCACTTTTTGAAAGCACCAAGCCCGACAAAATGGTGGCGCACCTCAAGACCCCCTGCCTGGTAGCCGAACACGACTGGGAGCGCTTCGGCTACCTACCGAATGTCGTCCGGGCGACCGGACTGTCTCTCATTGACGAGAGTTTTCATCTCTACTACAGCGGGGGGGATCGCCACATCGGGGTAGTCACCGCCCCCGTTCCTAAGAACTACGTACCGTTTCTGGCCGAAACTGAGGCTGAGCCCGAGAAAAAGAGCACGAACAAAAAGAACAAGCCCAAAGTGTGCGGAGTCTAGAAGTCTGGCCGGAAAAACCGGAAAGGAAATAACAGGGCAGAGATAGGTTGTGAATAATCTTCATGTTTCTAGGAGGACATGATGAAGATTTTTCGCAAAATTGCTGCCACCGCCGTCGCAACCCTATTGCTAAACAGCGCTGCTGCCGCTGATCCCTTTCCGATCCCCCTCTGGTATTCTCTGGAGGCCCATACGGCGCAATACCTGGAATCGATGATCGCCGAATTTGAAGCGAGTCACAAGCATCTGGATATCCAACCTCGGAATTTCGCAACTTCTGAAGAGCTTTATCAGGCCCTGGAAAACGATAGCCCTCCTGTTTTCGCTATCGTAGAGGGGGAAGACTTGCCGCGACTGGATCGCACCACCACGATGACCACGGTGGAAGACTGGATGCCCAGAGAGCAGTTTCTTTTCTCCTGGAGCGTAAAGCACGATGTGTATGGCGCCCTTTTCAACGGTTCATCGGTCGATGGCCGCCTGATGGCACGACCGCTCTTTTTCACCACCACCGCTTTGATCTACGACCTGGATTTGCTTCAGAGTAAAGATGTGAAGGCCCCGCCCACTACCTGGGCCGAGCTGGACGTTGCCGCCGAAAAGTTGAGGGACGTGGAAAAGAACATCTGGGGCTTTGCCTTTCAAGACGAAACCGACGTGGCCGAGGGGCTCTCGCTCATGTACATGCAGAGTGCCAGCCTGCAGGCCAGCGGCGGAGAAGAGGCTACCAAGACCGTTCTCCAACTGGGCCAGGACCTGGCCGATAGCGTGGGGTTTCCCGAAGACAAGGGATACGCTGCTATGCAAACGGGTTCCGTGGGCGATTTCCTACGGTTGAAGAAAGAGGGCTATCCGGTGCGGACCGCCGGGGTTCCAGGCCCGGACGTCCAGCATCGACGAACCGATTTTCAGGTCTGGTCGCTGGGGATGTTTCCGGTGGAGTCTCAAGACCTGTACAAGGCCCAGGAGTTTGCCTTCTGGCTCACCGATTTCAACCAGCAACGCATGTGGGGTGAAAACACGGATTACCTGGCGGCTCACGTCAAGGTTTTCGACAACCCCTTTTACCGCCAGGCCCGCTCTGAGGAGCACAAGGATCTGCGGGTTTTCGTAAATCTGCTGGCCCGGGCCGACATGGTCTCCCCCGAATCGCCCTTCGAGCCGGGCAAACTGGCCACCCTGATCAACGTCTTCCCGAAGCTCGCCAAAGGTGAGATGGACCTGGCCTCGGCTATGAAGATGTTTGCCGTGGAAGGGCCGGTGGTGGAAGACCCTGCCCTCACTGGAAGCGTGGCGCCCTAGGAGGCCGACCCCGCAGAACTCCCATCATGCAGGAATAGCTTCCGACCCTGGGAAAAACGCCGACGTGCTGGGATTCTTTGAAAGCATAGGCCACTTCATCCTCTCCATGCTGGAGTACATCGGTGGTACCGTGAGGCTTTTGGCAAATAGCCTCGGCTTCCTCATGCGCGGAAAGCTGCGGGTGGGCCTGACCATCAATCAGATGAGCTTTCTGGGAGTGAATAGCCTCTTGATCGTCTTGATGACGACGACTTTCGCCGGAATGGTCATCGCGCTGCAACTGGCTCATGTAGCGGTGCAGTACGGCGTGGGCAAAATGGTTGGGGGTAGCGCGAGTCTGGCCATGGCCCGAGAATTGGGCCCCATGCTCACCGCTATCGTGGTGGCGGGCCGGGCCGGTTCCGCCATCACCGCCGAGATCGGCTCCATGAAAGTGACCGAGCAGATCGACGCCCTGAAGATGCTGGCCGTGTCACCGGTGGGTTATCTGGTCGTGCCCCGACTCCTGGCCATGGTGCTGATGATGCCGTTACTCACTCTCTTCTCCGATATCTCGGGCCTGGTGGGTGGCTCCATCGTAGCCAATGAATCAGCCGGTATACCCTACCAGGTCTTCTGGGATTCGGTGCGGCGGATGACCCTCCCCGAAGACTTGATGAAGGGCCTCTTCAAGAGCGTCATCTTTGGCATCGAAGTGGCCATCGTCAGTTGCTATCAAGGTCTGACCACGGGGCGAGGTGCAGCCGGTGTCGGCCAGGCCACCACCGGTTCGGTGGTCATTTCGATGGTGGTCATCTTCATCACCAACTACATCCTCTCGGCTCTCATGTTTACCGGAGCTTAAGCCGATGACCGAGCAAACGATCGAAACGGTTATGGGCACCCGCGCTCCCTTGCGCGACGATGCCATCGTGGTGAAGAATCTGCGGGTTGCCTTCGGAGCCAAGGAGATCCTGAAAGACGTCTCTTTTACCGTCATGCGGGGAGAGATTCTGGTTTTGATGGGGCTTTCCGGTACCGGGAAGAGCACCACGCTGCGCAGCATAGCAGGTCTCTTGAAACCCAACGGAGGGGAAGTCTTGATCAATGGCCGCTCCATACCCGACATGCCAGAACGAGAGCTAGAGGTTCTGAGAAGGCGGATCGGCTTTTCTTTTCAGCACGGAGCTCTTTTCGACTCCATGACCGTGGGCGAGAATGTCGCCTTCGGATTGCGGGAGCACACCGGCCTGCCAGAAGAAGAGATCCAACGGATCGTCGCTGAAAAGCTCTCCATCGTAGACCTTGAGGGCATGGAGCATCTCTACCCCTCTCAGCTCTCCGGCGGGATGCAAAAGCGCGCTTCCTTTGCCCGGACCATCGCCACCGACCCCGACATCGTCCTGTACGACGAGCCTACGACTGGTCTTGACCCTATTATCAGCCGGGTCATCAATGAGCTGATTCTCGACCTCCAGCGTCGATTAAAGGCCACCTCCGTGGTGATCACCCATGATTTAAAGGGGGCCTACCTGATCGCCAACAAGATCATCATGCTCCATCAGGGACTTCCGGTTTTTTTCGGGACACCGAAAGAGTTTCAAGAGACAGACGATCCTCACGTGGTTCAATTCCGAGAGGGTGAAATGGAAGGGCCTATTCGAGTATAATGCGGTACGGGCAGTGTAGCCCAGACGCATGCGGGGTAGGGATTAAAGACTTATGGAACTGAATGCAGCAGCAAAAGTGGGAATCGTGACCGTAGTAGCCGGTCTTCTATTCCTGTTGTCCATATCCCAGATCGGCCGATTCGGCCAGCAGGACGGCAACGAATACAGGATCCTCTACGAGTCGGTGGGCGGCTTGCAGGAGCGTTCACCTGTTTATCTGGCCGGGGTTCCGATCGGGTACGTGAAAAATTTGGAGTTAGCTGAGAATAATAAAGTTCAGTGCACCATCAAAATCACCCGGGAGGATGTGGCTCTCTATCCGGCCCGGGATCCGGAAACCGATCTACCGGGCACCTATTACGCCTACACCATCACCGGCAACCTTCTGGGCGACCGCTGGATGGAGATCAAGCCCGGGCCGGTGGAACCGGGTACCGACCCCCTGGCCAACGGTCAGCGGGTGCTGGGAGAAGCCCCCGTGACCCTGGACGACCTGGCCCGTGAAGGCTACGAGGTCATGGGTCAACTGCGCCAGTCGGTGGATGCACTCAATGGGCTGGTGGCCGATGAAAAGTTTCAGAGCGACATCAAGCTGACCGTGGAAAACTTCCGAGAGATCTCTGGTAACTTGAAAGGGGTGAGTTCCGATGCCCGGATCATGGTGGCCGGGCTCAACGATCGGGTCGTCCGCCTGAGCGACTCACTGGAGACCGTGGTCACTCACGTCGACCAAACAGTTCTGGCCTTTCAGGACGATGCCCAACTCGTGGGCGAGGATCTCCGAACGTTTTCCAACACGGCCAATCGGGTGTTGCGAGAAAACGAGCCCCACCTGGAAACCATCGTCATGAACCTGCGCGACACATCCTCTTCGCTGAAGAAGGCGATGAGGGCCGTGGAAACTCTGGCCGACAACGAGCAGCTCAATGAAGACGTGCTCGAAGCGGTCAGCAATCTTCGCCGGACTTCCGAAGAGATTCAGGGGATCGCGGCCGATATTCGCAGCATCAGCGCCGACCCTGAGGTCCAGAAAGACCTCAGGGAGACTCTCACCAATGCCAAACAAGCTTCAGCCTCTGCGGCCCGGGTGATGGGGAAAGTCGAGTCGATATCCGACGGTGTAGCCGGCGGCAAGTTGTTTGGCCTGGAGGCCGAGCAGCAGTGGGAGCTCGACCGCGGACAGGCCAGCACAAACGTCAACGCCTATCTACTGCCCGAAGGACCTTACGGGGTTAAACTGGGCGTAGACTCCCTGGGTCACGACAATCTGGTCAATTTACAGGCCATGAAAAATTGGGAGAAGTTCCGGCTGCGGGCCGGGGTGGTTCGTTCTCAGTTTGGCCTGGGGGCCGATGCACGGCTCTTCAATAAGAAGCTGGAGCTGAATCTGGATGCCTACGACACCAGTGACCCGCAGGTCGATCTCTTGGCCAAGTACATCTTCAGTAAGGGCTTTTACGTGCAGGGTGGCTACCGGAACATCTTCAACAACGACGCCCACAACAGCCGCCCGGCCAAAGCGTATCCGGTCATAGGTGCCGGTAAGCGATTCTAGGAGCTCCTAGTCCGGGCGCTATCGCGCCCGGGTGTCGCCCTGCTCGGACTTTAGAAACTCTTCATAGCCGCCTTCGAAGGCCTGAATTCTACCGCTACTCACCATCAGCGTGCGGTTGGTGACTTCTTTCAGGAAGTGCCGGTCGTGGCTGACCAGAACGAGCGTGCCTTCAAAGTCTTTGAGAGCTTCCATCAAGATCTCTCGAGATTGAATGTCCAGGTGGTTGGTGGGTTCGTCGAGGACCAGAAAGTTGATAGGCCGACCCAGCAGAGTGGCCAGAACGACCCGGCTTCGCTCTCCGCCGGAAAGCACGGAAATCTTCTTGTCGACGTCGTCGCCGCTAAACAGAAAGCAACCCAAGAGCGTACGGATCTGGGCGTCGGTCATGAGCGGGAGTGCCGCTGTCACGGTTTGTAGAATGGTCGAATCCGGCTCCAACACATCCAGGGAGTTCTGGCTGAAGTAGCCCATGTCGATGGAGGCACCACCTTTCACCACGCCTGTGGTGGGGGGAGTGACCTCGGCCATCAACTTGAGCAGGGTCGACTTCCCGGCGCCGTTGACGCCCACGACCGCCACTTTTTCCAGGCGCTTGACCAGGTAATTCACATCTTGAAGAGCCTGCACTTCCCGGCCGTCGGCTTTGGTCCAGGTCTTTGAGGCACCCTTGAGAGTGACCACTTCGTCGCCACTTCGGGGCGGAGTCTGAAACTGGAATTTCACTAGACGCTCTTCTTGAGGAGCATCGATCAGTTCGATTTTCTCAAGCTTTTTCACCCGGCTCTGGACCTGGGCGGCGTGAGAGGCCCGGGCCTTGAAACGAGCGATAAATTCCTTTTCTTTCTCCAGCATGACCTGCTGGCGGCGATGAGCGGCGGCCTGCTGGTCGGCACGAATTTCACGCTCTCGTTCATAGAAGTCGTAGTTGCCACCGTAGACCTGGATCTTTCCACTACGGATCTCGACGATCTTGTTGACGGCCCGGTTCATGAACTCCCGGTCGTGGCTGGTAAGAATGAGGGTGCCCGGGTAGTGGGAGAGCCACTCCTCCAGCCACATGATCGACTCCAGGTCCAGGTGGTTGGTAGGCTCGTCCATGAGCAAAAGATCCGGCTGCCGGACCAACACGCAGGCCAGAGCCACGCGCATCTTCCACCCGCCGCTGAAGGTTTCAAGGGGAAGTTTCTGGTCGTCGCCCGCGATGCCCAGCCCCGAGAGGACGGTTTCGGCTCTGGTCTCAAGCTCGTAACCTCCTGCCGCGTCAAATTTGGCCTGGACATCGCCGTAATGCTCCAGGACCCGGACCATTTCGTCTTCGTCCAGGGGTTCGCAGAGCTTAGCCTCCAATTCGGTAAGTTCAGCGCGCAGGCCGCTAAAGCCGGCGGCGCTCAAGACTTGATCGATGGGAGAGCTTCCGGTCATTTCTGCCACGCTCTGAGAGAAATACCCCACCACCGTCTTGGCGGGTAAACCCACCTCACCCTCATCCAGGCTCTCTTCCTTGTTGATGATGCGAAACAGGGTCGTTTTACCCGAGCCGTTGGGCCCGACTAGGCCGATACGATCTCCGGGGTTGGCCTGAAAGCTAGTTTCACTGAAAAGGGCCCGACCGCCCTGCAACTTGGTGGCATTAGATAAGGTGAGCATAGATGGAACTCCTCCGAGGGCTCTTATATTGAAACGTTGGGCAAGTAGGTTGGAGGGTCGGGCGATTTTCCCTACTGGAGTTCACTCCTGGGAAAATAAAAAAGGCATGACCACGGGAGCCATGCCTTTTATTTTCCGAGGTGACACTCGTATCTCGAAAGAGACGAGCCACAATATCATCGCCGGATTGCGAGAGTCTCATCGCTGAGATCCCATGTCCTGATAGGTTCCTCCATCAAGACGGTTCTCACCCTCTTTTCGGTGTTGTGGGCACCGCAGCGTCTGGGTGACTCTGCTACATCCTTCGTATCACGGTACGAGCGGGGATGTAATTCCGCAGCTCTTTTTCCACCGAAGTGGATGGGGAGCTCTTCCTTGATTCGGTCGTCGCCGTGGCGGCAGTTGAATCGTGATTCGGTTGTCACCGGAGTGACGGTTGAATCGGTGGTCCGTTCGCTACCGAAGTAGGCTGGTGAACCGCGCCTGGGACGATAAGTTTGTGCCGAAGCGCGAACAAGGTGTCCCGGTGTCTCGTTCGTCTGCCGGAGCAGACTGGTGAGTCATGCCTAAAGTCTCGTTCTCACAGCCGAAACCATTGAGTCGATGCCTCGACTACCGCTTGACCCGAGCGGCCGGGCTACTCTTGCGGATGAGTAGATTCCCCTATCATTTTTTGCAGCCAAGCTGCACGGAGGTCGATAGTTCCGCTTCCCGACAGCCTACCCTGTGCGGGACTCCCGAAAAGCCGACTCTCAGAAAGGTGTCTTTCCCAGGTTGCCCAAGAAAAGTCTTCACCCACGCTCTCCGAACGTCTTCGGGTCCTTCTGGATGCTCGAAAGCGTCCAGTCAGTTGCTCGCCTGAGGCGTCGAGCGGCCCTGTGTCTTTCGACAGACCTGCCGGTCGTCACGGCCGAACGCGGCGAACCTGAGTCCGCTGCGGCTCCACAGAACCGTGTTGCACTGGTCACAGCGCAGTTGCCACTCTCTCGAGGTGGCTCTCCAGTGCCTTGAAGGAAGCACGCCTTCACTCTCTTTCACCCTTGTGAGCGGGTACGGCAAACGAGTGATCCGTTGCCTATCTTGTACGGACAGACTGTCTACTCAACTGATACTGGTGTCACAACGAATTGCTTCGCGTGGCATTCTTCCTCACGGAGTCCAACTCAGCTGGTCGACCTTCTCCTCCATATCGCTCGGGAAGAGGCGAGCGGCTAGTCGCTGAAACAGAACTGGTGACTCAGTCACTAGTATATCTATTTCATGTAGGTGTCCAGCCAACCTCTCGTACTAGGTGATTCTCACCAGGGTACGAGACCTACCGAATCTGACGCTCATCGGAGCGTATTCCGTGACCGGAACAGTTCTTACCATAGCGCCCTTCAGAACAAATGTCAAAGACCTTTTCCCATCCTGTGGAAAACAGTGATTATTGGCTCTGTTATTGGATTTAAAGGCTCTATAAACAAGGTTTTCACACTCGTTTCCACACTGTTTTCCACAGAAAATAAAATAATCTGTTGATAAGTTCTGTCCTTTCGGTGTCTGGTGTTACAAGGTGTTCGAGATCGGGTCGAACGTTCATTTGTGAACCTTTTTTTAAAGAGGACATCCTTCCGGGGTGGATGGTACTTTAGTACTGTTTCAAGATTTTGTTTCTGAGCCTCAGAAGAAGTAAAATCTGTCCATGAAGTTCGGGACACCATGATCGCTATCGATCTTTGCAAGGGCCTGCTAAGCCCGTTCGGCACCTGGAAGCCCAAAACTCCCATCCGCTGGCTCTGCCTCAAAAGCTTCTCCTATCTGGCCCACGCCCAGAATAATCCGATCGAAAAAGGACGTTTCGATGTACTCAATCAAGCTCTGGAGCTTGGTATTTATCTGAACCGCTGCTTTGACGGGAAATGCCGGTTTCAAAGCTGGGAATACCGAAAGCTCCGACGAGACCTCCCCGGAGCCGCCACTACCATTTACCTGCGCGATCTTCGAAACCTGGAACAGAATCGACCCGATCGGCACGACTGGCAGGCAATCTTTCATTACCGAAGGGGCGTGCTGGCGGTCTCCCTGGATTATCTCTTCGAACTGTCCAAGGTGCCCAGGCGAGGGGTGTTGCTACCTCTGGTCAGTCTGGTTCAGTTGATCGACGATATTCTGGACAAGCAGATCGATGACCGCCTCGGGCTACCGACCTTTCTTTGCTCAGAAGGTCCTCACCCAGCTGAGATCGCTCATCTCTTCTGGCAAGAGATCAAGGTCCACGAGGCCCCCCTGGATCGGCCCTTCGTTTTCACCGGTTGGCTAGTCTTTGTTTTATCGCGAGCGGTGAGCGCTTGTCTCTGGAAATAGGACTACGCCGCCCCCTGACGGTGCGAAGGGAGAGGCTGGAATTGGGTCTGGGACTGAGCCTTCTTTATGTCAGCGATCTTCATATGCGGCCGGGAAACCAGGAGCATTTGCAACGAGAAATCTGGGAAGCCTACCAGACGCATCGCCCAAATGTTGTCCTCCTGGGAGGAGATCTTTGCGACCATTTAGCGTGTCTAGACGCCGTAGAGAGTCTGGTCGGCCGATTCGCCAGGTCGTCTCTGGTAGGAGCCGTGCCTGGAAATCATGATACCTTGTTGGGCAAAGCCCGAGTCCGAGAGGCCGTGGTACAGGCCGGAGCCCACTGGCTACCGGATGGCCCTGTTGAAAGCCAGGGGGTTCAGCTCCTGGGCAGCCCCGAACACAAGCGCGGCAGCTTACCCGCCGTTCTTTGCAGCCACTACCCCACGGTTTTTCCCGAGGCCATCCGGGCACGCATAGAGTTAGTTCTGGCCGGGCACCTTCACGGTTGGCAAGTTGTCTTCGCACAGTGGGGAGAGTACTTGTACCCTGGAGCCTGGTTATCGCGGTGGAACGGGCTTCGGTTTAGCCGAGAAAACTCCACCATGCTGGTGAGTCGCGGAGTGACCGATCTACTGCCGGTCCGCTGGAACTGCCCGCGGGAGGTCATCCTTGCGATTTTATAGTTCGAACACCCAGGGTGGGTTCTGTGCCACCCTCTGGGCGAGGTCACAGATGCTGGCATTGAAAAAAGTACACTGCCCCGACTGATAGCGCCCATAAGCTTCGTGAATATGTCCGAATATGTGGGCTCGTAGTTCGGGAAGCTCTTCCACTCGTTCTCGCAGGGCTTCACACCCCACCGCCTCTCTGCGAAAAGTGCGATCCAGGATATCGTGGGGAGGGCCGTGGGTGAGCAAAACTTGTGTGTCTTCCGGGATCCTCGACCAGACTTTCTTAAGCGGTTTACCCCGGGGTAGATTAAAAGCCCAGGAGAAAAACTCCGGTTGCCAGGGGCTTCCATAGATCTTCACGCCCTCGATCTCGACCGCCTCATCCTGCAGGTAAACGACCTCTCCCAAGGCCTGCACCGCCCTCTTGGGCGACCGTTCGAAGGGCCAGTCGTGGTTGCCCGCAATGACTACTTTGTGAGGATGAGGAAGTTTCGCGAGAAAAGCTCCAAATCGCGCAACCTCCTCCAAGGTGCCACGACTGCACATATCGCCCCCGAAGAGCAAGACGTCACCTTCCGGTACCCGGACGTGATCGTGCAGGTTGTGGGTATCGCTCAAGACTACGAATCGCATACCAGGCCCCTTCAAACGGCTCCAGGCAAATTCCGCTTCAGGAGGTGGGGTAGTTTCCATTCCGGAAAACTTAAGCCAGCGAGGTGAATAACGGCATGAGCAGCAAAACCGACGAGCACAGTACGTGGCGCGACAGTTGGACCGGGCACAAACGATTTAACCTGAAGGAGCCTACTCTCTTGCGCAAGCCTGGAGTTTCTATTGTGGTCCCGGTTTACAACGAAAGAGAGAACCTCGAGCAACTCCTGAGTGAGGTTTGTGAGGCCGGTGAATCTCTGGGAGTGGATTGGGAGTTGGTGTTGGTCGACGACGGGAGCACCGACGGAAGCCAGGACTTTCTAAAGGAGCGGGTCTCCGAGCAGGTGCGTGTGCTGGCCTTCGTCTATAACAGCGGGCAGTCCGCTGCCATGGAAGCCGGCATGCGAAGCGCGCGCTACGATATGATCGCAACTCTCGATGGCGACCTGCAAAACGATCCCAGAGACATAGCCTTGCTCTTGCCCCTCTTGGAAGAAGTGGACATGGCCTGCGGGTTTCGCGCCAAGCGACGCGACTCCACCTGGCGGATTTACATCTCCAAGTTTGCCAACGCCGTGCGGCGCAAGATCACCGATGACGGAGTGACCGACACCGGTTGCACGCTGAAGGTTTTTAGAACCGAGGTGGCTGATCAGTTGTACTTTTTTAAGGGAGCGCACCGCTTCATGCCAGCTTTTGCTCGCCTGGCCGGCTACCGGGTGGCTGAAACGGCCGTCTCCCACCGTCCTCGGGTAGCCGGAGTGACCAAGTATACCTGGCACCGCCGACTCCGAGACACAGTCCCTGACCTTTTCGGCTTTTTATGGCTGAAGAGCCGATACAATCGATTCGAGGTTCATGAACTATGCTAGAGGCGCAATACGCCCTTTTCGGGATGGAGTTTTCCGGCTGGACGGTCTTCGGTTTTCTGTTTCAGGCTTGCTTTATGGCTCGCTTCTGGGTGCAGTGGATCGCCAGCGAGAAAGCTAAGCGTAGCGTTATACCCAACGCTTTTTGGGTTTTTAGCATCGTGGGTTCCACCGGACTCTTGGTCTACGCGGTTGTCCACGTGAAAGATCCCGTTTTCGCGGTCGGTCAGGGTATGGGACTATTCATCTACTTCCGCAATATCGTTCTGATCCGCCGCAGTCGGGAGCACGACGAACTCAAGGCGTCCGCTCAAGAGAATGAGTGATCGTGATTGTTAAAGGTTTGTAAACCGGGGAATATCCTCTCGCCAACGGTGACATCTCTCTGAGAAGCCTGACCTCAGTTGGGCCGTGAGAGATAAAGCAGGAGGGTATATTAGCAATGGCAACCGGTATACAGACCAGCGTTCAGAGGAGCCGTCGTTCGCAACTATCGGCTCAGACATCCAGCAGGAGTCCCTGGAGCAAGCCCGTCGAGTGGTGGGGGGGCTTGAGTCGGCGAGTAAAATCCTTAATAGGGGGGCTGTTGTTGGTTTTGCTGATCGCCGGTTTATTTGGAGCGCGCGAGGCCCAGTCCAAGCGCTTCGGAGATCTCTATCCGTTGAAGCTCAACACCCAGGACGTCACCGAGATTTCAGCAGTCCTCAGCAACAGCGGCATCGACCATACCGTCACTCCGGCCGCAGACGGCATCCAGCTCCACCCCACCGAGATCAAAATGGCTCGTGCGCTGCTGGCTGGTAGGGCCTTGCCTCGACACCTCCCCGAGCCACCCAAAGACGACAGCAAACTACCGACTGCCGATATGCGAAAAGCCGAAGAACGACGCCGCCTGGAGTCTGAATTGGTCTCTGTTCTACGGCAAATGGACGGGATCAACGACGCCCGAGTCACGCTCGCTCTTCCTCCGCGTAGCTATTTCCGGGACGAACTTCTGGAAGTCAAAGCCTCGGTATTCTTAAAATTGGCTCCCGACTACAGCGTGAGCCAGGAAGTGGCTCGAGGTATCACATCCTTGATCTCTCATTCGGTACCCGAGCTAAAGCCTGAGAACGTCTCACTTTTGGACGATAATGGTGCGGAGATCGCCGGCCAGTCGCTGGATGGTTTGGATTCCTGGACGGAGCACGAAGTGAAGTTGCAAACCAAGCTCCAGAATCTCCTAACTCGCGCCTTCGGCGATCGAGCGCACGCCGTGGTCAATGTGGAGTTTGACTATTCCCAGGACGAGCACCGCAGTTTTACCCCCGGCCCTCCCGAATACAAGGGGGTGATCGCCGATAGCTCCCAGCTTATTGAAGAATTCTTGGATGGTGAGAGCAAGGAGAACGGTAAGAAGTTCGGCTCAAGAAAGGAGGCGCGAAACTTTGTTTATGCCCAAAACTCCCACATCAACCTTAGGATGAAGCCGAAGATCAGCAGAATCACCGCGACTGTGCTGCTCGATGGGGCTAGCGAAGACGAGGTACGCCTGGTCAATGAGATGGTCAAAGGTGCTATCGGCGTCGACGAGTCTCGCTCGGATCAGGTTTTTGTGTCCGGGCTTCCCTGGAACCGAGATCTTTGGAAAGGAGAAACGACTCCTGTCGCACCGGTCGAAGTGGGAGAATCGGGTCTGATTTACCAGGCTCTGGGGCTGAGCGTGGGTATGTTTCTGTTAGGGCTGGTAGGGGCTGGTCTTCTCCATCGCCGAACCAGACCGGTGATGGGGGTGAGCCTGGGTAATTCTGAGCAGCAGAGCGTCAACGACATCGTGGATCACCGTCATCAAAAAACCGGGGTTTCGACCTCGTTGGAGCATACCACTTCTCATGGAAGCCGAATGGAAGCTCTGGAAAGCCTGGTTCATTGCAGGCCGAAAAAGGCGGCCGAACTCCTGAGGACCACCTGGCTGAAAGGTTAGGGCCCGCGCAGGTCCTTAGCCTGTCAGGCTCTGGATTTTGCTTTGTTCCGGAAAAGGCGGCGGTTCAAAGCAATATCCGTAGAAGATCGTTTTCTGGTCTGGCTGGAAAGAAGGCTCGCCCTCGCTCAGGATCATATGCCAATGAAAGAAGGCCTGAGCCATGAGATCCTGGCGACCGTGGGCGGCCACCCTGAGTTCCACCGTGTCCAGGGCCTGGTGCAGATGGGACGGTTGAAGTTTGTCGGCCCCGTCTTGCCAGGCGTTGGAGGTGGCGTAGTTCTCCAGTAGGCAGGGCAGGGCCGCCAACATATTGAGCTTGTGGTAAAGCGGCACGTGAGAAAGGAGATACTTGCGCTGAATCAAGGCGTTGAGAAAGCGCTCGACTTCCGCTTCGAACCAGCCCAGTCCCTTCACCGGATAGCGCTGGTCCAGTTTGAGGTAGTCCTCCTCTAGAATCGCCCCGGCGACCTCCGGGATGGCCTCTAGCGCGGCCCCTTCCAGGCTGGCCATCAAGTAAGCCGCCATCGCCTTCTCCAGCCACTGGAGTTGCTCCAGATCCCATTCTCGGGGAGTCGGCAGATCGCGCAGCCAGAAAGCCAATTTCCAGCGCAGTCGGCGGATCGAATCTAGACGAGATTCCGAGGCGAGTAGCTCTCGCTCCCAGGCGGTGTATTGCTGCCAGGTGGCAATCCGGCCCCAGGAGACGGGCACCTGTGGAGGGAGCACCGGGTGGCGGCGAGTGGTCAGGAGTTCCAGAATCTGCGGACGATACTGCTCCACCGGCCGGCCGGTATTTTGTTGCACCGAGTTGCACAGAAAGGAGAGCCCCACCACCACTCCCTGGGGGGTGTCTTTTAGGATGAAAGGAAACTGGCGACAGGAGTACGGCTTTTGTCCGCCATCGTGGAGTTCGCAGCTCTCCTGCTCCAGAAAAACGCAATGCCCGTCCTCGTCGATGTTCGTGACCACTCGCCCGTCGTCGAACACCCGCAAGGGAAGATAGCCGTCGCGCGGCGTCAACTCGCCGAGAGCCAGCCGCTGTTCTGGTTCCACCCAAGCCATCCAGCCTGAGCCGCAGCACTTACCGCAGCGGGTGCACTCGAAGTTCTGGCCTTCGGGGAAGATCAGGTTGATCTTGGCCGATGGGCGGGCCTTGAAGCGAAGGCTTTCCTCTCCTTCGGTAGCGCGGCGATCCCAGTAAACTGAGTTGGGGAAATGAAAAACCTGGCGATAGCTGTTGCTGAGGAGCTGATGATAGAGGTGGAACTCCGCTCCGTTTTGCTCGGCCAAGGCCAGGAGGTTGGGTTCGGTAGCTTCCTCTTCGGCCCGCACGAAGCACTCCCCCAGGCGAACCCCGGTCTCGATGGCCCGTCCTACTCCCATGCTGGAAAGGGGGCAGAAGGCCGCAGCGGCTTCCCCGACCGCGACCCACCCTGGGCCGTAGGCCGGTCGTAGCAAAGAGTAGCCCCCGGCTACCCGGCGAGGCTTCTGGGCCAGCCGCAATCCGGAAAATCGCTCCCTGGCGTACTGAGACTCCAGCAGCCTTCGCTTCCAGGTCTCCTCGGCATCGCCCTTATCGAGATCACTATCGGTCACAAACACCGCCACCGCTCGCTGGGAGTCGAGAGGTGCGCCGTACCACCAGCCGTGCTCGGTGGACTCCAACAACATGTCCGGGGTGGAGCTGTATTCACCCTCCAAAAAACCTACTAGCGCAACCTGGCGGTCGAAGCGCTGAAGCTCGGCTGAGACGAGACGCCCTCCACCCCGGCCAGAGGCGATGATCACCCAGTCTGCCGTGTACTCCTGATCATCCAACGTGTAGTGCCATCGCTCGCCCGTTCTCACCAGACCTTTCACTCGGACTCCGAGCTGCAAATACGCCCCGGCGGACTCCGCCTTGCGGGCCAGGGCCCTATCCAGCCCGGTGCGGTCGAGAGCCCACCAGGAGGCCTCCGCAGAGCGGCGCAACTCCTTTTCACTCCAGGACTCGACCACCCCGAGCTCGGTTAGATAAAAGCTGCGATAGTCGGCGGGCAAGAGCTTCTCCACCCATATCTGGCCTTCCGGGGAGAGAAGCTCTCCGACTCGAGGTTGGTCAAAAGTGCCTTGCTCTACCAGATGCACACGGTGGCCGGCTTCAGCCAGAGTAAAAGCAGCGGCGCTACCGGCTGGACCGGCTCCCACAACCAGGAATCGCCAACTTGACAAACCCAACATCCGGTAATCTTTCTTCGGCCACGCCGACAGGTAGAATAGACGTTCCGATCATTCTACACCAGTGTTGACTAACGTCAACTACTTTTCCCAGGCTTCCAATCTTCTCGACCAGCTCGATGCAGAGATCGAGAAGATACGGCTCAGGATCCGCATTGACCGAGGCATTCAGCAAGCGGAGCGAGGCGAAACGGTACCCCATGAAGAGATTGAGAATATGATCGACGAATGGCTGAACGAATAAAGCTGAGTTGGACTGACGACGCCAAAGCCGAGCTTCGAGAACTCTACCTTATTGAGATCATTACTATATGGCACTCTGCTGAGCTGCACGACGAATAAAGACCCCAGCCCCCGAGAGTCGCCGAGTCCTTTTTTAGCTGTTCCCTGGAAGCGTGACTCTTGATGATGACAAGCCCCTTCCCTAGCTGGATGAACATGACATCTGACCGTACAGCTTTTTCTCCTCTATGCATTCCATTCTCTGATTGCTCGATTATCATCACCCCCTATGAAAAATGGAATGACCCAAATTGGTGTGCGAAATGGAAAAGGACGCTGACGGGAGCATTCCAATTTTCGTGCGCGTGCAAATGCCCACCAGATCTTGAGTTGAACGTTTAGGCGGCCTTCCGGTGGTCAAAGGTCGAAGGACTGCGTAGATATTTTCTCTCCAGGCCAGCAGACCTGAGGATCCAGGCTCTCGCCTTCAAACACCTCTTCTGGAGCCGCTCAAAGCCTCTCTGCGGCACTCCTTCAATCTTTTGGAAATTTCTGTCATCAGCCTCTTTTTAACCCCCTTAGATCATCCCTGAAAAACCGCTCAAACGGCTTGGTTATAAGGTTTCTTCGCTGTCTATTCTTTGACTAAGATAACCCGTGTGGGTTAAAATGGGGCATGAAATCTCACATCACTAACCCCGCTTACTTTCGTCTGGACATGCTACTGACTCTGGGAGTGTCGCAGGTCCATGAGTTTGCCCGCAGAGCCACCGCCACTCTGACCACTTATCGCCTGATCCTGGGTCGCTGCCTTCTGGCTATGCGGGAGTCGAAAGGGTTCAAGAAGTTCGGCTGCTCTTCGGAGATCCACTACGCCACCGCCAAATTGGGAATGAACAAGCGGGCGGCGCGGGAGTGTCGCCGGGTGGCCCGCAGCCTGACCCAAATCTATCGCCTACTCCTCGTTTCGGCCGTAGATCCACTCTCGGATGCGTCGTCGTTTTCACCTATTTGGTGCTCAACGTGGCGCTGCCACGCCTGCGCCCAAACAGGCTCAACTCCTAGCCTCCGAGGTGTCTCTACGGCCTCGGACTTCGTCGCAGACGATGGATTTGGGTGCATCTACCCAAACTGACATGGGCTGCCGAAAACGGTCTGATCGACTGGAGCATGTTGCGGGAGATCGTTGGCAAGGCCGTGGTGGAGACCGAAGACTACTGGTTGAAGCCAGGAGCCCGTGTGAGTAATCTCCCTTCGCCAGACTCGTTCATTATTGTCCATGCGAATATCTCATTTCACCCGAATATGACCCGATATTAGGGTGAAATTTCACTATCCGCCTGAA
>JBAYRN010000048.1:0-39937 GCA_041676625.1 Vulcanimicrobiota bacterium
GACCGCCGGTCTCAAGACCAGCCACGCCAACACAAAAACCCTGGGTGCCGTGCTTGGTTCAGCCGTGGGAGGTCTCGCCGTGGGTGGCGCCTCCGCCGTAGCCACCACCGCCGCCGCCGGCGTGCGCCAAATCGGTGGAGGCCTGGTGGACGCCGCAACCAACGACCAGCTCAATCTGCGAGGCAAAGTCCTGGAAGGTCTGGGCGGCCTGCCGGGTGATGCCATAACCGCGTTGGGCCAGGGGGTCGGCACCCTGCTGGTCACTCCTGTCAAAGCCGGTGCCGCAGCCGCCGAGGGCGGATCCGCGGCCGAAGGCTTCAAAGAGAGCGCCCAAACCGGATTACGATTCGTACACTCGGGCGCCCAACCTGGACAGGCCATGACCGAGGAACTGCAAGCTTAACAACAGACAAATCCATCGGTAGAAAACCGGCCGGGAGCCGTCGAGCTTCTGGCCGGTTTTTTTTTGGTGTTGGGGTGTATTTGATGCATTGGGCTGGGGGCCACCCGACTTGCCCTAAAAAGGCAGCAACATTGCGCACTTCACACCGCAACTCGCTAACGCACCCCGCCCCGCCCGGCCGAGCAAGCACGCCCACAACCCCAGGCGCCCCACGCACCCACGAAAAAAGCCCCCGAAGGAGCTTCTTTACTTAACCGATGTGGCACCAACAACTAGTGGTGGTGATGCCCGTGCTCGTGGTGGCCGTGGTCGCACACGACCATCGGGATCCTGTGCAGTTCGCGCTCACCAGCTTCATTGGTGGTGACGTAGGCTTTGTAAGCTTCCCCATTGGGCTTGAAGAGGTCACCGATGTCAGGTGCACCGTCGGTGGCAAACAGGATATCGTCGCCCTGCATCATCAGTTTGACGCCCTTCTCCACTTCTTCCTTAACCTGGCTGTCGTCCTGGGCAAAAGCGCTGAAAATGGGTTGGTCGACCTGGGCTCCTACTTTCACGCCGGAAAGCAGTCCGAAATCTCCACCGAGGGTGATCTCTTTATCCACGACTCTTCCGCTGAAAGCAGGCCCGGAGCTTTTGAACAGGCCGCCCACTTGCTCAGGAGTCAGCAGCTCTCGGCGAACCATAATGTCACCGATCAACTGCTGGCGTGCTCCACCGTTGAACTGCTTGTCGCCGTCCATCAGGGCTGCTGCCATCTTTTTGAAGGTGGTGTCGGAACCGGAAGGGGAGTGCTCCATCTGCCCGACCAGCAGTTTCCAGCCTTCTTCGCCGGCGGCTTTCAGGGCGTCTTTCGGAGACATTCCGGCTTCGCGGTTGGCGTCTGCGATGCCATCGAGCACATCGTAGAAGGCACCCGACCAGAGGCGTGAAAAGTCGTGGACCTCGTGGCCCAGTTCGGTTTCAGAACCGCGCTCCGGCAAGGTTGCAGGGTCTTTGTAGGTAAACTCGTTGAAAGAGTTGCGGATACCTCCAGGCGGCAAGCCCAGGACGTTTCCGAAGTCTTCACCCATGTCGGAAAGGAAGTTGCGACGCGACTTCAGGTCTCCACCGGTGACTTCAGCCAGCTTTTCTACCGCTTTGTCATCACTCAGAGTCATCAGGAAGGCGAGAACATCTCCAAACGCTTCGTGAAACGCACCGGTTTCAGCACCCATGCCGTTGAAGTAGTTCGGGCGAATCGCGTCGAGCACCGCGTGTCCCACTTCGTGAGAAACCACTTCGCCGGAGTTGCCGGTGCTGGTGTTGCCGGTGTCAAAAAAGTGAACCCCGTTGAGTTGCCGGGCATAAAACGCGTTGGGCCAGTCGCCGGTCTCGGGTGACACTTCCAGTTGGTCCTGTTTGAAAGCCCAGTCGATCTTTTTCCCGGTCAATTCGGAGTAGACTTGGTTGTACTTCGCCACGGTAGCGGCTGCTCCACCAAACACGTTGGCGGCGGTATGCTTCTCTTCACCGTGGGTGTAATTGAACGTTCCGTCTTCTTTAGCCTCAAGCTTGAAGCTCGGGTCGTCCTTGATATCTCTCAAACGCCCGAAGGCATCGAATATGGCCGTCTTGTTAGCGAGTTTCACCGTGTCAGTTTCAGGCTTACCGTCTTTCACCACCACGTCTTCCACCGCGATCGGGTGATCTTTCATCACTGCCGGGTCTTGGGGATTGTAGGAAAACTCTTTAGTCTCTGGCTGGACCGGAGGCTTGGGTTTGGGGGGCTCAAATCGGGGTGTGCCTTGAATATTCACTGGTTTCGGACTCCTAAATTTCTTTGTCGCCTCTCATTTTATGGAGTTTATTCGTACAAGGAGTTAGCATCCTGTTACACTTCGGTCAGAGCAAGAACTCCGAGCTACCCGGAGAATGAGAGGCTATGAGTACCCCCTCGACCCAGCAAGAAGGTTCCGGATTCGATTTAGGCAGTTTCCTGGCCCACCAGGCCAAAGTCGGTACGGCCGACTCAAGTGGCGAATTTTCGGTGGCCCACGAAAAAGCTCTGGAAAAACTTGCCCATTTTTCTCTGGTGGGCGGCTACACCTGGATCTTGAAGCTCATGCAGTGCATGGCCCTGTGGCGACCCAAGCGCATCACGGTCACCCAGACCCAGGAGAAGACCACGTTTCTTTTCTGCCCCAGCCATCGCTACCCTACCGAACAAGACGTTGTGGAAGCCTTTCAATCCGGCATCTGGCACAAGGACAACCCCCTGGCCCAACTCTGCCTGGCTCTGCGCGCACTGGTCGAACAAGCGGGACTGGCTTTTGTACTCTCCATTAACGGTGAAAATGTCTCCTCCTCACCTATTTACTCTGGTGACGACGTGGCCAGGCTATCCGAAAAAGAACGGCTCCGCTGGGCCCACCATACCAAACGGGGTGTTCAGTTGGTGGTAAGCCACTTCAAAGGTAACGAATCCTGGACCGGCCGTTTGATACCGACCTTCAGCCAGTGGGAGCGTCGAGACCTCAGGATCGCCTCGGCTCTAGAAGACAACGCCCTTTTTCATTCGGTCCCGATCTGGCTGGATGGTCGATTTCTGAATTCTCCTACGACTCACGGCGAATACGGCATCACCACCAAGTTTCGAACCGTGGCTCTGTGGGGCGCCAAAGTACCTGGCCTTGCCCCCCTCGATCTTCCAGATTCATTCGAGGGAAAGCTCTTCTCGGTAGAAACGACTCCCAGCCGTGCTGCTCGCCCCTATCAAGGAAAGAGGGACTTCGACTGCTGGTTTATCTTAAAGTCTCGTGCTCCCAATCGACTTCGTCCGGCCGCTCTCTACTTGAGTAAGAGCAAACACGAGATCCTATGGCTGCAAAATGGAGTCGTGGTGGAACGGAGCGTGGCCTCCGGGCTATCCAGCATAACCCAGGCCACCATCCTGCTGTCCGCCGAGGGCTTCGGCACCGACCTTAGCGGCCTTGCCCTCACCCGATCGGATCAGCGACTGGAGTTGCAAGCTCAAGCCCTGGAGCGGGTCAGTGAAGAAATCACCACACTTTGCCGGGACACCCGCTTCCTGGAGGCCGAAGACGCCGATGCTCGCTCCTTTTCCGAAGAAAAGTTCCCAGCTTTACCACAGAGCAGATTAAAGGATGATGTTCTCACTTCACTAGGGTTTGGACTGCTCGGCGGTTTGTCGTTTATAGGAGGCCCTTCGCTGGCGGTGGCCGGGGTGAGTGCCGTCGCTGCCGCGGTAGTCAGCTTCGCCGCCCGAAAGCACCGCAACTCTGAGACCACCCAGGCGACCTTAAAGGAGAGATGGGTTCAGCAAGTACGGCAAGACCTGGAGAAACTAACAGCATTAAACCAACTCGCCTTTAAGGTGGTATCCGGTGAAGGCGGTGGTCGCAGGGCCGAAGAGTTGTTTCGCCCCAAGAACGTGTCGGAGGCTTCATAGTGCATTCCTATCCGCGACCGACCAGCTATCGGATGCGGCTCCGACCCGCAAACCTCAGAACCCCAGAGAATTCCTAGTTTTTTAAGGGCCATGCTGTATACTGGAACCATGAAACGCTCAATATTTATCATAGCCGTCTTGATTCTAGCCCTAGTCGGTGCCGCCCAGGCTCAAAACGGCGCCGCCCAGTTGGCCAACCAGTCCCGGATTTCAGTCCTCTCCAAAGCCGGAACGCCCGTGCCCCGGCCCCCCGTACCGGTACGCTATGTGCCCATGCCCGCCGGGGCGCAGCGTGGGACGAGCTACTACTACGGCTATGGATACGGCGGAGGCTACGGATACGGCCTCAATTACGGCTCTAGCTCGACGACTTCTACCAGGGCCAACTCCAAAGAATCGTCCATCCCAGGACTCGTGACCCGCCCCCGGTCCAGCTATAGCGAACGGTTTCGGCGCTAAAGTAACAGTTTGTTTACGATTTCTGCTACCTCTCGGCAGGAATTCGATTTATGCTTAGGGTGAGGAGAATTTCTACTTATGTTGTCCATTCGAAATATTTTAACCCTGGCCCTGGTGCCGCTATTTTTAGTGGTGGTGAGCTTGCCCGCCGAGGCGCAAAGAGGCAACCAACGCCGATCCACCCCACGCATGCAACGGAAGGCTCCTCAAGTGAGATCCATGCCCAGAGCCCAGGTCCATCGCTCCGCACCTCGGCCCCAGGTACGCCACTCAGCCCCTCGCACAGCCCCCCGTCAGGTGCACCGTTCGGCCCCTCGCCAGGTCCATCGCGCCGCCCCTCAGCGCCAAGCAACTCGTTCAGCGCCTCGAATGAACCGCCCTCAACAAACACAGCGCCATCAGGTCTCCAACCGTCCGAGCTATAACCACACTCTAAACCGACACAATCGGGGCGCATCTCAGCAGAAATGGAACCGCGCCCCCCAGCAAAGCCACCGCAATACCAATAGTCACTACAACGCTCCCCCGGCCCAGGCCGCTTCGGTAAGACGCCCCGTGGGACACAATACCAACACTAACGTCAACACCTATACCAACGTCAACGTGAACAACACCTACCGGCGCCCGGTCTACACTCAACCCGTCTACGCCAATACTCGGCCAGTGTACAGCAACCGCACCTACTGCCCTCCCACTTACCACAACGGTTACTACAGTCCGGTGATCTACAACGACTACCACATTCGCCGCAGCTATCGCCGCTATAACAACTGCGCCAACCTCTTTTTCTCCCTCGGCTTCTTTTTGAGCCGCCCCTACTCCTATTACGATTACGCCCACGTGGGTTACAACAACCCCATCATCTACGGAGACGACAGATACTATCGCCCGCCCACCCAGGAAGGTGGTCCGCAACCCGACGCCGTGACCTCCACCGAGGACGCGATCGCCGCGGCGCCTACTCAACCGCCTACCCTCAGCACTCCGGAAGAGAAAATGCTCGGTTCGGTAGCGGAGTACGTGGAGAAACACTCCGTGGAAGGGCAGTACCGCATTTCCGATGCCGCCTTCTCTAATCAGGTGTGGCTGCTTGACCTGGCTCAGGCGCCCGCGGTCTTTGAGATCAAGGATGGCCTCTACTCCGTGGTAGCGGGCTTCGAAGGGACCCTGGGCACCAGCAACGTGCCGTCCAACGTGAATGTAGAGTTTTTTGTCACCAAAACCGCTCAGGGCTTCGAAGTTCGCGACGCCTGGATCACCTCAGCCAACGGTATCGCCCGCACCAAGCTGTACCAGAGCCCCGTCTATCCCGACGTGAAGACCTGGGAAGCGGGCAAGAAATGCCCCTTCAGCGGCCAGTCCATGATCCCACTACCACCCAAAGAAGCCAGCGAGCAGGGATAATCTCTGAGCCTTCGGTTTTAACATTTTGTTCATCTGAACTCTCCCCAGGTCAGGATCCGGTGTGTGTGGGTCGATACCATACAACCACAGTCAACGGAGCAGGAGACCGACGGCGTGGTTATTCGAGCAAAATCAAAGTCCAGCGCAGCCCTTAGTCAAAAGAGCGCCCCTAAAGCCAACCAGGGATCGAAAAAAGGGGATCCCCGAACTACGAAAACCAACCACCGGAGTCGCAGTGAGGAGCTCAAGGAGCGGCTGAAAAAGCTGATGGACGAGGATAAAAAGTCCGACAATTCGGGAAAGAGCAAGGGCAAAAAGCAAGGCAAGACCGGGCAAAATCGAGTCAAGCAACTCGAACGCAAGCTTCGCGAAAACCTGAAAGAAGCCCAGGAGACTGAACGGCAAGCCCGCACCGAGTCCGACCATAAGACCGAAATCGCCGAGCAAGAAAAGTCGGAGGCCGAGATCAGTAAGAGCCGCGCCGACCTCCAGGCGTCTTACTCCGACTCCCAACTGGCTCAAGCCAAGGCCAAAGTCGAGCAGCTTCGAACCGGAGCCGAGCACGCATCCACCCAGGAAGCCGCTGCTAAACTGAGCCAGGCGGAAACTGTCCTGGCCCAGGCCAATGTGGCCCACGCCGAGTCGGTCACCGAAAAATTGAAAGCTGGAATGATGCTGGAGGGAGCCAAAGCCCAGGGCGCCGAAGCCCGGGGAGAAGCCTCCAAAGCCGATCACGCGAGATCCAAGCTCGCCCAAGCCCGCAGCAAGGTGGAAACGACCAGAAAGTCTCCCTCCACGGCAATGCAATTGAGCCGCAAAACGACTCAGCGAAACGCTCAATTTCAAGCCATGAACTCAGACTGGATGCGCGGCATCCTGAAAGGGCCGGAGCCCCGGCTCATGCCACCGAACGGCCCCAGAACACCTGCGAGCTTCGGCCCCCCTGTCGGCACCCCTCAAAGAGCCGGTACACCGCAGCGTTTGACCGTAGGGACTCATCCCACCAAACCCGATTCAAAGGAGCCCGTTCGGCCAGAACCGGTCCACGCCCAGGCCTACATGCACCTGGCTCGCAAACTCCGCCAGCAGGGCAAAATCGAGGAAGCCGAAAAGGCCGAAGAGAAGGCCCGGGCCGCCGTCTTCCGTGCCCAGCAAAACACCGTCACCGCGGAAGGAGCGGTGCAAAAGCGAGAAAACGCCCTCATCACGGGTCCGGGGGACGATCCGAACGACCCCCGCGCCAGAGCACAAAAGCAGCGCGTTATGGACCAGTTCAAAAGCCTCTCCTCCGGTACTTCCCCTCTCTTTGAAATAGGTGAAGAAGCTCCGGCGTTGGAGCAGGAAGCTCGGCGCTCTTACCACCACCCACCTCTGCGCTGGCAAGACCCCAGGCTTCTAGCGGCTCGCGATAAGAAGCATTAGAGGTACCGAAGGGCAGGCTTCGAACGGGGGCCCACACCATTTCTGTGAGGACGACCCATGCCCGTACTCGATACCCAAATTCAAACCGCGAGCGACGAGTTCGCTCGCAACCGTGAGCACATGCAGGCTCTGGTCCAAGAGATGCGAGAGCGCAAGCAAGAGGTGGCGCAGGGAGGCGGCGACCGAGCTCGGGAGCGCCACACCAAACGGGGGAAGCTCCTGGTCAGAGACCGCATCGACCTGTTGACCGACGAACACACGCCGTTTTTGGAGCTTTCCTCGTTGGCCGCCTACGACATGTACGGCAACGCCAGCCCCGCCGGGGGCATGGTCACCGGTATCGGCAGGGTGCGCGGTACCGAGTGCATGATCGTGGCCAACGACGCCACCGTGAAAGGTGGAACCTACTTCCCGATCACCGTGAAGAAACACCTCAGGGCCCAGGAGATCGCCCGGGAGAACCACCTGCCCTGCCTCTATCTGGTGGATTCCGGGGGAGCCTTCCTCCCCTTGCAGGCCGAGGTATTCCCGGACAAGGAGCACTTCGGTCGTATCTTCTACAACCAGGCCCGCATGTCGGCCGAGGGGATCCCCCAGATCGCATGCGTGCTGGGTTCCTGTACCGCAGGCGGGGCCTACGTGCCGGCCATGTCCGACGAGACCATCATCGTAAAACAGCAGGGCACCATCTTTCTAGGCGGGCCTCCGCTGGTCAAAGCCGCGACCGGCGAGGAAGTGAGTGCCGAGGATCTGGGTGGTGCCGACGTTCACACCCGGGATTCCGGGGTGGCCGATCACTACGCCGCCGACGATAGAGACGCCCTGCTCATCATGCGCGACGTGGTGGCCAACCTCAACCGAACCTTCAAGCAACCGATGGCCATGCAAGCGGCCGAAGAGCCGGCTTTCGACCCCTCTGAGATCTACGGGGTCATCCCCACCGACACGCGCAAGCCCTACGACATCCGAGAAGTGATCGCCCGGGTCGTCGACGGCTCACACTTTCAAGAGTTCAAGGCCAACTACGGCACCACCCTAGTCACCGGCTTCGCTCACCTCTTTGGAATGCCGCTGGGCATCATAGCCAACAACGGTGTTCTCTTCTCGGAGTCGGCCATGAAGGCCACCCACTTCATCGAACTGTGCAGCCAGCGAGGCATCCCACTGCTCTTTCTCCAGAACATCACCGGATTTATGGTGGGAAGAAAGTATGAAGCCGAGGGGATCGCCAAGCACGGTGCCAAGATGGTTATGGCGGTGGCCAACGCCAATGTGCCCAAGATCACCCTGATCGTGGGCGGTTCTTTCGGCGCGGGCAACTACGGGATGTGCGGTCGGGCTTACTCCCCTCGGTTTCTCTTCACCTGGCCCAACAGCCGCATCTCGGTCATGGGGGGCGAGCAGGCGGCCGGTGTCCTGGCCACGGTGGAAGCGGACAAGCGCGCCCACAAGGGGGAGCCGCCCCTTTCCGCCCAGGAACACGCCGCTATCGTGGACCCCATCATCCAAAAGTATGAGGAAGAGGGCAGTCCTTACTACAGCACCGCGCGGTTGTGGGACGACGGAGTGATCGACCCGGCTCAAACCCGGGAGGTGCTGGGCCTGGCCTTCTCGGCCACTCTCAACGCTCCGCTTGCCCCCAAAACTCACGGCGTGTTCAGGATGTAGGAGACAAAATGCCCAAGTTCGATACGGTTTTTATCGCCAATCGTGGCGAAATCGCGGTGCGGGTTGCTTCTACCCTGCGAAGTTTGGGGATCCGCTCCATCGCCCCCTATACCGAACCAGACCGGAAGGCCTACCACACTCAGGTGGTAGACCTGGCGGTGCCGGTGCAGAGCTATCTCCATGGCGAACAACTCATTTCGCTGGCCCGAGAAAAGGGAGCCCAGGCGGTCCATCCGGGCTACGGCTTTCTCTCGGAGAACGCCGAATTCTGTGCGGCCTGCCAAAAAGCCGGGCTGGAATTCATCGGGCCCTCCCCCGACGCGATCGCCAGGATGGGTGATAAACTGCTAGCCAAACAACAGATGAAGCAGGCCGGACTTCCCATGGTACCGAGTTGGAGCGGCCCTCCCGAAGAGGCGGTGGAAGGAGCCCGCAGCTTGGGCTACCCCCTGCTGGTCAAAGCGGCCGCCGGGGGCGGTGGCAAGGGGATGCGCCTGGTGAAAGAAGAGTCTGAACTGCCCCAGGCCATCGAGCGAGCTCGTGGTGAAGCCCTGAAAGCCTTCGGTGACGACAGCTTCTTCTTGGAAAAATTCATCGTCAATCCTCGCCACATCGAGGTACAGATCTTCGGTGACAAGCACGGCAACGCGCTCTGCTTCGGAGAGCGGGAATGCTCGCTGCAAAGGCGCTATCAGAAGATCATCGAGGAAGCGCCCAGTCTGGCTGTTTCTCCAGATCTGCGGGAGAAGCTGGTGAAAGCCGGGGTGAATGCGGTTAGAGCCCTGAACTACACCGGGGCCGGCACGGTGGAGTTCATCCTCGATGAGGATGAGCACTTCTACTTCCTGGAGGTCAACACGCGCCTGCAGGTGGAGCACCCGGTGACGGAACTGGTCTATGGAGTGGATCTGGTGGCCCTGCAGATCGCCGTGGCCGAGGGTGCCCCCCTGGCCATAGAGCAGAGCTTCTTGAAACCTCGCGGCTGGGCCATGGAGGCTCGAGTCTACGCCGAAGACCCCGATGACGGCTTCCTCCCTTCGGTGGGCACCCTCGGGGTGTTTCAGCCCCCCGCCGGCCCCAACCTGAGATTAGATACCGGATTTCGCCAGGGAGATGAGGTGAGCATCCACTTCGATCCCATGCTGGCCAAACTCATCTCCTACGGCCCGGATCGGGAAGCCGCGCGTCGAGGGCTGCTGGCCGGGCTCAAGGAGTTTGCGGTGCTAGGAGTGACCACCAACATCCCCTATCTGGGCAGGATCCTGTCCCACCCGACCTTCATCGATGGAGAGTTTCACACCCAGTTTCTGGAAGCCTCAGGGTCCCTCTTCAGCAGGACCGAGGACAGCTCCAAGCAGGCCTTGGCGCTGGCCCTGGTGGGCGCCTTCGGTCCGCGAACGAAGGAACTCGGCAGCCCCCCGAACGGCTCCCCGCCGGCTCCGACTCCCTGGGCGTCGTTGGGCGAATGGAGACTGAACTGATGAAGACCATCAAGAGCAGCGAAACGGGCGAGATCAATTTCGAACTCGATAGCCAGGTCGGAGTGCTGAAGGTCGCAGAGCAGAGCTACCGCTGCGGGTCCGACTACGTGGTCCTGGACGGCCGCCGGGTGCCGTTCTGGGTTTACCGGGAAGGGCAGAACGTGTCGGTCTGGTTGGACGGAGAGGTCTACCGATTCGAGCTGGGCGACCCCCGACGTCGGGTCTCCAATGGGGCCTCCGAAGCGGCAGCCGGCGGCACCGTGAAGGCCCGCATGCCAGGTAAGGTCTTGCGGGTGGAGGTGAAGGTGGGAGACGCCGTGCAGGCCGGTGACGACCTCCTCTTGATGGAGTCCATGAAGATGGAACTGGCTCTCACTGCTCCGGTCCGGGGCACCGTGAGAAAGGTTGAGGTCAAGCCGGAACAAATGGTCTCCCAGGGCGCTCTTTTGGTGGAGATCGAAGAGGAATGAGCCGCCGGGTCAAGGTGGTAGAGGTGGGTCCGAGGGACGGCCTCCAGAACGAAAAGCAGCCCCTTTCCACCGACTTCAAGCTGGAGCTGATCCAGCGCCTGGACCGCTGCGGCTTCCCCGAGATCGAGGTCACCTCCATGGTCCACCCCAGGTGGGTCCCCCAGTTGGCCGACGCCGCCGAACTGCTGGCACGTCTGCCAGAGGGCCGGGCGGTACAAACCGTGCTGGTCCCCAACCTCAAAGGACTGGAGCGGGCCCTGGCCTGCGGCGCCCGGCGGGTGGCCGTCTTCATCGCGGCCAGCGAAACCTTTTCCCAAAAGAATACCAACCGATCCATCGAGACCTCTTTGCAGGAGACCGAGGAAGTGGTCGGACGAGCCCTGCAGGCGGGACTATCGGTGAGGGGGTACCTCTCCACGGTCTTTGTCTGTCCTTTTGAAGGCCGCATCCCCCCAGCCACCTCGGCCGAGTTGACCAGGAAACTCCTGGTCATGGGTTGCGACGAGGTGAGCCTGGGAGATACCATCGGAGCAGCGGTACCCGAAGACGTGGACGCGGTCTTGACCGAACTGGAAGGAGTGGCGCCCGAGCAGTTGGCGCTCCACCTCCACGACACCTACGGCACCGCGCTAGCCAACGTGACCCGCGGACTGGATCGGGGGATTCGTTCCTTCGACAGCTCGGTAGGCGGCGCCGGTGGCTGCCCCTACGCCCCCGGGGCCACCGGCAATCTGGCTACCGAAGACCTCCTCTACCTGCTGGAAAGAGGAGGCTGGGAGCACGGGATCGAGCAAGCGGAGGTGCTGGAGACCGCACGCTTTCTAGAGCAGGGGCTGGGCCGACCCGGCAGTAGTCACCTGTTGGCGGTCAATCGTTTATAAGGCCTGAACCAACTGGATCATCGGAGCAAACGTTCCCAGCACGATCACCCCCACCACCAGACCCACCACAGCCATGATCACCGGCTCGATGAGAGAGGCCAGAGAGGAGACCCGCAAGTCCAGGTCCTCTTCGTAAAGAGCTGCGATCTTGGCCATCAAGAGAGGGGTCTTCCCGGTTTCCTCGCCCAGACGAGTGGCTCCCACCACCAGAGGAGGGAAGGCCGGGTTGCCCTCCATGGCGTCGGCCATAGTCCCGCCCTCCCGCAAACTGGTCAAAATGGTGGCAAACTGTTGCTCGTAGTAGCGGCTTCCGCTGACCCGGGCACCGATCTCCAAGACCTTGGATAGGGGCAAACCGGCAGCCAGCATGGCCGCGACGGTGGAAAGAGTTCGGGAGAGGGCCGAAAGACGGAAAAGGTCACCGAAGATGGGGCAGCCGAACTTCAGTTGGTCCAGCAGGTAGGCCAATCGGGGGCACCTCTCCTCCTGGATCACTGCGCGGTAAGCCAGACCCGCCAGGCCGGCCGACAAAAGCGCCAGACCAAGAACCGCCGGGAGCGAGGTGGAGAGGTTTCCGAGGGCCAGCAGCATCCGGGTGAGCCAGGGGAGTTCGGCACCGATGGAGGTGAAAGACGGCACCAGGGCGGGCATCACGAAGGCCACCAGGATCCAGAAAATCGCGATCCCCACCACCCCCACCAGGGCGGGGTAGGTCATGACCGACTTGATGCGCTTCTCGATTCTCCAGCGCTTTTCCAGCAGGTCGGCCAGTTGACCGAAGGTCTTGTGAAGGCGACCGGACTGCTCGGCGGAGTAGACCATTCCCACGAAGGTTCCGTCGAAAATGTCGCTCCAGCGGGAGAGGCTATTGGAAAGGGAGCGCCCTCTTTTCAGCGACTCCGAGACATCCAGCATGACCCGATTGAGATAAGGATTTTCTCCCCGGGCGGCGGTCTCAAAGATGGTGGTGAGGGAAAGCCCAGCCTCAAACATAACGGCGATGGAACGGGTGTATGCAGGCAACGACTGGCGGGCTCGACGACCCTGCAATGCAAGCTCTACAAAAGCGCGGCGCTCGGCCACTTCCTCCAGGCTGAGCAGGTGAGCGTAGCGGAGCAGGAGCTGCTCCTGAGCGGACTTTCGAGAGTGCGACCTCAGCGTGCTCCGGACCACCTGTCCATTGGCGGCTATGGCGGCGAAACGAAACTGTTGGGGGCGGTCGGCGGGTTGTCTCCGGGGAAGCTCCAAGGTAGCGCGTTGGACAGAGAGAGTAGCGAGCATTTCGGATTTTCCTTTCGCCGGGGCCGGAGTGAGCAACCGCCCGTGAAAATAAAGTACCTTTCGGATGACAACCGAATTGCATTGGGGTCGGAAACGATGTAAATAATTTGTTACGGGAATAATTCTCGGGGATGGGAGACCAACACTCTATGAAACAGCTCTTGCGCGGGCTGGCCCTGCTGAGTTCGATACTGTTGCTTTTCGGATTCCTCTTCTACCGGACCCATAAGCCTGTCGAGGCAACGGCCTTGCCGGCCAGCCTCCCACTGGCCCACGCCTCTCCAAGCCCCGAGCCCACGGCGACACCCGATCTGGTGGTGATCCCCAGCACCAAGAGTGCACCGATCATCTTACCGAACGCCACAGCCACGCCTCCTGCCGAGAGCCCTCCTCCCGACCCCGCCTTTATGCCCGGCTCCAAGAGCGGACGGCCTTTCCCCCTCCCTGTGGAGAGCCCGAAGCAGGAATGAAAGCTTACGAGCTACTACTGGCGAGTTCCCTGAGCTTCGGCTTTCTCATCCTCATCTTCCGGCCTCTGGAATGGGCCTTCCCGGCCCGCAAGGAACAAAAATTTTTCCGCCCCGACTGGTGGACTGATCTCTGTTTTTTCCTGGGACAGTACCTCTTCTGGGGCGGGTTGGTCATCGGAGTACTGACCTACTGGAGCGGCTGGCTGGAAACCATCATCCCCACCGGCTTTCGAGAACTGGTGGCCGCCCAACCCTGGTGGCTCCAGGCCGTGGAGGTTGTGATCCTCAGCGATTTCCTGGTCTACTGGGGTCATCGTTTGCAACACAGGGTGGGGTTTCTGTGGCGCTTTCACTCCATCCATCACAGCGCCGAGCATCTGGACTGGTTGGCCGCTCACCGCGAGCACCCCCTGGACACCGTCTACACCATGGCCCTGATCAACACCCCGGCCTTCATCCTGGGCTTTCCTTTAGAAACCCTGACCGGACTGATCGCTTTTCGGGGGATCTGGGCCATCTACATCCACAGCAACGTTCGACTCCCTCTGGGCCCCATTCGAATGCTGATCGGCGCCCCCGAACTCCACCACTGGCACCACGACAAAGATCGGGACGCCGGCAACTACGCCAATATCTCCCCACTCATGGATCTGCTCTTTGGAACTTACTACTGCCCGGATCACGAACCCGAAGAGTTCGGGGTCAAAGAAGCGATCCCTAAGGGTTACCTGGCTCAAATGCTGCACCCGTTCCGCCGACTCCAATAGGTTTTACAAACCGTTAACAGTCAGAGCTGAAAAGTCCAGCCTGAGTTCAGTAGGAGCCGGTATATTCTTTATATCAGCTGCGGCGGGGTACCCACGAACGTGGGTCAATGGTCTGCAAACTAGCCGCCCTGATATGAGTGAGTAAGCATAGTGAGTCATATAGCCCCGGCTTAGCCCGGGGCTGTTTTTGTTGCCGAAAAGCACTCTTGGTCCTCTCCAACTGGCAACATTTCGGCAACATCTTCGAGGGCGTTTCAAAAGTAGTCGCCAACCGGTTGTTGTACACTATTATCAATAATTCTGATTTAGGGAGACCGATATGCCTACAACCTCAGCAGCTTATTTTCAAATGAGCTTTGCCGCTGCCGCCTGGAGCACAAACAACGTGTCCAGTTCACCTCAACCCGCTCTATCCAACCTCAACCTCGGCTTGATGAGCAGCTTTGCGGCTACGACCAACAATGTCAACATCAACATCAACTCCAACTTCGGACAGGCCCACTGCCCGCCCGCGCCTCCCCAGTGCGAGAGCCTGGCCGCCTTCCTCGGGGTCGACGTCAATCTCTTGCTTCTCCTCCAACAGCAACAAGCCCAATCCAAGACCGAAGGTGGCGAGCGCTCCGATTCCGACAACAAGTGTGAGCCCTGCCACTCGAAAGGGTTGGGTCACGACCTCTCCCAGTGCGATAAAGCGTGCCCTGACACTTGCCCCAAAGGTGAAGCTGAAAGCAAAGACAACTGCTCAGACAGCAAGGACGGCAAAGACAGTTGCTCCACCAGCAGCACCTCTTCCAGCAGTTGCAGCAGCAGCGCCAGTAGCAGTGCGAGCTGCAGCAGCGCCGGTAGCAGTAGTGCAAGCAGCAGCGGAAGCTGCGGCAGTGCCGGCAGCAGTGGCAGTTCCGGAGCCAGCAGCGGTTCCGGAAGCTGCGGTGGCAGTTCCGGTAGTAGCGGCGGGGCTAGCGGCAGCAGCGGCGGCGCCGGTGGCTGTGGTGGTTCCGGAGGCGGCTCCGGCGGGGGATCGGGCGGTGGCTCCGGTGGCGGTTCGGGCGGGTCCGGCGGAGGCTCAGGCAAGTAATAAGTCAAGGCTATTCAAAAATAGGCTGCCCGACACCAACGTGGGCAGCCTATCTTTGTGTCTAAAAACTCCCCAACTGGGCGTAAATTGAGCTAAAAACTGCGATTAAAATGCCCCCCACGATCACCGCCACTATGGTCATGACCATAGGTTCCAGGGCAGCCAGCAGGCTGTCCAGCAGGTACTCGGTCTCCTCGGCCAGGATCTGCGAGGAGAACCTGATGAGTTCGGAGAGGTGGGAAGTTTCCTCTCCCACCCTCACCATGTGTCGGAGGATCATGGAGTAGACATCCGGGCGCGCTCCGTACAGTTCGGCCAGGGATTCCCCGTGAGTAATCCCATTTAAAATTCGCTTATTATCCCGGGCCACCAACGCGCTCCCACAAGACTCCCCGGCGAGTTGGAGGGAGCGGGGGAGATCCACCCCGTGGGACAGCAGCGTGGAAAGGGTGAGGGAGTACCGGCTATCGGCCGCGCACTGCAGTACCCCCCCCAGGACCGGAATGCCTCGCAGCAGAAGCTCCCCATTTTCGCTACCCAAGAATCGCTTCAAAGTTGGTATGGTCAAGCCCGCCACTCCGAGAACCACAAGCCAAAATCCACCGTTTCCAAATAGGTGTGCCACCGTCAAGAGGGCTTTTGAGAGGAGGGGAAGATCAGCGGGACGCCCCGCCCCTTCGAGGACCTGAGGGACAAAAAAGGTAACCAATAAGATGGTCAGTATGAAGGTGACCGCCAACACGAAGGTGGGGTAAACCAGGGCTCCCCGGACGTGCTCTCTGGTTTTGCGGTCCGCCTCTCCCCAGCGGGTCAGGGCTTCCAGCGAAGTGGACAGGGTGCCGGAGGTCTCGCCCACCTCCACCATCCGGCAGTAGATAGGAAGAAAGCATCTGGGGAAGCGGGCCATGGCCCTGGAAAGGGTAAAACCCTGGGCTACCGATCCGCTGAGGTCTTCCACCACCTTTTCAAACTTCGGGTCATCCGGATAATGGGTGATGGTGTCTAAAGCCGTCACGATAGGGATCCCAGAGTTCAGCAAGATCCCCAGGTTGCGGCTAAAAGCAAGCAGGCTCGCCTCCCGGCAGGAGATCTTCTCACGCCATCGGTCCACCGCAGCAATGTTTGACCTTTCCGAGGCCATCAAAGCCCGAGTTGGACCTTCAAAGCCATCTCGACACCGGCGAGATCGACCGCAGAGATCGTATCGAGTTTTGTAGAGACCCGCGACTTGCTGACGGTCGCCAACAGATTGGCTTGAGCTTTACGCTGCTTTCCCTGCACGGTCACATAAGACTCTCCGGCATGCAACTTTCTCACATTCGAGGTGATCGGTACGACCTGTAGCCGATTCAGATGACGATTGGAGGCATTGTTGCTGACGATCACGGCCGGTCGAACTTTTTGAGCCTCACCTCCCACCGAGGGTTCAAAGTTGACCCACCACACTTCACCACGCATCATCCAGGAGCTCTCCAACATCACCAATCACACCCTCTATCCACGGAGAAGACTCATCGTGATCTGCCTCGAATTGAGCAAGCTCTCGGTAGCTCGAGTCGAGATCGATAGCATCCACATGCGGTCGAACCAGGCCTTCGATAAATTGGCTGATCTTACCCCGTCCCACCACTCTATGAAGTCCGTAGTAGACTTGCTCATCCAAAGTAATTGTAAGTTTTTTCTTCATTCATACGTATTCAATACGTGTAAAGGTTTGTCCTGGGGAGTTCATTGGCAAGACTCCTTAACCTTTCCGAGGCCGCAACCTTGGTTTCAAGGACTTCTTTTCAGTTGTGAGAATTTTCCAGGTTAAAGGGGTAATGCGTGTAACTTTGTTCCGGTCCAATGCAAAACGATTGTTGGGTGTGAGTCTGGCTGAGGCGCTGGTGGCGATCGGGGTGTTTGCCGTCCTGCTCACCGGTCTGACTCGAAACGTGCGCCCTCCCAGCAGCCTGGAGTCAGAACTGGCAGCAGACGTGCTGGCCGAAGAACTGCGCTCTCTGCGAGCCAAGGCCATGCGAGAACGGATGCCCGTGGCCCTGGTCATTCCCAAGACTCCGCAAGACTACGCCACCGGCTATTACGCCCTGGAGGGCTATGGTCCACCTCGAGTGTGTCGAACCGGCCCCCTGGGCAACGACTTCAAGAGCGTTTACATCGTGGCCGGAACCTGGGCCTCGAGTTCTTCCTTCGGAGCCCCCGCCACTGATCCGGAGTTCGACCTATCGGCCTGGGACCCACCCACCCCCGACGATCACATCATCGCCTTCACCCCCAAGGGAAGAGTGGTCTCAAACCTTCCCAGCATGCTGGACTTCACTACCCTGGTCCTCTCCACCCAGGTCTCGCTGAGTGAAGAGACGATAGCCGGCCGTTCCTACCCCCGGGTGGAAGCAGCCAGAAAAGTGGTCAGCGTGCGGGTCAATCGGAGCGGCCTGGTGCAGGTCGTGCCGGGCCTCCCCGATGCTGCCGCCCTTCCCTCTTTAGACTCCGGGACGTTGCCGATTCAGACCGTGCTGCCCGCTCCCACGGGTTTTTCCGAAGATGCCTCTCCGGTGCTGGAAAGCCTGGAGTTTTTCCCCGAGCGCTCCCCCAATCTGCCCCCGGAGATCGAGGCTTCGGTCCTGGTGGGACAGTATCTTCGTTTGCTCGTTCGGGCAGAGGATGACGACGGTGGCCCCCTGAGCATTGAGTGGTGGGCCGAGCGCCCCAGTGGGGAGCCCGGCCTGGGTAGCTTCTCCTTCAGTGGAAAGACCCAGATGGAGTGGGTGGATGGTAGCTGGCAATCGGTCTGGGAGTGGACCCCGCCCGAAAACGTGGACCCGGTGCTACCCGAAGAGTTCATCCTCAAGTGCCGCATCGAAGATGCCGAAGGCCATCAGGTCGAGACCCAGATCGGTTCAAGCGCCGGTAAGATCTGGGCCATGCGTGACGGCATCGTGCTTTACGACACCATAAAGAACGGCCAGCGTGTGGTCATGGCGATCAACGCCGACGGCACCGAAGAGCGTCAGATCTATGAAGGAGCCGCCCTGCCTGCCGCCTCTCCCTGGGGAGACTGCATCGCCATGGTGGGGTTCGGACAGGGCATCTACGTGGCCACCCGCGACGGCAGCGAGGTCACCCAGGTCTTCAAGCCCGCGCCGCCCCAACGGGCTCTGGTCTCCAGGCTGGCCTGGAACCCCGACGGCTCCCAAATCTGCTTTACCCTGAGAGATTACGACGCGAACCCTGCCGCCACGGTCCAGGAAGACATCTACATCGTCAACGCCGACGGTAGCGGGGTGCAGCAGATCGCGGGCCCCTACTCTACCACCAGCAACAACGCCAGCACTATTGCCTGGGGCTTCGTGGGTACCACTTACGACCGCTCGGACCCCAACGGGCAGTTCATCCTCTACACCCCCTCTCACGCGCCAACCGGCGACAATAAAACCCGCCGATTGAGCCTGGTGGATGGGTCCGAACTCCCGATCGGGGTCGCCTTCAGCCCCGGTGGCTCCAGCATTGGCTCGGCCTCCCTCTCCATCGACCGCCAACGCATGGTGGCCGTGGAGATGCCCTCCTACAAAATCGTCAACTACACCATGCAGTCGGACGGCACCTTCGGAGCAGCCGTCTCCACGGGGGTTTCCGGCATCCAACCGGTGTACTCGTACTCCGCCGACAAGATCGCTTTCACCCATGTGGTTGGAGGCCAGTTGGCGATCGGGGTCATGGATGCCGCTGGAAACAACGTGACCGACCTCTCGGCCCAGGCGGCCGACTCGCAAGGCCCCACCTGGCTCCTGGGGGGCGGCATCCTTGAATAAGAGAGGCGCTCTCCTGCTGGAAGCAGTCCTCGCTATCTTCCTGCTGCTGGCGGCCATCATCCTGGTGGGCTCACTCTTTCAACGGACCGCCCAGCTTCGTACTGCTCACAAAGTCCTGGACGCCCAGATCGCCTTTTCCGAGGACCTTCTCGATGAGATCCGCCTGTGGGCCCTGGAGCCGGACAACTTCAATTCCGATTGGTCCATATGGAACGGGCGCGTAGAACGAGACCCCAACCACGCCGGGGTAGAAGCCACCGTGCGTTGCGACGGGGCCGGACAAACCCTCTTGAGCCCCTCCTCCGAACTGGAGACCTCCTGGGATGCCTCTATTCGACGTGGCCTGGAAAAGGCGGTGGTGCGGGTCCAGTTAACAGTGACGGCCCCTTCCCAGAAAGATCTCGTGATGGTCAGCTACCTGGAGCCTCCCCGGCAGGAGTTGGTCCCCGACCCGGTGCTCAGCGTGACCCAAACTTCCGGAGCCAACCCCCTGGACAAAGACGCGGAAGCTAGCTTTGCGGCCTCCATCACCGACGCCGATGGTAAGCCGATCCCCGACCTGGTCTACGAGTGGCACCTGCTACCCCAGACCGGCAACGCCACACTGGTCAAATCCACCGCTCCCCGAAACGGAAGCCTGGCCACGCTCAGAAATAGGATCGTGCTACCGGGTGGGATGGTGGGGTACGCTCCGGGAGAGGTTCGCCTGCTGGTGCGAGCCCGCTACCGAGGCCGGTATCTGGACAACGGCGACCCGCCCAGCACCGTGGTCAACCTCCTATGAACCGTCGGGGCTTCTCGCTCTACGAGCTGATGGTGGCCATGTTTTTGCTGGGCCTCCTCTTCATGAGCGCGGCCAAGCTGGCTTCGGACTTCTCCAATATGCATCGGGAAGATACTCAGGATGCTCGATTGAGTGTGCCGGCATCCGAGGTTCTCAAGTACCTGGTGGGTCGAAGCAGGACGGCCCTGGAGGTGGAGACCGCCCCCGGCAGCCTGATCCTCCATCTGCTCGACACCTCGGCCTCTCGCTACCCCGCCCTCCCCCTCGGGGAAGACCCGGTGCTGCCCCCCGGGTGGCAGCCGGACACCCCTCACCTGACCGAGACCTATCAGCTTTCCGGGGTGAACCTGGAGCTGGACAAAGGGGGCGCCAAATCGGTATTGATGAGTGACCTCAGCGGATTTGAGACCACCCTCATCGATCGCCGCTTGGAACTGTCCCTCTCCTGGAGGCTCCAGCGCCGGGTGATGTCGGCCACCCGAGTGGTCCTCTTGCCCTTGCGGAGCCCACCATGAAGTCTCGGGGCTCCATCCTCATCGGCGTGCTCTTGCTGATCACTCTGCTCTTTATTTTGGGCATGGCCTCACTCTCCCGCTCAGTAGCCCGCCAGCGCACCCTGGCCGAGGCGCGCGAGTTTGCCCAGGCCCGCCAACTGGCCCGGGCCGGTCTGGCCGACGTGCAAACCAAGCTGGCCCGGGACATCACCTTTCCACCCCCCATCCAAAACGGGCATCAACTCTTTAGCTACACCGAGCCGGTGAGGGCCTTCGACGACACCATCCTCGGCTACTACACCATCACTCTCGACGGCCGGTGGAGCGACCCCTACCAGATCTACCGGATCCGCTCCGTCGGAAAAACCGGCCTCGACCCCGCCCAGCCCAAAGCCGAGGTCATGTTGGAAACGGAGTTCGACCTGGCCGAGTTTGACCGCAGCAGTGGCGCTCCCAATCCGTATTTTTATGATCTGAGGGTCTGGCTTGAGTAGCGAGGCGGGAGAGAAAGATTCTAGAGTCATCAGGTGGAAGTCGCCTTAGTGAGTAAAAGCCTCCGGATACGCCTCTATAACCTTCTTACCCGAAACCCCCTGACTGGATTTCCGCTTCGGCTTGGGCTGCTCTTACTTCGCCGCGGATCGTATCTTTGGGAAAGTGGTTGGATGCTCTCGGCATGGAGGGGACTACCGGTGGATAAGACGGGTAACCCCCTTCCTTGGATGAACTATTGTGTTATCGACTTTCTTAGAGATCGATTGACAGCCGAGTCTCGAGTGTTTGAGTTTGGAGGGGGCCAGTCCACTCTATTCTTCTCTAGCCTGGCCTTGAGTGTGACCACTGTCGAGCGTGATCCTGTATATCACGAAGTCCTCAATAACCAAATTCCCTCAAATGTCAGGCTCCTCCATCGCCCCGAAGAGGAAGATTATGTTTCCTCACTCACCACCTGCAAGGATCAATTTGACCTAATTCTCGTGGATGGCCACTATCGAGAACGCTGCCTGCTACTTGCAGCCGAAAAGCTTACCGAGCGTGGTATCATCGTACTCGATGATTGTGATCGGAAAGAGTATTCGCTCGCGATTCGAGACTTGAGACTACGCGGATTTCGAAGCCTAAGACTGAACGGACTCGGCCCCTGTGTCTTCCGCTCTAAGTGTGCCCTGGTCTTCTATCGCTCGACTCTCTGAGGGGGTCCGCAGATACCAGTAAATCTGAACTGTAGTCAAGACTCCCAAGCAGCCCATTCCCATCACCAAACCGAGTGCCGCCTTATCTACCGCTGAGTTTCCCCCCGACAGTACGAAGACCAATCCGAAAAAAGCCAGAGAGAGTAACGTATTAAGGGTGGTCAGGGGAATCCGAGACACTCCATCGAGTAATCCACGAAAGCAGCGAAATAAGGCATAAAAGGGGGCGGCTGGTAAGATTTTCACCACATACGGGGCATACCCCAGTTGCCATGAGCCAAGGAAGAGAGCGAGGAACTGGTCGATGAACGCGGCCAATCCCAGTACGTAGGACACCGAAAAGGCCGTTACCAGGCAAAACACCCTAAGAGAGGAGCGCCACAGTTCATGAGCCCTTCCCCGGGCCGCCAGGTAGGCTGCTTGGGGAAGATAGATATTGGAAAGAGGAGTCACCCCCGTGGCGACCAACTCGACGAGGGCCACTCCGATCGAGACTGCCGCTGCGGCTGTCAAGTCCTGAGAAGAGTGGGTTGCGAAGCTTACCGGCAGATTTAGAATTACCACCACCAAAAATCCGCCCGGAACCCTACCAGCTGCATAGGTTACAACATCTCGAGTGCATTTGTAAGCTTGCTTCAGGGTCACAGGCTGCTTCCCCAAGTTGGGGTGAATGAAGGCCCCGTAAAAGACTGCGCAGCAGGCCAGGCCCAAAGTTGCCGTTCCCCACAGAAAGCTGCTGAGAGACCCGGGAAACAGAAAGAATGAAACGATGGGAATCACTCCCGAAACAACGGCTGTCAAGAGACTCGACCGGACAATCTCCATACGCCCGGTGCAGTAGTAGGCCAACAGTATCTGGACTCCGATGGTAACCATCAGAAGAGTCAGGGGCGGGACTAGAAAAGCCCACTTTGCATCGCCGAAAAGCCAAGCTCCTATAGTGTCGGGGATTGACCAAGCGAGAAAGACGAGCAGCAACACGCAAATGCTCAAGGGCACGAAAGAGGCTATCAGCCAGGCCCTGCCTCGGGTTTGCTCGCTGGCCCTATCATCGGCCACGTGATAGCAGAGTGAAACTCCCAGACCGCTGGCAACGAACGCGATGCCGTAGCTCAGCATGCGCCGAGAGACAGCATAGAGCGCCAGAGCTTCTTCTCCATAAAAATGAAAACAAAAACGATAGGCGCAAAAGCTCCCTATCATGGTTACTGCGATGGCCAGATAGTTGGCTAGATAGCGCTGCCGCCCCGGGTTCTTGTAGATGCCATCTTCCATGATTTCCACCTTCGTCGCCTCGGCAGGGTCACTTCTTTATATGGGTGAAACCTGCTTGAGATGTCCTATCCCAAAGTGGTTCACCTTACAAGTGCTCATCCGACTTTTGACAACCGCATCTTCTTCCGAGAGTGCCGTTGGCTTGCCCGGGCCGGTTACGACGTTGTTCTGATAGCGGCCCACAGCCGTGACGAGGAACTTGATGGAGTGCGGATCCTTTCGGTGGATCAAACGGGTGGCCGACTGAAGCGAATGCTTTTGAGAACACTAAAAGTTTTTGCAAGAGGGTACAAAGAGAATGCATCGCTCTACCACTTCCACGACCCAGAATTGATACCAGCGGCTCTACTTCTCAGGCTATTGGGCAAATCCGTGGTCTATGATATCCATGAAGATAATCGCCAAAATTTGAAAACTAAGCCCTATTTCCCTCGTCACCTGGCTGAATTGTTGGCAGTGGTTCTCGGGTTCTCGGAACAGTTCTTGGCGGGTTTTTTCTATCAGGTCATCGCTGAGAAGTGCTACTCTGACCGATTTCCCCGGGCTACACCAGTTCTCAACTACCCCATACTAGAGCGAATCCGTGTGCAAACTGCCCTACCTTCCAAACCTCATCTCCTCTACACGGGCACCATCGTTGAGTCACGCGGAGCCTTGATCCACTGTGGCCTAACCCGCCTCAACCAGGGAATCGAAGTGACGCTTTGCGGGCGTTTCGCACCCGGCCTGCGAGAGCAATTAGAAAGGGAGTTTGGGTCTGAGAGGCTTCATCTGGAAGGAAGCACCTCTTTTATGGAGTTCGAACTCATTCTGGAGACTTACGAACGGCATTGTTGGAGTGCTGGTCTCGCCATCTTCCCCTCAGATTGTATCTACGGTGATCGCGAATTGACTAAATTTTTTGAGTACATGGCGCTCGGAGTACCCATCATTTGCTCCCGTTTCCCGGCCTGGGTACCCTTGATCGAAGAAAACCAGGTGGGAATATGCGTCGATCCTGACTCCCCAGCGGAGATCGCAAGAGCCATTTCCTTTCTGGAGGAGCACCCTGAAAAAGCCCGCGAGATGGGACGTCGAGGGCGTGAACTTGCTCTGCAACGATACTCCTGGGAAAGTCAAGCACAAAATCTTATCGAACTCTACCATCACATAGGCGTGAAGCCCGATTCGTGATAATCTGAGGATATTCGATCTAGGAGTGGAGGGTTTTAGCTGAGATGTTTGACTTTCTGGGCCCGCTCGGGGCTATTCAAAGTCCGCAGGGCAGCTTGAGTTTTGGGCACGTGGGGCTGACCAATTGCGTGTATTTTTCGTACCGGAGTGAAGCCGATTTTGTGCCGACCCTCATTTACTCTCCCGACGAATTGGCGGAACTGATCACCCTGGTGGAGGTGGCTGCCGAGGAGATCAAGACGATCGAGCAAGGCACCACTCTTCGCATCGGATCCATGCGAGCCAAGCCCATGGTCTTGAGGTTGGCTCTGATATGCCCGGCTGACCGGGGGCCCTTTCTCTTGCTGCGGATCTTGCAGGGGAATTGGGCTCAAGATATCGCGACTTCTCCGGAAGCTCTCCTCTCGCTTCTGAAAATGGGGCAGGTCGAGGGACCCGAACCAGTGGTGGGCCCACTGGAAAAGGGAGATGACGGTTCGTGGAAAGTGGCCGGTGAGACTTTCAAGATCGTTCAAGGACTGACTCCGGGCGTGGGTCGCTCGGGAGAGTACCTCCATCCCGACGAGGTGGACGCAGGCGAGGTTGTGGAACTCTGGTCTTTCCCCACCGAAGAACGGAAACTGGTGGCGTGCTTTCGGCTCAAGGAGAAGCATTCTCATCACGACACCGGCGAAGGGGGCACACGGGTGGAGCAACTCCTGGCACGTGGACAGAACCACCTGGCCAGAATCGAAGTCCTTAAATTCTGTCAGAAGCATTCAGCCGGTGAAAAGACCCCGGCATCCTCGGTAGCCAGGGCGAGTCTGGCCTACCTTCTCGCGGAAATTAGCGATGGCGACGACACCTCCGGCCACAGAGTCTGGCTGGGGCAATCCGACAACAAGTTCCTGAGACAGGGCATTGATTTCTTGGAGGCAGGCCGCGTCTCGCCTCATGACTTTCTTATCTACCAGCAGGTATCAGCCTACTTCCACTCTCTGAATCCGGATGCAGCCGGGGCCAAGGCTGCGGTCAACAACCTGATGGCCAAAGTCTGTGGGGAGTGCACCCGGAACCATCCCCACCTCTTAAGGGCGGCCCTGAGCAATTGGTACTTATACCTCAAAGAGATTTTCGAGGGTGAGCCACCGCCGGAAGCCCTGACAGAATGGAACCGGGCGGTGCAAAAATCCGGTCTCAAGGTGGTGCCTAAAGCGCTTCGTTTTCCCTCTCCCAGTAGCTGGGCATCGGAAGACGACCTGCCCTCGGTGCTACCTTCGAGTAAAGAGGTGGAAGGAGACTCCACACCCGTTCTCACCAATCCGAAGAAGACTCTGATCGCTGCGATCCTGATTCTGCTCGTTGCCCTCTTCATTTTTCCCTCCTCGAATTCCGAGGCGAACTCCCCAGCCTCGTCCCAGGCCGCGGAATTTACGGGCAAAACTTCTTTTTCTATTGGGGGCGTTTCTCTTGAGCAAACCTGGGACGAACTCAGCGAAAACCGAGATTGGGACATCAAAGACAAAACGATCCTCTCATCGCACGTGGAGAATGGCTACCACACTGTCCGTTTTGACTCGAACGACAGACTGAGGTCTATTGAAGGCCCCGAACTCTCTCAGGATGGAACGGTTGTCTTCTCTAACGGCACCCCCATCAAGACCATCCGATCCCGCTGGGGAGAGCCCTCCCAATCCCGTGGGCACGAACTTATCTACATCTACGATGATGCCGGTGTAAAATGTTCGGTGACGCTACAATTCAATGGATCCCATCTGTGGGCCGTTCGTCTGAGCAAGGCCGGCAACCGCTGGCAAGACACCCCCGGCTTACCGATCCTGGGAAAGTGAAAATTACAGGCTCAGCGCCGGGAAGACCTTGCTCACCAGGAGGACCCTGCTCACCGGGAGGGCCGGCGGGACCCTCCATACCAGTAGGACCTTCAGGAATTTTCCTCTGACTGATACGTTCTGCCCAAGAGCCACCCACAGCCCCTGCAGGGCCTTGCCTTGGCAGACAGAATCGAGCCTAATGAAATCTTCTTTAAAAGCTCTCGCTCTTTCACTGCTCCTCAGCGCTGTGGCCCTGGCCGCGCCTTATACTGCCAAGTCTGACCTGTTCAAGGCCGACTTTCAAAAAGCAGTGATAGTGGAGAAGACCAATCTGCCCGGCCTGGGGGAGACTCGCCTCTACCACGACACCAAAGGCGATTTCAAAGGCAACATGGTCTATGTGCAAAAGAGCCGCAAGCCCAGCGAAATGCTGGACAGTCTGAAGAAGAAAGAGGCCTATCTGACCCGGGGCACGGCCGTCAAGCGGCAGGTCCAGGGCTACGACGCGTTAAGATGGAACGGGGTTAGTGAAGAAGGGATACCGGTGGAGATCCTGATCGTTCAGACCAAGGCTCGCAGCTACCTGGTGATCTCCGTAAACTTCGACACCTCGGAGCAACGCCGCTTTTTACAGAGCTTTGAGGTCATCGACTGATGAAAACTTTCAAGCGGGTCCAATACCTTCTCCTGGCGGTCGCCGGCCTGCTCATCGGGCAAACGCTACCCACTCTACTCCCCTCCAAGCCACCCCAACCGATCTTCGCGGTTGGTAGTGACTTGCGGAGCGCTCGCCTGAGTCTTAAGGGCCATTACCTGGCGGGGATCGGATGCAAGGACGGTTCCTGGTTTGTTCAGGTCTGGGACCAATATGAAAAAGAGGTCCTGGCGCCCCAGTCGCTACCCACACCACCAGGTCGTTTTCACGCACTTTCCTGGTCGCCCGATGGTAAGGACCTGGCCGTGGCCGCAGGCAGTGAGGTTTGGATATTCAAGATAAAGACCGGAGAAAAGAGAATACTCGCGGCCGGACCCCAGGTACGCGCCGTGGAATACAACGGGTCTTATCTACTCGCCCACACCCGAACCTCGAGTGTCATCTGGAAGGGTGATTTCTCGAAACCCTACTGGAGACTCGACCAGAACCGCCTTCTCCTTTCCGCTCTGGATGGGAATTCTGAACGACTGGCAACATCGTGCTTCGAAGACGGGGTGCGAGTTTTTGACCTGAAAAGAAAACGACAAACGGCGCACTTCAAGCCCGGATGGATCAGCGCGGGACTCAAATTTGGCGACGGGGGACGCCTGCTCGCGGTGGGCTACCGAAACCGCTCAAACCGGAGCCAGGATCACGTGATCACCTACGATCTGAATCACGGGAGTCCGTACGGACCGGCCCTCTCCACGCCCAGCCTTTACGGACTTGACACCAGCCTGAGTGGTGAACGGGTGGTCACACGCCAATATTCTGGGGCCGTGACCTGGGATGCGAAAACCGGCAACGTGCTCTCGGAAAGACCCGGTCGCTCCCGGCTCCTCGACGTGATCGATTATCAAGGAGACCTGGTCTGCAGCGAACTGGAGGGCAACACCGCCGCACTCTGGAATGCCGAGGACCCCTCCAAGGAGCACCTGCTCACCTGCCCCGAGCCCATCACGGACATGCGCTTCACCCACTTCAACGGCTTGATCCTGGTTGGAGGGCAGGCCCGTGTATGGAAGACCGGGTCAGCCTTCTAGAGACAATTTAACTCCTGTCCTGGGAAGATTTCTTCTCCCGGTACCCGGCCTCGAGCTTGGCTGCTTCCCGCTGGGTGGCTTGCATGTCGTCCAGGGCCGCCTCGGCCATGCGGTAGCCGCTTTCGGCGGGTGCCGGGTCCCCTCCCTGATACGACATCATGCGTTGGCAAGCCAGGAAAAAGGCGTCTATGTTGTCGGACGTCTCTCGGAGTACGTCCACCGCCTCGGGAGGAAACTTGGACTCCAGAGAACGCAGCGCTTGCAGGTTGATCACTTCCCGCATGGTGCTCGTCTCGGCCAGCACCTGCCCCACCACCTCGTGGTACTCGCCCATGGAGAGACTACCGTCGCGAACCCCGGCCAGCGCCAACTGTAAGCGCCGTAGCTTGTGAGAAGTGGCCTGAGCCTGAACCATGCCTTCCAGCCCTTCAGCGTGTAGGAAAGAGAGTGATCGGGGGTCGCTCTCTCGCTGTCGAATGGCGGCCCCACACGCATCGCACTTCGAGGCTCTCAAGCTATTTCGCTCCCCACAGGCTTCGCAGGTAAGCTGCAACAGAGAAGACAGAGTTTCGAATTCGAAATCCGATTCAGACATGGCCCTACTTTCTCCATCTCCATTTTCGGGCCTGCAGTTAACCTCCCAGACAGTGAAAGAGCGAGTTCGCACTCGCTCTTTCACTGTCGACGATGTTTTGAAGAATTTACCCTACGCCGGTGCCTCCGGCGGTAAAGGTCTGCAGCATGCTCTGCAAGAGCTGCATCAGTTGCGCAGCCGGGTCTTGGCCCTGTTGGCCCTGCTCGGCACCCGCCTGTTCCGCGCCCCCGGCTGCTGCGGCTTCTCCGCCACCACCGCCGGCCGCTCCGGCCACGCTCTCAACGATACCTTGAACCTGGCCGAGGATATCTCCGAGGCCTCCCCCTCCACCTCCGCCTGCTCCGCCGCAACCACCGGCTCCACAGCCGCCTCCGCCACCGAGTAGCTTGCCGAGGCCGCCTTCTTTTCCGGCTCCACCTAGCAGCCCACCGAGCCCGCCGCCTTTTCCAGCTCCACCTAGCAGCCCACCTGCACCTTTGGCTAATCCACCCGCACCTTTGGCAATTCCGCCTGCAACTTTACCTATTCCAGCCATTGTTATTACTCCTTGGTCTAAGTAGCGTCCGCTACCGTTGTTTATAATCTGACCAAAATGTATCGCTCGGCCAACCGGAGAAGTTTGAAAGAAAAGGACTCGTTATTACAGAATTGTTACAACGAGGACAAATTTCATAGACGGCGTCGCATCCAGATCTCGACCCGAGGTTCGAAGCGCAACGAACGAACCGCGGTGACAAAGGAGCGCCGGTTGGCCGAAGAGATCTCACACCACAACAGATCGATCCCGTGGGCCACCATAATATTCTCTGCCGCCCGGATCAGAAATTGGGCCACGTACTTACCCCAATGGCTCCGTTTCACCCCGATGTCTTCCAGATAGAGGGTTCCGTCGTCCATCAACTCCACCAGGATATAGCCGGCCGCCAGGTGATCCTCCTCAGCCACAAAGAGATCGACGGCAGAGTCCGGCCCGTAGTCCACCTCTCGGTATCGAGCAAGGATCGAAGTGGTGTATTGGGAGAGCCGGTGGCTTTGTCCGGCCGGCAAGGTGAACTCGGCGTAATCGGCGGCCAGGGTACAGAGCAGGGCCCGGTCCAGGTCGGTGGCCAGCCTTAAGGAGTAGCGACCCTGTTGGGGAGTATCGAGTGCGTGCTCTCGAGGGGTGAGGCTGAGCCGATACCTCTCCAGCACAAAGCCGCACTCTTTCAGCAGTGCCCCATCAGGATCACCAGCGGCGAGCTCCACCATCAGGCTGCAGTCCAGCTCCCGGAGCGACCGGCTCAAGAACTCTGCCTTGCGCTCTCCATCCCATCCCCACAAGGCAGCTATCGGCTCCTGCGTATCCTGTTCGAAAAACCCCGTGGACCAGGCCAGAAACGAGGAACCTTTCTCAAATCGAACCAGACCTTCCATAGCGGAAGCCTTGCCCTCTCTAAAACTCTCTAGCAGGCGTGGGCCCAGGCATTGGGGGAAGGTCTCTTGAGTAGCCAGCCATTCGGAAAGCAAATCCACGGATTCAACTTCCAGTCGAAGGTGAGGGGGTCCTGGTAGGTATTTCCCAACCCTCCGCTAAGCTACCGCCATGCCCATCGTCATTAGCGGAACCGGTGTGTACAACCCTCCTCACGTGATCACCAACGAGGAGCTGGTAGAGTCGTTCAATCTCTACGTAGCCAAAGAGCACGCCAGTTGCAACCCCAATACCACCCTGCAAGATTCTTCGGCCGAGTTCATCAAGAAGGCCTCGGGCATCGAACGACGCTACTGCGTCGACAAGGAAGGCATCCTGGATGTTTCCCGTATGCGACCGAGGATCGAGTCGCGACCCGACGAGCAGTTGTCACTCCAGGCCGAAATGGGCGTGGCCGCAAGCCTTCAAGCACTGGAAGCAGCCGGAGTAGGAGCTTCCGAGGTGGACGCCGTGCTGGTAGCTTGCTCCAACTTTCAGCGCCCCTACCCCGCCATTGCGGTGGAACTGCAGGCCGCCCTGGGGGCTCCCGGGTTTGCCTTCGATCTGAACGTGGCGTGTTCGTCGGCCACCTTCGGGGTGGCCCAGGCTCACGCGCTTTTGCAGAGTGGAGCGGCCCGGAAAGTCCTGGTGGTGAGCCCCGAAATCTGCACCGGCCACCTCAACTTCCGGGATCGAGATTCACACTTCATCTTCGGAGATGCCTGCACCGCCGTTTTGCTGGAGCGAGCCCAGGATTCAAGCTCCCCTGAGCAGTACGAGATCGTGGGTGCCCGTCTAGCCACCCGGTTTTCCAACAACATTCGTAACAACCTGGGCTTCTTGACCCGCTGCGAGGATCGACCCGAGGAAGACCCTTCCTTGCTCTTCTACCAGGAGGGGCGCAAAGTGTTTAAAGAGGTGATTCAGTTGGTCTCTGCTCTGCTGGAAGAGCATCTGGCCCAACACCGTCTGAACCCCGGCCACCTCAAATGCATGTGGCTGCACCAGGCCAACGCCGCCATGAACGCCCTCATCGCCAAGCGCCTGCTGGGGAGAGAAGCCACCGAGCAGGAAGCTCCCAGCATCCTGGATAGCTACGCCAACACCTCCTCGGCCGGCTCCATCATCGCTTTCCACCAGCACCGGGAGCATCTGAAAAGGGGCGATCTCGGGGTGATTTGTAGCTTTGGGGCGGGTTATTCGATCGGCAGTGTGATCGTCCGAAAACTTTAGTGCTCGTCCCCTCGAATAGGTAGAGGAGTCCGGGCAATCCAGAGAGTAGGCGCCTCCATGAATACACCTACTGTTCTTTGTCTGGCCGGTTATTTCAAGGGCCTTCAACTCGTCCGTTCTTACAAACAACTCGGTTGCCGGGTGGTAGTCATCACGGCCTCCCATCTGCAAGATCGCCCCTGGCCTCGGGAGCTGATCGACGAACTGCATTTTGTCGAATCCATGGATGAAGACCCCGATGAACTGCTGCGAGCGGTAGCCTATTTGGCCCGGGAGCAACGCTTCGACATCGTCACTCCCCTGGAGGAGTATATGCTGCAACCCGCGGCCCTGGTCCGCGCCCATCTGGGCTGTGCAGGCATGGACGAAGCGGTGGCCCGGCGAGTGCGGGATAAGTTGACGATGCGACTGGCGGCCCAACGAGCGGGGCTGCCCACACCCCGCTTCGTGGGACTGGCCCACCACCCGGCGGTGGCTCATTTTTTGGAGGAAGTTCCGGCTCCCTGGATCCTCAAGCCACGTCTGGAAGGCGGCTCGGTGCAGATGAAAAAGCTGCACACCGCACAAGACGCCTGGCAACAGATCGACGACTTGGGCGACAAGCAGTCCTGGTTTTTGCTAGAGGAGTTTGTGAGCGGCCGGGTCTGTCACGTGGACTCGATCTACCAGCAGGGCAAGGTACTCTTCGCCAACCCCAGTTGCTACCTTACCCCCCCGTTTTCGGTTTGGCACGGAGGCGGTGTTTTCGGCTCGCGCACGGTGAATCGGAAATCTTCAATCGGAAAGAGTCTACTCAAGGAGAATGAGCGCGCTGTAGCCGCCATGGGGCTTCAGACCGGAGTCGCCCACACCGAGTTCATCGTGGACGAGAATGACCGGCCCTACTTTTTAGAACTGGGCGCCCGTATCCCGGGGGCTCACCTGGATCGGCTGCTGAAGGAAGCCAGTGGAATCGATATCGCCCTGGAGCAGTGCCGACTGGCAGTAGGGGCCCTGAACAAGCGGGAATACAAAGTGCCAAAAGCCACCTTTCAGGCTGCCGGGCTCCTGCTCTGCCTGGCTCACGACAAAGATCCCGACCTCTCTTCCTTCGACGACCCCGAAGTGGTCTGGCGTCTGGCCGAAGACTATCACGCGGGGCTGCTGTTCAAGGGCGAAGAAAAACGGGTCGAGGAGATCCTCCACCAGTACGCCGAGCGCCTGCAAGACAAGTTCCTGGCTGTCCTACCTCCCAGCGACAAGCCGGCTTAGAGTTATACCCACGAGACGCCAAAAATGAAGAACCTCAATCAATTTTTTCAGACCAAGGGAGTTTGAAGGTCGAGCTGGTCCGGACTTGAGTAAACCGACCTAGTGCTCTGTCAAACTTCAAAATTCGGCCGAGAGCGGCCAGCCATCAATTCTATCGTCTTTCGCGGAGCGAACTTCCGTTGCGCCGACCAGACTCAGAGTATCCCTCTGGATACGACATGGGGATAAGCAAAGAGCCTCGATCGAGTGGGAGCGCTTATCCCTCAGTGTCTTATGAGCGAGCAACCCTTGCCATATCGTAGGAGAGGGACTCTGCGCATCACCGTTGGTGAGCTGAGCTTCCAGAGCAAGGGGAAAGTGTCGGAACGCTATGATGATTAAAAATCCGCCCTTCAAAAAACTGGGGGTCACACTTGTCGAAGTGCTAATAGCCGTCGTCGTGTTGGGGGTGGCTACTTTGGGAGTGATGGGCTCTCTCACTTTCGGCATCGTGAGTAACGAATACGCCGGAACTTACTCCGAGGCGAGCCAATCTGCTCGCGAGGTGGTGGAAAGTGTTCGCGCTTCTGGAATCGCCTTTGAGCAAGAGGATGAGCCGGCTCTCTATTCCGCTATCTTCGATTACAACAAAAAGGAGATAGGGAGCTTCCCCTTCGACGGCTCGTACATCGACGGACTGCCCGATCTCACGAGATTTGACCGATTTGAAAGAGTCATTACCATCACTCCCATCAATGAGAACCTGGCCCGTATCGAAGCTACTGTCTTTTGGGATATGAAGGGGACCGAAAAGCAAGTCTCCGTGGTAGCCCTCAATCGCGATTATCTCGGCGGTAGCGGAGCCACCGCTAGTGGGGGTGGAAACGGGAACGGCAACGGAAACGGGAACGGCAACGGTGGCGGACGATAATGGCCACCGAGCGTAAAGCGAAAGGATTCACGATAATCGAAGTGATGGTCGTAGTGGTCATCATGGGTATCATTACAACCGTGGTTGCAACCATGTTTACCAAGGGCACGCACGCGCTTAGACACGGAGATGCCCACAACACGCTGCAAAGGGCCCATCGCCTCCTGACCGCCCGCGTGACGCCTTACATCGCGTCAGCCTTCGACCCGGACCCGGCCGGACTCAATGGTCAGGCCGTTGTGCTCGACTCCACGGACAATACCTCCGACCAATTTCCGCCAGCGCCCACAGACCCGAGCGGAGACACCTTTCTCACGACTCTGCGATTTGTCACGACCGAAGACTTCCTAAGTCCGACCTATCCCTCTCAGTTTAACAGCGCGATGGGAGCGACGACTCTCGCTGATCTCAGTCCGTTTGTTTACCAGGTAGTACTGACACCCGAAGAGGACTTGATCATTCAAAAACTCGATCACTCGAATAACTACAATGTGGCGATCGACAGTGGTCTTCCGTTACAAAAACCACTCTTTTTTAGCAGGGAGTCGGCGAGACTCGATACCTCCGGGAGTGAGCCGCCTATAAAGTTTTATCATCCGGCCGCGGATATTTTGGTTCTGGAAGTCACTCTTACCAACCAGATTCGTGGAGCATCCGGCGCGCAGCAGACTCCGACTCAGGTCCTTCGTACCACTTTCAACCTCCCTAGCAAGGGAATCTAAGGAGCCGAACCGTGAAGCTAAGTCCAAGAAGAAAAAGGAAGGGTTCCATACTCGTACTGGTGCTATTCTTGCTCATCATTTTAGCCTTGATGGGTTCGGCTTTTTCCATTCTGTTACCGGTGGAGATGCGGAACGCTCGTCGAGATCGAGCCAACATACAATCGGCCTACGCAGCCGATGCTGCCGTGCTATGGGTGATGGACCAACTGGAGACCGACAGTGCGCTCAGGCAAAACGACGGTTGGGATTCGTTGGAAGGCACCACCCAGAGTCTCGGCAGCGAGTGGGTGTGGCGGGTCCAGTCGGTCGACCGCTTGGCCGGCGTCGAAGCTTATCGAGTTGTGACTGAAGGCATTCGAGATCGTGGAATTCAGAAGGACGTCCTACGGAGAGCGGTGGCGATCATCGACAACGGTCTGCAGAGCCAGCAGCCCGCCATCCTTATTTCATCCGCCTCGCCCGACAGTACCGGAGCAATGGGAAACGGCACCGATACGTACTGGCCGGGTGACGTCCCCATTTACGGAGATGTCCTGGTTTCCGGGCACTGGGCGGTTGACGATTCAAAAATCAACTACGCAGATGGTCCGAGCTTTACAGGTCAGGTCACCCAGACTGTCGGGGGTGGTAACGGACTGCGCGGTGAGAGCTATGTCGACCCGCTGGACGCCAACCAATATAACCAGGCCTACACCAACGGACTTCAGGCTGTTCAGACAGTATCGCCAAGCGAGCTGTCCGAAGCGATCTATCTGGCCAATTCGCCAACCAGGCATAGGCTCCAGGAGCACCTCTTCTCCACCAGCGACCCGTCTCGCATCGACACGATGAACGACACGACTTCGAACAATCTAGGTCTCCATATTCCGCTTGACTCCACCAACATGCCCAATGGTGGGATCGTTATCAACGACGGGGGTGGCAACGGCGACGAATACGAGATGCTCTTTTCGGTCGACGGCGCCGGCAACTCGGTGATGACGTTGAACGGCGACTCTATCAATTCGATCAATACCATCAAGTCTGATTCTCCAAATACGCTATCGCCGGTCACCGGCGCATCGGCCACAGGCAACAGCTTCAAGATCATACACGTGACCGAAGGCGGGACTTTTGGCACGGGAGCAGGCACGATTTCCGTGAGTCCGGGCCAGGATCACCTGGTAGTCTTGAACAGTTCAAACGAGGTTATCTATCAGAACGAAGCCAATTTTGCCGAAGGGGCCGTAATTTATACTCACGGAGCGGTACGAACTCAAGGCACATTCGCCGGTAAGAAAACGGTGGCAGCCACGCTGGGTGTGACTTTCAGCGGTGAGTTGTTAAAGCACGGTATAAGTCGAGGAGACGCGCCGACAGATTCCGAGCACGTGCTGGGTTTGATCGCCAACATGGAAGCAGGGAACTCATCGAAAGGCCTCTCCATCGACATCACTCAACAGACGCCCGATAACCAGTATCACATATATGCCTCAATCATGGGCCTGACAAAGACCGACGTCAATGCAAAGATCTTCGGACACAATCTGCATCCGAATATCCCCGGGGGCGCGAAATTTAGTTTCTACGGCCAACTGGCATCCGGCCCTTCGAACAAGGGCCAGTTCAAAAAGGAGATAGAGTTCATAGACAATTACGTGAACAGTTTCACCATGGACAATCTGCCCCCTTATTGGCCGCCCGCCGGCGACGGGTTTCGTTCAAACCTACGGGCCTACATCGATCAGCAAGTCTACGACACCGAATAGTCTAGAGAATTGAGAGCTGCCTGCAAGGCACGCTGAACCTCGTTCATATTGGCAAATCGGCGATCCGGCGAACGAGCCATCAACTTGAAGACGAGAGCCTCGGTCTCTGTGGAGACCTGAACCCCGTGTTCTTTGAAGGGCGGTGGATCGTGGTGAATCTGTTGAAAGAGAACTGGAGCGGCTTCATTTTCCTCGGTGTGGAAGGTTTTGGCGCCGGTGAACATTTCGTAGGCCAACGCTCCGAGTCCGTATTGATCGCAGCGATGGTCGACCACACCTCCCGAAATCTGCTCGGGGGCCATATAGAGCGGTGTGCCCATGGCTTGGCCGGTCTTGGTAAAGGACGAAAGGATCTCCCGTGCCAGCCCGAAGTCCAACAGAAGCGCTTTGCCATCGGGGGTAACCAGGACATTTCCCGGCTTAACATCCCGATGAACGATCCCCTTTCCGTGAGCATATCCCAGTCCTCCCGCTAACTGCTTTAGAATTCCCAGGGCGCGCTGTTCGTCTTCCACTCGCACTCCCTGCAACGACTCACCTTCCGAGTGCTCTAGGACAAGGTAGAAGAGTTTGCCGCTCTGTCCCCAGTCCAGAAGTTGTACGATGCCAGGATGGCAGAGAGATTGATAGAGTTTCGCTTCGCGACTAAACCTGGCGAGAAACTCCTCGGAGGACCTCATCTCTTCATTAAAGACTTTGATCGCAACACGTTCGGATCGGTCTAAAGTTTGGTCGGGTATGGCCAGATAAACCGTGGCGCTTCCTCCTTTGCCCAGTACGCTAAGCAGGCGCCACTCTCCCAACACTGTCTGAATCAGTGGATCATCCTCCGGTGCGTTCTCGGCTAGGGCACTCAGCTTTCGCAATCGCTCAACCTCTCGAACCCGCTTCCTCCAGCCAGCCATACCGAGGAGCCCTAGGAGCGAGCAGGCCAGGAAGATCCACGGCCATTCGGCATCCAGAAAGTCTAGCAACGGTACGCTCCAGTTCTTGGGTGTGAGCCGAATTCGTCCATCCTCGGGATAACGGTCGTGAGAATCGAAGTAGTCCATGCCCAAGCGTTCTCGCTTATCGAAATAGCCGTCTCGCCGCAGCACCAGGGTAAAGCCGGATGCACCCTGCATCTCTCTCAAGTCCAAGAGAACCGACTCATTGGACATTCCCAGGAACTTCTCATATCTGTTCCGTGAGTTGGACGACAAGAAATGTACAACGCACGATCCGAGAAAAGCTTTGGATTCATAAGCGCATAGAAGAAAAGGCATAGGAGATCATCATGACAACTTGGCGAAAGATTTTATTGACGGCAATGCTGTTCTGCCTTCAACCAGTCCTCGCGGACCCTATTGCGGGCACAGTCTACGGGGTTTATCCCGAAGGTGTCATGGTCGATTACGGCGGCGGTTCCTATCTCGTACCTACTCAGCACGCCACCTTTCAATTAGGCGGCCTGAACGCCACTTGGAGTTCGCTTTTGCCCGGCCAGGCGATCAATGTCATCGTGCCCGAGCCGCATTGGCACAACGTCGTGCAAATCCGCGACCCGTATAGTTGGAAGCTGAAGCACCACCCAAACCACCCCCACGGCGGCCCTCCTGGACAAATCAAGAAGATGTACAAAGGCAAGAAGAACAACATGGGCAAGGGTAAGTGGAAGTAGTCCGCTACCTGTAGACCACACTTACCCCCACGGCAAAGCCGGCGGTACAGCCAACCTAACTTCATCTGACAAGATGTCCAACCGGAGTGCCCTCCAAAGCCTTTTTGCGGACCTCCAGTACCTGCATCAACTCGACCGCTCGGGGGTGGCCGGGCTGAGCCAGCAGGACCTTGCGCAAGTGCTCGGCTGCCTCGATGTGGCTCCCCTGCTCCACCTTGCATTCACCGGCCAGCAGATGAGCGGTGAGGTCGTCGGCGTTTAGCTTGAGGAGCTGATCGGCCAGGTCTTGGGCAGCCACCAACTCACCGCGGGTCAGGTAGAGTTTGGCTGAGCGGTGGAGATCTCGGGAGGCTTTCTGATGGTTTCCGAACTGCAGCTCCACCTGACCGGCGGCCCGCCAGTAGCCCGCCTGCTCGGGAGCCTTGGCCACCGCCTGGCGGTAGTGAGAACGGGCCAGTCTAAGATCCCCCTGGGCCTCCAACGCTTTAGCCTTCTGGTAGTGCGCCTGGGCCCGTTGTTCGGCCACCTGCACGGCACGATTGAGAGATGGCTGCATGTGGGAGGCGAAGATGCCGATGAAGTTGGTCAGTTGACGCTGGGGTTGGACCATGGTGGTCCCGCCCACTGAAAGACCGGTGGAAGAACCACCATCCAGGTTGATGGCATGAAGACAGCGGAGTTCTTTCATCACGTGAGCCATCTGCCATAGGGTGATATCCTGGGTGACCACCACCATGCGCAGACGCCGGTCGCTGGTGACTCCCAGAGCGGCTCGGGGTCGAGGGTTGAAGAGTCCGGGATCGGAAAACCCTTCAGCGGCTGGATTTACGTAGTAGTTTCCGTTGGAGATCAGCGTAATACCGCCTCCCACCGCAAAATCTACCTGGGCCCAGTTCTTGTATCGTCCCAGGTTTCCGGATGAAGAGCGCAACGCGATCGTACCGTCTTTGTGAAACACCAGGTTGCTGCCCACCATGCCCTCGCTCAGAAGCCGACCGTCGCTCACCAGATTGCCCACCGTGATCCCGGTCCGGGTATCGAAAAAGGTGCCGTTGATGGCCGCCACCGGGCGGTGACTGGAGACCATCTGGGAAAACTCCTGACGATGCCCGGTGGGCGCCACGACCGGTCTCAGTACGATGTCCGAGCGATTGAGATCGGCATCCACCAGGTGGATCGGAACCCCTGCAACCGTGAGCTTCAGGTAATCCACACCCGGATGCGGCTTAGCCGCACAAACAGCGCTCAGGGCCAATACGATAAACAGGCATAAGAATCGGATGCGTATCACAAAATCCTCCACCTTGTCTATTCGACGTAGAGAATTTGCTCCCTATTGCCCTGCTGACAATATCTTGCGAATCGACTTTACGCCGGGCCCTGATAGCGCAACAAGCGTAAAGCGTTGCCAACGACCAGGAGTGTACTTCCTTCGTGGAAAGCCACAGTCCAACTTAATTCACCGATCCCGGTGACAGAAGTTGCGATCAGCATCAAGATTATACCCATGGATAGGGCCAGGTTCTGGCGTATGATGGTGCGACTCTTGCGGCTCAACCCTACTGCAAACGGCAGCCTGGAGAGGTCATCGGCCATCAGGGCTACGTCGGCGGTTTCCAGAGCAACCGCGGTGCCGGCCCCTCCCATGGCGATCCCCACGTCGGCGGCGGCCAGGGCCGGGGCATCGTTCACCCCGTCTCCCACCATGGCCAGAGGCCCGAACTCCTTTCTCAACTCGGCGGTAGCCTTCCACTTGTCTTCCGGCAAGAGATCCGCTCGCACGTCGCTCACCCCCACCTGCTCGGCCACCAATTGAGCAGCCCTGGCGTTGTCGCCGGTGAGCATCACCAGGTGCTTCATGCCTAGTTGCGAGAGGGCCGCCAGGGTCTCTCTGGTGCTCTCTCTGGGGGTATCGGCCAGGCCCACCACTCCCAGCACTCGCTCACCCCAGGCGGTGATCACGACGGACTTACCCGTCTCCTCGAGCGCCTTGACTCGAGTTTCGAACTCTTTCGATAGCTTGGGGGCGCCGGGTTCCTCGAAGAGCCGGCGAGAACCGATCCACACGAGTTCTTCCTGGTAAGAACTCTTCACCCCCTTGCCCGGCAGATTTTCCAGAGCCTCCACCTGGGGAAAGTCTATGTTCCGCTCCTGAGCGGTCTCCACGATGGCCTGGGCGATGGGGTGGTTGGACTGCTGCTCCACCACTCCGCATATCCGGAGCAGCTCCTCTTCTGATTCCGCATGCTCTAGTATCAGATCGGTCACCGAAAAGCGCCCCTCGGTCAGGGTTCCGGTCTTGTCGAAAGCGATGACCTGGAGCGAACCCAAGTTTTCCAGATGAAGCCCTCCCTTGATCAAAACCCCGTTGCGGGCCGCCTGGCCTATCCCCGCCAGCACCGTGGCCGGAGTGCCCAGAGCCAGGGCGCAGGGGGAAGAGGCCACCAGCAGCAGCATGGCTCGGTAGAAGCTCTCTCGAAGCGGCATGAGTTCCAGAACCGGAGGCACCACGATCAAGAGCAAGGTACAGACCAGGACCGCGGGCACGAACTTGGAGGTGAACCTTTGCGTAAAATCCTGGGTGGGTGACTTCTGCTCCTGGGCTTCCGACACCATCTGCACGACCCGGCTCAAGGTGCTGTCTGCTGCCAACCGCTCGACCTTCACTTCGAGGGAAGACTCCTGATTGATGGTCCCGGCGAAGACCTCATCCCCCGGTTCCTTAAAGACCGGCGCGCTCTCCCCGGTGATGGGGCTCTGGTCCACACTGGAGCGGCCCTTCTCCACCGTGCCATCGACCGGCATCCGGTCTCCAGGCCGGACCATCACCGTGTCTCCCAACTGCAGTTGAGCAACC
>JBAYRN010000049.1:0-39488 GCA_041676625.1 Vulcanimicrobiota bacterium
AGTTTGGGTAGAGACAGAAGGCTGCGGGCCACCCGGCGACACTCCCGCGCCGCCCTCTTGTTCATTCCCAATTTGGCGGTGGCGTAGTGGATCTCCGAAGAACAGCCGAACTTCTTGAACCCTTTCGACTCCCGCATGGCCAGAAGGCAGCGACCCAGGATCAGGCGATAAGTGGTCAGAGTGGCGGTGGCTCTGCGGGCAAACTCATGAACCTGCGACACCCCCAGAGTGAGCAGCATGTCCAGACGAAAATAACCGGGGTTAGTGATGTGAGATTTCATACCCTATTTTAACCCACAGGGGCCATTCTAGTCAAAAACTAGACAGCGGAAAACCCGCCTAACCAAGCCGTTTAAAAGATTTTTCAGAGATGATTTCAGGGGACTCAAAAGAGGCTAATGACAGAAGTTTTCAAAAGATTGAAGGGGTGCCGCAGAGAGGCTCTGAGTGGCTCTTGAAGAGGTATTTGAGGGCGAGAGTCTGGATCCCAGGGTCCGCTGGCCTGGAGAGAAAATTTCCACACTGTATCCACCTGGACAAAATGGCCTTTGCTCTGCTCGGTCTAACTAGTCGGCGTTGTCACGTTGTGGTAACATACCAATATGGTTAAAAAATTGCAGAAACGGGGCAACAGTCACGCCCTAGTTATTGATACCGCCTTGATGGAACAACTTGGGATTTCCCCAGAGACACCCTTGCAGGTCGTCGTTTCCGGAGGCTCGTTAGTGGTAACTCCCGTATTCAACGGAGCGGGAAAAGAGAAGATCGCTGAATCTTTGGCCAAGATTCGTCAACAGCCCGGGTATCCCGAAATGCTTAACAACCTCGCTAAATGAAAGACCCGGTATTCCTCAGTCTCGACGACATTCTTCAGATTCATCAGGACACGATCACGAAGGAGGGAGGCACCCATGGTATTCGCGATATCGCTTTGCTGGAATCCGCTGTGGCCACCCCACGGGCATCCTTTGGGGGAGAGTACTTTCATTCAACGATCGCTGAGATGACAGCAGCTTTGATGTTCGCTCTGATCAGTAATCATGGCTTTGTCGACGGCAATAAGCGGGTCGGGACCTTGGCTGCTCTGGTTTTCCGCCACGTCAATGGGCTAGCCGACTTCCCACCAGCCGCCGACCTCGAATCTATCGCCATGGCTTGCGCTCGAGGAGAGCTGACCCGCGAGGAACTCGCTCATTGGTGGCTGGAGCGCTGACCCCACGGCGTCGCCTATATTGGCAAAACATTGACCGGCAGGGAGAGAGATCGTAACATCCGATCATGAGCTCAACGCTGAACCTTTCCCTTACCGACGAACTAAGGGCCTTCATTGATGCTAACTGCGGGGACGGAACGATGTATGCCACCCCTAGCGAGTTTATACGAGACTTGCTGCGCAATAAGAAAGAGCAACAGGACGCAGTCAATATACGCCAGGCTATCCTGGACGGCTATCAAGACGCAATCCAAGGTCGCACAACGCCTTTCAGCGGGTCGCTGACCTCATTCCGGAGAGCATTCCCGTCATTCTAGAAACCCCGTGACAGCAGACTTGATGTCGCGGGAGCTTGGACAAGCGGAGGCTATTTTTCAGGCTCTGGTGCCTGCATAAGGTTCCCCGCGGCGATCACGTGAACGTGATACGCGAATGGTGTGCGAAAGAGCGGCTTCAGGGCGACGTCCATCCAACTATGCGCTGGCATCGGATTTTCTAGGCCTGACACTTGTTGTCGAGCGAACACTCAGTCGAATTCCATTTTCCGTCTGCAGGTGGGAAATGACTGAGAAGAGGTTTGCCAGCCGTCGAGATGCCGGTCTCGACGTCCCCTTGCAAGAACGCCTCGATACCTTCACGCAATAGCTCCTTGCGGAAAGTAGGGTCGCGCTCGACGCGAGCCTTTACTGTGTCTTTGAAATTGCGAGTGTTTTGTGTCGGCAAGGTTGCCAAGGGCCATCCTTTCAACGGCAACCGTAACTTTCGCGGCAGCTTGGGGTTTTGCCTTTGGCTTTCTGCCGGGCAAGGTAGTCCTATTCCCATCGCTGGCGGGCAAGAGGGTGGGCCCAACAGAAAACGAAAGCTCTCGATACAAGGCTTGAAGGATGTTGTCAACTTGTGTACACTGAGCCTAACAACACCCGCTAGGCGACACTACGGAAAAACGTGGTAGCCCAATACCTGCGGGTTCTTTTGTTTTGGGAGGTTGGTCGTGCGGAAGCCTAGCATGAGCCCTCAAGAGATGGTAGCACTCTTGAAGACGCGGCAAATGACATTTGGGAGCGGACCCGACGCTGAACGTTTTCTGCAGTACGTCAACTACTATAAGTTGCGCGCCTACTTCATCCACTTCGAGCGCTTTTGCCCTGTAAATGGCCATAAATTCCTGGGTAACACCAGTTTCGAAGAGATTGTAGCCCTCTACAAATTTGACAGGAAGCTCAGGCTAATTTTGGGTGATATGCTGGAGCGCTTCGAAGTCGCTGTTCGGACCGCTTGGGCGTTCGAGATGTCCCAAGTCCATAATCCATTCGCCCATCTTCACCGAGATTTCTTCACGACGAACCTGAAGGGATGGGACCATTCGAAATCGCTCGCCAAGCTGGTCGGTGTGTATGAGAGAAGCAACGAGCAATTCGCCGAGCACTATCGAGTTAATCACCGACACTACAAGACGCCGCCGATCTGGGTATGTGTGGAGATGATGAGTTTCGGAGAGGTATACCATTGGCTAGTGAACACCAAAGATACGCCGATCCGACAAAGGATAGCCGCGAAATTCGATCTTCCGGAGAAATTCTTAATCGGTTATGTTCGACAGGCGAGCCTGGTCCGGAATTGCTGTTCGCATCACAGCCGTTTGTGGAATCGAACACTAGCTTTCCGCCCTCCGGCTCTCCGAGGCACGACAAGCTTTAACCAAACTCTCTTGAATACAAATCCAAGCGAGCTCGACAAACTGTACAATTTTTTGGTGGTGCTGAATTCTATCGCGGGCAAAATGTCCCCTGGACATAACTGGACTAAGAAGTTGCGAGATCTGTTGGATGCGCAAGACCCTGGAAGGCTGACCCCTATGCCCAGGAAATCGAATCGGTAAGGATCCTTCAGGCTTTCTTGGGCCAGATCCGATTGTGGCTTGGGCAACCGTTGCTCGAAGTTTGTGATGGCTCTTCCCTGGCGTTCCAGGGTGCGGTTTTCGATGTGCAAAGCCAAGGTGTTCCGAGACCATCCCTGTAGGGACGCCTCGTGCGCATGGGCAAGCCTTTCTTCGGGCGTTTTTAGCTTGGAAAGCAGAATGATGTTGTGTCCCCACGGCAATTGGTCAACAGCCTGTTGACCAATTTCCCCGAGCTGAGGCCAGGCTTCCGCGAAAGCCCGCATGTAATTGAGATTGGTTCTAGAGAAGCCCTTTATCTCTGGAAAGGCGGCGCGCAGGTCGGCCGAAACCTGATCTAAAATACCCGACCCCCATTCGGCATCAGCCTGGCGTGTGAGAATCTCGCTTCCGATCTGCCAATAGAGCCGCAAAAGCTCTTGGTTGACCGCTAGTGATGCCCTTTGCTGAGCCGCCTGAACCTTCAACTTGAGGTCAGCGAGCCATTCGGCATACCCAGGGGGGCGCTCTTCAAGAGAGGCTGGCATGCCCTTGGCCTGCTCGCTCACTCCCCCGCCTCCAGCAACTCCGCCAACGCTTCCATCTCCTCCATCGCCACCTTCAAGTGCCCCAAGATCTCCGCGGCGATCTCGTCGGGCTCGGGGAGGTCTTCGGCGCGCTCGGCGTTTTCGTCTCGTAGCCAGGAGATGTCGAGGTTTTCGCCGCGCTCGGCGATCTGCTCTCGGCTGAAGGCCCGAAAGCGCCCCTCTTCTCCCTGGTCGGTTCGCGGGGATAGACCGTGCGGGTCATCTCCGTAACAAGCCTCGAACTCTTGGAAGTGCTCGCGCGTGAAGGGGGTGCGTTTGCCGAAGTTCGGCATGTTGGTGCGCATGTCGAACACCCACACCTGTTTGGTGTTCCCGGTGTCGTTGGTCCCTCGGGTGAAGAACAAGACGTTGGTCTTGACCCCTTGGGCGTAGAAGATGCCGGTGGGCAGGCGCAAGATGGTGTGCAGTTTGCACTTGTCCATCAGGTCGGCGCGGATCTTGGCCCCCACGTTGCCTTCGAACAGCACGTTGTCGGGCAGCACCACGGCGGCCCGGCCGCCCGGCTTTAAGCCGCGATAGATGTGCTGCAGAAAGGCGAGCTGCTTGTTCGAGGTGGGGAAGGTGAAGTCGTCGCGGGTGGGTCCGCCGCCGCCTTTTTTGGAGCCGAAGGGAGGATTGGTCAGAATGACATCCGCTTTCGGCAGACCTGCGCCGGCGGGGCCCAGGGTGTCGCCGTACTGCAATCCCCCCTCGATGTCGTGCAGCATGAGGTTCATCAGCGCCAGTCGATAGGTGTCCCGCACCCACTCCATACCGTAGAAGGCTTGCTGCTTCTGGAAGCGTTGCTCATCTTCTGTCAGGCTGTACAGGTCGTCGGTCTGCTCTTTGATGTAGCGGTCGGCGGCCACCAGAAAGCCGCAGGTGCCGGCGGCGGGGTCCTGGATATGCTCTTTCGGTTGGGGTTTGACCACGGCCACCATCGCATCGATCAGCGGACGAGGGGTGAAGTACTGCCCCGCCCCCGACTTCTTCTCGTTGGCGTTCTTCTCCAACAGGCCCTCGTAGAGGTCTCCGAGCCCCTCGCTCTTGGCGCTGTACCAGTCCAGGGCGTCGATGGCCTCAGTCAAGATCTTCAGGTTGCGCGGCATAGTCAGCGAAGAGTTGGCGTTGGCAAAGATCGCCTGCACTCGCTCGGACCTGGCTTCGGTACCCAGGTGCAGCAGCATGCCGCGATAGAACTCTAGCTGAGGTAATCCGTCCTTCTCACTCAGCTCGTCCCAGCGATACCCTTCGGGCAGGTTCGACTCGCGACCGGTCTCCTTGGCCATCTTCAAAAACAGCAGATAGGTCAGCTCGGTCACGTACTGATGATAGGTGATCCCGTCGTCTCGAAGCACATCGCACAATGACCAGAGCTTAGCGACAATATCGGTGGTGGTAGCGGTTAGTGACATAGCAGCGATTTCTTAACCGTGAAACCGATCCCTTGCGAGGACGATGCTCCCATCGTAATCTGGACGGCTATCAAGACGTAATCCCAGGTCGCACGACGCCCTTCAGCTAAGAATTCTCCCCCGGCTGAGGAGCGGGACGTTCTCGGACCTGAGCCGGCCCAGGACAGCCTACAAGATGGAGTTGGGAATGACAACTCTTAAGAGGCTTCAGGAAATGACATCTCCACCCGGCGGCCGAACGCCCTCGCGATCCTCTCGATGGTTTCAGCTGTAGCGTTACAGCACTTAGGGTTCTCCCATCGATTGTAAGTCGAGGGTGCTACGCCGAGTCGTGCTGCTGCCTGCGCCTGACTCAGTCCGGCGACGGTGCGAAACTTCCGGATCGTCAGAGCGATGGCGATCTGGAGTTCCGGCGCAACAAATTCCTCGCCTTCTTCTAGAGACGGAGGTGGCTCAACCTCACCGTCTTCTAGGTACAGCGAGAGGCATTCCCGAGCCATCTCGCGAGCATGCTCTATGCTGTCTCCACAGGTCCAGAGACCAACTTCGCCGCCTCCAAGCCCGCGAAAGTGAACAAGCCAACGCCCTTCTTTGTCTTCTGGGTCCAGGTAGATCCTGGCCGGATACTTGACAAGCTCCATCCTTAACCGACCTCCTCGAGTTTTCTAAGAGAGCCTTGGTTCCGCCAGGTCCCAGGTCACGGTGACTGTGGACGGGATGATGTAGGTGTGTCCGTCTCCCCTGGCCGAGGGGCGGCTTCAACGCCCTGACTGACCGACTCATAAGCTGATTGGTACATGGTCATCTTCAACCCTGGGACCTTATCCGCTTCAAGAGTCACCCGATCGCCAAACCACGATCGATCCTTTGTCACCGTAAGCTCGCCCCAGGGTAGGCGAACGGGATGATGCCCAAAACGGAAGGGAAGAATCTGAGAGAGGGTAAGCGCCTCCGAGTCGGCGGAGAGAACCAGGGTGCCATTGTATCGACAATAAGGAAAAAAAGCGGACACCATCCACTTGCGAGTCCCTCTATGCCCCCTGGAATCCGGATAAGCCTCGGCCCAACGATACCAACCCCCCACTCGAGCAAGCATCCAACAGATCGAACACCAGAACAGTGGAAAAGCCATAACGAACAGGGGACCCGCCAACAGTGCTGCGAAAGTTTCGTTTTGCATTTAGGGAAACTCCAGGTGTAAAATCACCCCTAAAGTGTATCATTGCCCCTATCACCTGGCAAGCGAGAGAAGCCCCATACGGCAAGCCAAAGGTGAACTAATGTTCACTTAGCCGAAAGGGTCCATCTTTTTCGAATTTTATCCATGAGGCCTCGTTCGGCGTATAGATTGAGCGCATAGGCATCTTCGGTTGAAGCTCTCAAGCTCCATCGTCACGTCATCGGGCGCGTGCACCAGGTCCAAGGTCTGGCTGCTGACGTGATAGACCTGCATGGGTTGACCCATCTTCCAGGTGATCCCGTCCTCGGCAAGCGCCGTGGCGATCTGGATGGGTGGCTCGTGGTCGACTAAAAAGCCGTCGATGACCGCCTGGCGATAGCTGTACTGAAAAGCGGGCTCGCCAAAGATCTCCACCGTGTGCAGCGCCGGCGTTGCGGTCAGTCCGATCTTGACGGCGTCGAAGTGGTCGAGTACTCGGCGATAGGCGGAGATGTAGTCGTCTTCTGTTCGATACTCTAGCTCGGCGCCCGACATCTCGCGGTCGAGGTTGTACCCTCGATGGCACTCATCAACGATCACGCAGTCGTACTGATCGACCGTGGTGCTGGTCTGGCTGCCGTCTTCGGTGTAAAGACAGCGCCTCACCATGGCCTGGACGGTGGACAGGTGAACCTTGGTGGTCACCTCGGGGGCGAGATCGCCGAGGCCCTTCACCTCGTAGATGTCGGCGAAGGTCTGCAGGCTCTCCATCTTCACGTCTTTGAACGCGTTGTGGGCCTGCTCGCCCAGCGCGTTGCGGTCGACCAGAAAGAGAATGCGGTGAAACCGTTGGGCTTTTAGCAGGCGATAGATCAGCCCGATGGCGGTTCGTGTTTTGCCGTGTGCCGGTGGCCATGGCCAGCAAGATGTGATCGCGCCCCTCGGCAAGGCGTGCTTCCACGGCCTTGATGGCCTGATTCTGGTAGGGGCGCAGCCCGAGATAGTCGAGCTCTTCGGATTCCAAGGCAAGGGTCGCCCGGGGGATGTCTTTTTTCAAGAGCGCCATCAGGCCATCCGGGGTGTACCAGCCCTCCAGCGCCCGGGAGTGATGGGTAGCCAGGCGTGCGTCGAGAAACCAGATGCCGGAAAACTCCAGCAGTTGGCGTAAGAAGCCGCGGCCGTTGGTAGAGAACAGGAAGGGTACCTTGTAGTCGTTCCACGGCCCGCCCGGAGAGAGCAGGTCGTCAGAGAGCTTGATCCCCTCACTGTACCGCTTGGCCTGCTCGATGGAGGCCTTCACGTTCTTGTTCTTGCGCTTGGCCTCCACGATGGCGATCGGCATCAGGCCGATGAAGAGCACATAGTCGGCCGGTCCAGAGGCGGTGGGCCACTCGGCGACGGCCAAGTTGCGCCCCTTCTGAGGCCGCACGCCTTTGGCGTAGCGGTAGTTGACCGAGTCGACCTCCCACCCCACCTCGCGCAGTTGTTCATCGATCAGCTGTCGGGTGGCGATCTCGTCTAGCTCTAGTCCGGTGCTGGTGGCCTCAGCTTTCACTTGCTGAAGCTCAGCGGCGGGTCTGGCGGCGGCCTCTTCTTGGATCTGGGCCAGCAGCTCTTCCTGAAGTCTTTTCTCCTCGGCCAGCTGCTTTTCGGTTTCTTGAACTAGAGTGGACCAGGCAGCCGCCTCTTCGGCGTCCACCAGAGCATCGGCCTCGGCCCTGGCGCGAGCCTTCGCCTCCGCTTCTGCGATCGCTTGGGCCTGCGACTGGGCCTGCAGGGCGTCCTGGAGCTGTTGCTGCAGGGCGGCCATCTGTTCGGCAACAGCGGCAGCCTGCTTTTTCGGGTCTGGTGGCGGGATAAAAGGCCCCAGCCGGAAGTTTCGATCGATTCTGAGCTGATGGTAGTAGGAGCCCAGCGCCCGAGCCACTTTCAGCATGGTGAGCGCCTCGGAGTGGGCGCCGGTCATCTCGTGGGTGGCTTTGTTCCCAGATTTTCGCAGAGCGTGGAATGCGTTGACGGCGTCATTGCTGAGTGAGCCCTCATAGCGAAGAGCATTGATGACATCCACCTGGCTGGAGTTAGGTTGTAGGGAGGTGTTGGTAAGGGCCGCGAGTTGGCGGGCCAGCACCTCTCCAAATTGGCGCAGCTTAATCAGCGCGGTGCTCGGGTCCTCGGCGAAGTAGCGCTCGGCCTGCTGGGCCAACTTGCAAAGCAAGGGGCTATGGGCCTCAAGAAACCCGAAGTTTGTCTCTACTCCCCGCACGGCGCCCTTCCTACTCACTCCTACCGGGTCGATTCTTTACTCCGAGTTTAAGCCCCTCTTTGTCCGACTTAGGGCCTTCGCGGGGTGGCCGTCGACGCTACGAGGCTCGTAGCGTCGACACGTTGTCAGGCTGTTACATCCACCCGACCACCGAAAGCGTTTTTCTGGCCGTCCTGGATGTTAGACTTCGGGCCCTGTACCGGACCCACATCTTGTTTCAGGCAGCGGATGTTATTCTTGTTCGCACTACCATCTTGATTCTGAATATAGGTACCTTTCTGTTTAGCCGCTTTAAAATATTCTTGGGCGCGCGGTCCGAAGTTTGATGTATCTACCTTGCTCATATTGTTGTCCTCACTTGCTGTCGTTGATAAGCCTATAATATCGGACCGCGATCGGGCGGTCAGTGACGGAAAACGGAAATGAGTGTGATCGGGATCACACTTCCTTCCGTAAGTGAGTACGTGTCCCGGCCTCACCCGGTCCGTCACTGATGAGCGAACGACACGGAAAAGTCCGTTAAGGTTATCATGTTTTTCGCGGAGAACGAGCAACTCAAGGTCCAGAATAACCGAGAAGGGCACTCCCCACTCGAAAAGAAGGTAGATCTGTGACCACCAACTCCGCTCTTCGTATCATCATGCTGGGGCCGCCAGGCTCGGGTAAAGGCACCCAGGCCACTCGCATCTGCGAGCGCTACAACTTGGGACACGTCTCCACAGGCGATATCCTGCGCCGGCATATTCAGCAGGGCAGCGAACTGGGGCAGAAGGCAGAGACCGCCATGGCCGCGGGAGAGTTGCTGCCGGATTCCCTGCTTTACCAGATGCTCGAGGAACTGTACGAAGATCGAGACGGCGAACACGTGAGTTTCATCCTGGACGGTTTCCCCCGCTCCTTGGAGCAGGCCGAAGCGCTGGAAGAGTTCTTACAAAACCGCGGGCAGAAGGTCCATCAGGTGGTCATGCTGGTGCTGGACGACGAAAAAGTGGTAGCGCGGCTGGCCGGGCGGCGCACCTGCCCCGAATGCGGGCGGAGTTATCATCTGCTGGCCGCTCCTCCTCGAAATGAAGGAGTCTGTGACGAAGATGGAACCGAACTTATCTGGCGCACCGACGATCACGAAGAGATCATTCGTCGACGCCTACAAACCTACCACCAGGAGACCGAGCCGGTGGCGACCTTTTACCAGGAACAGGGCGTGCTCCGAGAGGTGGACGCCTCTGCCGATATGGATCAGGTGGAGGCAAGGATCGCTTCCGGCCTGAAAGAGTTGATGTAACTTATTCGAACGCTAGGCGACGGCCGCTTTCGATCTGAACGCGCTCGTACGAACGGTCCCTCGAGTCAAGCCCCAACAGGCCGTTCCAGTGAGCGATTCGAGGTTGAGGAGTGAGGCACTTGACATGGTTAATCGGTTAAAAGATGAAAGCAACAGAGGCATATCTACGGATCGCCGGACGGAAGACGAAATTCGCCATCCTGGAAGGCTCAAATGACTCCCATCAGAGTCGGCATCATCGGCATGCAAGTCGATCGCAGCTGGGGTGCTATCGCGCACGTTCCGGCACTGAGGGCGTTGCCGGAATATGAAATCAGCGCCGTCAGCACGACTCGCCGGGAAAGCGCCGACGCTGCCGCTGCCCACTATAAGATTCCGCGCGCCTTTGTCGGACACGAGGCCCTGGTCACATCGCCCGACGTCGATCTGGTGACCGTAACGGTTAAGGTTCCAGCGCATCTCGAACTCGTTTCCGCGGCCATTGCAGCAGGCAAGCATGTCTTCTGCGAATGGCCGCTGGGCAACGGCTTAGCCGAAGCCGAGCAGATGGCCGCGCTGGCGCGGTCTGCGGGTGTGAAAACCGCGATAGGCCTTCAGGCCCATGTTTCGCCGACCATCAGCTATGTGCGCGACCTCGTGAAAGATGGCCGTATCGGGGACATCTTGTCGAGCGTGTTGATTGGTCGTTCCCTGACCTGGGGCAGCAGAGTGCAGGCACCGAACGCGTATACGGCCGACCGCGCGAACGGCGCGACGATGCTGTCCATCCCGGTGGGGCATACACTAGACGCGGTCTGCTCGGTGCTTGGCGAATTGCAGCAGGTCACGGGCGTTCTGGCCCAAGGAAGAACCGAGACCGTCATCGAGGAAACCGGCGAAACCATCCCCATGACCGCCCACGATCAGATCGGCCTCGTTGCGCGGACGGAGAATGGCGTGGTGCTGACTACCCTATATTATGGTGGCACGCAGCCGGGGACAGGCCTATTGTGGGAAATTTACGGCAGCAGCGGCACTCTCCGGGTGAGCGGAGAGTTCGGGCATATGCAGATCGCCGACCTCAAACTGGAAGGCGCCTTAGGCGAAAGGACCTCGCTTGCGCCGCTGGACGTACCGGAGCGCTATTTCCACACCGAGCTGCGACAGGGGCCACCGCTGAATGTGGCGGAACTATACCATCGGTTTGCCAAAGACCTCCACGAGGGGACCAATAGCTGCCCAGACTTCGACCATGCGGTCATCCGCCACAAAATGCTGGAGGCTATCGCAGACTGACAGGTCGAAATCGGTTTCATCTTCAACAGACGAAGCATTGGCAGGAGTTCTTAAAGCAGTATTAACAAAGCCGGATTTATGAGACATCAACTCTGCAGGCTTTCGCCTTGCCTCTTAATTTTATCGCTTCTCTCTTTACTTGCCGGCTGCAGCAGCAGCTCCATACAGGAATTCCCCAACTTGCCGCCGCCGGGTACTCTGATCATTAGTGCTGACCTTTCTCAGCTCACCGTCGGCGAGAAATCCACCTTTACCGCACTCCTCGAACCTGGGGGAGGCGAGGTCCACGACGTTACCGAGCTTGTCACCTGGAGCAGCTCAGCGCCTACGGTGGCAGCCGCCCCTGGAGCCGACGGCCTGCTGACGGCTCTGGCACCCGGGACGACCGAGATCCAGGCTACGCTCAGTGGCCTTACCTCCAATAGTCTTAGCATCAACGTGGATCTTGCCGTGACGAGTCTGCGCATTGAAGACGGCGGCGTCACCTTCCGCGGGCCCGGGGGCACGGTCGGGTATCGCGCTATCGCCACCCTTGCCGACAACAGCGAGCTTGACATCACCAGCCAGGCAACCTGGGCCAGCGACAAACCTGAGGTTAGTATCGACAGTGCCGGACTGGCGACCGTCTCGCAAAGCGCGACCGGCGGCACCGAAGCAACCATCAGCGCGACTTATCAAGGCAAACAAGACCATGCCATGCTAACGATCAATCAGTTCTTGTTCTCGTCAAACCTAATCGGCAATTCGCTCTCACGCTGGATTGTCAATTCCACGACGGGTGAATTGACCGACAGGTTCGACACCTCGGTATTGAATAATCCCTCTCTGCTAGCTCTGTCACCCAACGGCCGTTTTATGTATCTAACTCATCAGGTAAACAACAGGCTCACGGCTTTTGAGATCGACCCCTCCGACGGCACTTTGACCGAGCTTTTAGGTTCCCCCTACGCCACCGGCGACGGTCCCTTTCAGCTAGCCGTGGACCCGCAGGGGCGGTTCTTAGCCGTTACCAACATTACAGACGATACCGTGACAATCTTCGCCCTCTCCGCGTCCACGGGTATTCCAACCCTGCTGACGACCCTCGACGCAAGCCTTGGGCTGGGGGAGAGACCCCATGCGGTCGCTTTTCATCCCATCCTATCAACACTTTACGTCAGCAACGCTGATGACAATACGATCTCGACCTTTAGCTACACCTCGAGCGGAGATTTTTCTGCCTTAGAAACGCCAATTAGCACGGGTGGCAACCCCGTGGGAATCGGAATTCATCCGAGCGGGAACTTTCTCTATGCGTCAAACTATAACAGTAACACCATCTCTGGCTATAAAATCGAAGCCGACGGAACACTCGCCGAACTGAACGATTCACCCTATACCGCAGGAATCAATCCACAGTTTCAGGGCTTTCATCCCTCCGGGGCGTTTGCTTTCATCGGAAATATCGACAGCAACAATGTTCACACTTATCGGATCGAGACCAGCGGAGCCCTCACCCACACCAGCACGGTCTCTGGGATCGAAAGACCTCGCGGAATCGCTGTCTCCGGCAACGGCAACTTCTTGTACCAGGCAGCAGACCTCACGAGTCAGGTCTTCGCTTTCGCGATCGACACCAGCACCGGAGCCCTAAACACGAGCGTCCCCAATTCTCCGTACCTCAGTGGGAACCGACCCTGGGGCCTGGTTTTGACCCCTTAGGATCCCGCGCTCCTAGCTCCCGTCGAGGCCTCACGGCCTGGGCGGGAGCTTTAAGGGGATCAAAAGCACAACGCATCGAACTTTTCAGTATGGCTCTTCAACCTCAAACTCGAACCTACACCTCCGAGGAGTATCTCACCCTAGAGCGCCAGAGCGAAGGCAAGAGCGAATATGTCGACGGGATGATCTACGCGATGTCAGGGGCGAGTATACCCCACAATATAATTGTGGCTAATATCATCGGGGAGCTTATTCACCCGCTCCGTACCCGGGGCTGTCAGATCTTTCCCAGCGATCTCAAAGTTCGGCAAGGTACTCGCTTCTTCTATCCCGACGTATCGGCCGTCTGTGGTGAACTACAGTTCCACGACTCAGCCGGGGATGTCGTACTCAATCCCTCTCTCATCATGGAAGTTCTGTCTCCCTCAACCGAGAACTACGACAAGGGGATGAAATTTTTGACCTATCAAAAGATCCCCTCGCTCCAAGAGTACCTGCTGGTCCATCAAGACCGCATGCTCATCGAGCAGTATCGTCGCCACTCTGACAGTTCGTGGCTGTACCTGCGAAAGGAAGGCGAGGAGAGCTTAGAGGTTCTGGAGTGTCCCCTTTCACTCAGTGCCCTTTATGCCGGGATCACCCTGCCCCCCGAAGAGACCCTCGAGTAGGAACACCTCCAGGACACCACCCCTTTAAGGCCTAATACTTCACCATGTCCAGCTTTTCTTTGCACGAATGGTTGCAGTCCGAGCAGGCTGCCGGGACCCTCGATTCGGAGGGGGAGTTTACCATCGCCCAGAGCAAGGCCTGGGAAAAGCTGGGGGCCTTTCAATTGCCTTTTCCCGAGGCCTGGGTGCTGAAGTTGGTCCAGGCTGCTCTGGCCTGGGGCAAGAGTCGAGTGGCGGTGGTGCAGACTCGTGAGGAGACTCGATTCGATCTTTTCAACGTACCCGATTGGGCGCCGACGGAGCTCGAAAGGGCTATCTTCGACACCCAGCACAAGGCCGAAGGAAGCCTCAACCACCTGGCCGTGGCGGTGCGGGCCCTGGCCCTGCAGCGGACCCGTCCGTTTTCACTGCGCTACGCCGATGGGAGCCAGGTCGCCTGGAACGGCTCGGCCTTCACCCCCCTGGACCCCGATGACGCGAAGCCGGGAGTCTTCACCCTGACCGTCACCAACTACCGGGCCGATGAGTCCAAGCTCTTTTTTTCCACGGGCCACGGCAACGCCGCCCGCTTTCGAGTCCAAGTGTCCAAAGCCCTGACCGACCACTGCCACCTGTCCGGCGATCGAATCACCCTCGACACCAGGCCACTTATCAGCTATTGGACCGACCCCGATTTCGGCAAGACCGAGAGTTCCCATCCCCTGACCGTGGTCAAGGCGGCTCCCCTGGCCGAATGGAAGCCTATGGTGGTGGAGGGACACTTCATGAGCCCTCTGGCCAAATTTACGGAAAAAAACGTAGAGATGATGATGCCGCCAGGGATCTCAAGCCGAAACACCTTTTCTACGGCTGCTATCCTTTCATTTTTTTGCCGAAATGAACTGGTCCGTGAGTCCCTCCAATTGGACAAGTGGCTTTATCACCCCCTCAATAAGCGCTCCCAGGTCCTGTGGTACAGCGACGGAGTGATCGTGAGCAGAGAACCTCTGAGCTTTGACTCCACGGTCGGGCTGGGGGTGATCGTCTCGGCTGAAGGGCTGCCCACCGACCTTACCGGATTTACCCCCTTGAAAGGTCCCGAGAAGGAGGCTCGAGTGGCCCGTTCTCTGGCCGCCCTTCGACCCGAGCTCTCACGCTTGCAAGAAGCTGTCGGGGAGGCCCCGTTTGCTGTCACGGGCCAACGGGTCCCCACCGTGGTCTCCGGCCTCATCGGAGCCGGGGTGGCCTTTGCGCTGCCCGTCCTCGGGGTGCCCTGGGTGCTCGCTTCCGGATACAAGATCGCCAAGGGAATCAAGGAGAACAGCAGCCTGGAAACAGCCTACAACGACGCCTTCACGGAACTGGTCGACCATTTCAGCACGCGGGATGTAACAGTTCTGTAACATGCAACGCCTCCAGGTCCGTTAGGCTCCAGTTCTCTGGTATAGTATTTTGGAGTCGTGCGCAAGTTTCGATACGTCGTCATAGATCACCACGGCCGCGAGCGCTCCGGTACCGTTCAGGGACCCCACCAGGAAGATGTCCGAACGGCCTTCCGGGCTCGCATGGCCACCGTGAAAAACCTCTGGGAGTTGACCCCGGATGGCGAGCTTGTGCCCTGCTACCAGAAGCAACCTCGCAATTTAACCCGCTTCTGGGTCACCCTCACCCTCTTGAGCACCCTCCTATTTTCCTTTCTACTGATGACCCGGGCCTGGCCCTCTTCAGGGTTAACACCCCCCAAACCGAAGGCCACCCAGTTCACACTCCAGGCTACCGGAGTACTGGAGGATGGCTTGCCGGGATTGGATCTCTCCGAACTTAAACTTTACGGCGTGATGCCCGAGATCTTTCTCAAACAACTCGGCGAACTGGAGCCGGAGAGCGGTCGTTTCACCCTCTCCTTCGACTTCGAGAGCGGGGAACTTCCCACCGAGCTGGTGCTTGAAGTGGAGCACGGAGAGCGACGCTGGAAAGTAGACCAGAGGCCTATCGGAGAGACCCGACGGATCGACTTTGGGACCATCCTGGTGGCGGCACCACCAGAGGGGTTGCGATCATGAAAAGCAGCCGGGGCCTGAGCCTGCTTGAACTGATCGTGTCCACCGCCGTCCTGGCGGTGATCGGAACCTTCGGGATCCTCTCGCTCCAGCAACCCCGGGGAACCGCCCAATCCCGGGCCATGGCCGAAATGCTTCTAGAAGAGATCAGGGCGGCCCGCCAGCAAGCCATCACTACTCAATCACCGGTCGCTCTGGCTTTTCCCAGTGCCAACGGCACTTCTCAAATCACCCAGTCGTTTTATCAACTCGAAGGGCTGGTCGAGCCAAGGGTGGCCCGGGCCGTCGACTACTCGGGCAACTTCCCTGAAGCCTGCCTCTACGTGGGTGGTTGGGGTACAGCCGACGCTCCCAGCGGCAGCTTCGCTCTCAATCGAGACTTCGCCATCACCAATTGGATACCCGACGATTTCTCCGACCATCTCCTGATTTTCACCCCCGGCGGCACCGTGGTCAGCCCGGGGCTCCCGACCTTTGAGGGAAAGTTTCGGCTTTTGGTGGCGCGTGGGGTGGATGCGTCCGGAGGCAGGTTGGCCGCGGCCGGGTCACCCTTTTCGATTTCCGTTAGTCGGACCGGCGCGACCTCCTTGACCCCCGGAATGGAAGGGGATCCGGGGGTGGACACCACCTCCCGAGTGGAAGTCCGAGCAGTCCCTCTCCCCAAGCTCAAGCCAAACCCCAAAGACAAGTCACCGGAAATCGTGGAGGTTCTGCTCGAGCCGGAGCCGTTGAGCGCTTCCAAAGTGGAAGCGCGGGTGCCCACTCAAGGTTATCTGCTCTTGAAAGTCCTGGCTCGAGACGATAGTGACCGGCTCAGCCTGAAGTGGACGAGCAAGGCCACCTCGGGCGGGGGGAAAGGACACTTTTCCTCGGAAACCCCCACCCCCATGGTCTGGAACTCCCAGAAAAAGCTGTGGGAGGGCACCTGGATGTGGACCCCCGAGCGAGACTCCGAGCCGGGCCAGAGATTTCGCCTCGATTGCGTGGTGCGAGACTCGGCCGGTAATAAGGACCAGAGCGATCTGGGTGCCGGCCTGTTGGTGGAGATCGTGGATGACCAGAAAGTCGCCACCGTGAACAAAAGCAAGAACAACGACTTCGAGGTGGTCTCGATGAGTCCGGCGGGCGGAAATATCAAGCGCCTGACCTTACCGGGATACGCGGACCAGGCCCAGAATCTGACCCCCTCGTGGTCTCCCAACGGCCGCCGCCTCGCCTTTTTTTCTGGGGTCAAACGCGACACTCCCTACGACCCCAAAGAGAAACTCACGGCCACTCTCTTTGTGGTCAACGACGACGGTCTGGACCTGAGGCCGCTGTTCGAGGTGGAGGGAACCTTCAACGAGCTAGCCCTGGGGCCAAGCTGGTCTCCGGACGGAACTTACGTGGCGTTTTCCGCCTACAGCGTGTCCGGATCGCCCAGCAAGCCTACCGTCAACGCCCGAGCCTACAAAGCCCCGGTCTACGACGACAACCCGGAGCTGGGCCAGAATTTCGGCATCAACGCCCCCCGAGCACTGGCCATCACCAACAGCAAGAACGCCGAAGGCGAGGTGCGAAACCACCACTACGTGGATAGCGATGTGCGCTTCCATCCTCGCCACAACTGGATCCTGTTCGTTCGAGAAAAGCCGGATGGTGCGGGAGGGCGTGAGTCTGCCCTTTACGTGAAAAGAGCCGGCGACGGCGCGGAACTCCCAGGCACGAACCTTTTTATGGTGGCCCGGATCAACAACGACCGTCTGGGTGCTGAGGCCTACTGGTCTCCAGACGGAAAGAAGATCGTCTATGTCACCGAAAACGGTTACAACCTCCGGGTTGTCGAGGTCACGGTTAACCGCCACACCTTTTCCGTCAAGGACGACTACATCGTTTTCCGGGGCTTGAAGGGCCCGTTGGATCTCGAGGCCGGAGAGAACCCGGCCTTCAGCACGGACGACCTGGAACTCAACGTCAACCCTTCCACCCCCCGATTCTCCCGAGACGGAAAGAAGATCGCTTTTGTGGATCAGATCAGAGGAAAGCTCTTCGTGCTGTTCTTCAAAGAGGTCGACGGAAAGCTCGTCCTGGTCAAACGAAACAAAGCCAACAACACCGAAGACCTCCACTACTTCTGCTGGAACCCGAACGGAGACGAACTCCTTTACAACACTCATACCGACGGAAAACTTTTTCGTGTCGCGGTTTCGGAGACCGAAGACTTCAAGCCCACCAGATTGAGCCCGAACTCCATGCACGCCTGGACCACTCCCGCCTGGTGGTTTCATTACGCCTCCAACATCGTCGGTGATGAAGAGAGCTAGAAGGCTTTCGGGCTACTCCTTGATGGAAGCCATCATGGCGAGCTTCCTGTTGATCGGTGTGTTTCTGCTGGTGGGCTCTATGTTTCATCGGGGTATGCGGTACGGAGCCCTGGTGGATCAGCGAGTGACCGCGGTGCATCTGGCCGAGCAGCAGATGGCTCGGGTAAGACGCGCCGTAGAAGAGCATGGAGACTGGGTCACCCCCTCGACCGATTTCCCCGAGCACAGCGAATTCAAAGTCGAGGTGACTTTCGATCGCGTCCGACTCTATTCACCCAGCAGCATGCTCGAGCAAGCCTATCCGTTTGCCACCCGCCGCAAGATCTCCGACTCAACCCGGCGAGTCAACGTGGTTGTGCGTTGGGGCAAAGGGAAGTCCAAGACCTACCGATTGACCAGTTACCTGAATCAGGCGCCCCTGCAGTGGAACTCCAAAGATCCCATCATCATGAAGTTGGACCGTGGTGAATCTCCGATCAGGCCCGGAGAGGCCATTCGCTATACGGCTACCGGTTACGACGCGGACGGCAAGGAGATCAAAGACCTCTTCTTTCACTGGAACGTGGTCCCGGTCTATGGAGAGAACTCGGCGGTGGGCAGAGTGCGGCAATCCCACGACGGGTCGATCGGGGTCTTAGGAAACCGGGTGCAGACGGTGGAGGGTCAGTATCTCGAACTGGAAGGCTTCTGCAAGATGACGGTGACGGCGCTGTTGGACGGCCACCTGATGACCGTGGCCGGCAAGAAGGTCGAGATGGTCTATTGAGATCCCGCGGCTTTAGCCTGCTGGAAGCCCTCATTGCCACCGGGCTGGTCTTTCTGGTGCTGGGGGTGATCTCGGTCTTGCTCCGGGAGTACAGCGCCATAAGTCGTCAAGCGACTTCTCGGGATAACACTCTGGATGCCGTGCAATTTGCCCTGCGAGAGATGCGTAACGAAGTCGGTGGGGCGGTCCGGATACTCAATCCGGAGTTCTCGAAATCGCCGCCCCCCGGTACCACTCAGGAACTGGGAGACTCTCTCTCCTTTATGAAGTTTCGTTCCTCCGACCGAAGCGTTCGGTTTCCCCCGTTCGACGAACTTCCGGCCGATTACGATCCCTGGGCCCAGGAGTTTCAAACGCCGGTGCACTACCGCCAGAAGGGAACGACGCTGACCAGAAAGGCCGGCAACACGCCCGCTCAGACCATGATAACGGAGATCAATGTTTTCGACGTCAAGCAGGTCGGTCAATCTTATCTGCAACTGACCCTCTCCTTCCAGGAAGAAAGGCGCCACCGGCACTACTCCCTGGACGCCAAGCTGTGGGTTATGCAGCCGTGAAGAAAAAGGGGTTTCTTCTGGTCACGGTCTTGCTGCTCACGGTGGTTCTGATCACCGCCGGGCTGGCCTTTCTGGGCAAGCGGGCGGTACAGTATCGGCGCGCCGCCTTATTGGAAGCTTCGTCCCAGGCCCGGGCGCTGGCCGAAGCGGGACTGGAGGACGCCATGATCAAGTTTCGCCGTGATCTGGAGTTTCCACCATTGTCTCTGGACCAGTCCGAATTCACCTACACCGAATCCTTTCAGGACGCAGATGGCGACACGCTGGGCTATTACACGGTCACCATCGACGGCAGCTATCGCGACCCGCCCTACCTCTTTCTGATCGTGTCCGCCGAAGGGCGAGTGGGGGCCGACCCTATAAAACCCCTCGCCTCTCGCACCTTGCGAGTGGAGATCGATCTCGATCTCTTTGCGGCCGGTGCCCCGGATACGTTCAACCCCTACTTCAGGGCGGTTCGAAACTTCGAGGATCTGGGGGGTATTTGAGCTTCCCCCGGAAGTAACTCGAATGAGAGCGATCAAAGTCGAACAGTTCGGCCCCCCCGAAGTCATGCAGTGCGGCGAAGTGACCCTGGCCTCGCCCGGCCCGGGTCAGGCCCGGGTACGGATCGAGGCGGCCGGGGTCAATCCGGTAGACACCTACATCCGCTCGGGCGCGTACGGCCGACTGCCCGAACTCCCCTACACCCCCGGCCGCGACGGCTCCGGAGTGGTGGTGGAGGTGGGTCCCGACTACGACGGCCCCCCGGTGGGGCAACGGGTCTATCTGGTGGAGAGCTTGACCGGTACTTACGCCGAAGAGACACTGTGCAACCAGAGCCAACTCTATCCCCTGCCCGACGAAGCCAATTTTGCCCAAGGAGCGGCGGTGGGTATCCCTTACACCACCGCCTACTACGCCCTCATCTTTAAGGGGCTCGCCAGGCCCGGACAGAGAGTGCTGATCCACGGAGGGAGCGGCGGCGTGGGTCTGGCCGCGGTGCAACTGGCTGTCGGGCTGGGCCTGCAGGTGGTGGCCACGGCCGGCACCGAGGAAGGGCGCGAGCTGATCCTCCAGCAGGGTGCGGATGTCGCTCTGCCCCACGCCGATAGCTCGTTTGCCGGACCGTACGACCTGATCATCGAGATGCTGGCCAACCAGAATCTGAACCGAGATCTGGATATGCTCAAACCACGGGGCCGGGTGGTGGTGGTGGGAAATCGCGGTCCGACCGAGCTCGATGCTCGCAAGACCATGACCCAGGACCTCACCATTTGTGGGATAGCCCTGACCAATGCCACAGCCGAGGAAAGGGCCCAGGCCCAGGCCGCTATTGGGGCAGGTCTTGCCCACGGTACTCTCCGACCGGTCATACGCGAGGAGATGGCTCTGGAGGAGGCTCCTCAAGCTCACCAATTGGTCCTGGAATCCGGCGCCCTGGGCAAGATCGTTCTTAGGCCCTAAGGGCTAAGGGCTAAGGGCTCTTGATAGGACCGTCCAGGCTCGCGATGGTCCAGCCTTCGTCGTTGGGCAGGAGCTCCCAGACCCAGTCCCTATCATCTCCGGCCACCTCTGTTTTGAGCAAGAGAGCTTTGACCGCCGTCCCATCTTTTTGGACCTGATGAAAACCCCGCAGCTCTAGAATAGACTTATTCTCCCCGACCTGCACCCACTCGGACAAGGCCCTGGCAAAGTCTTCCTGCACCCATCGCTTCTGCAGTTCGGGCTCCAGCATCGCCCAGGCAGCATCGTACTCGCCCGCTCTCAACTGGTCCAAGAAATCCTGGGAAGCATCTAAAGCGGCATTGGTCGAGGAGATCGCAAACCTGGGGGTAGGCTGAGGCGAAACAACCGCCGTCTCCGAAGGAGCTACGAACCAGATCACCCCCAGCAGAAGGGCCACTACCACGGAGACCAGAGCAGCCGGAGAAAATAAGAATGCTCCCGGGGCCGGTTCAAGCTCCGGCCGATCTTCAGTCAGCTTGCCCAGTCGGCTCAGTATCGGCCCGTACTCACGAACCATCATCTCGATCCGCGACTGCTGCTCCTGGTCGAAGGCAGCGATCTTATCAGAAGCAACAAAGAGGGCTCCCACCACCCTATCCTGGTGCAAAATGGGTACCCCGAGTGCCGAAGCGAAGCTGCGAAATTTGATTCCCCGCATGCGGGGGTCATCGGCGGAATCTTTAATCGAAACCGTGGTCCTTTGCTCCACGCAGCTACCAAGGACCCGTTTACCATCTCCCCCGGTGCCCTTGTCTTTAGAACCGCTCCGCCACAACTCTTGCAGGGGCAGATTTTCGGCCAACCTGATCGACAAGAAGGCCCGCGCCCCTTCAGGAAGCTCATCGATCAGTTTGGAGCCCAGGTCGTTTAACTCAAGGTACTTTCCAGATTCAGGACCCATCCTGGTTAAAATTGGACCCCAGGAGAGACTATCCTGGCTCGCTGGCAAAAACAGCCAGGTCGTCTGTCTTGGCCGCGGATATAAAGTCGTTGCGGTGCAACCCTCCGATTTTGTGACTCCACCACTCCACCGTCACTTTGCCCCACTCCAGGATGATCAGAGGATGGTGATCCTCCTTCTCGGCAAGCTCGGCGATCCGGTTGGTAAAAGCGACCGCCTGGGAATAGTTTTTTAGCTTAAAGACCCGTCGGAGTCGCTCTACGTCATCGACCGTCACGATCTCCCAGTCGGGGATCTGCTTGGAGTACTCGGCTCGTTCTTCAATAGTTGCCTGGGGCGCGTCGAAGCGGCACGCCTCACATGTCATATCGGTAAGTTCTGTCATAAAAGATGCCTTCGCGGGTCTCTATTTCTTGACCTTGAAGGGACTGTCGAGGTAGGTGGACTCTTGCTCCCTCCAGGAAGCGGGATCCAGCTGATAGAAGGTCTGCAGTTCCTGATAAATCTCCGGATGCTTTTTCTTGAGCTGGTGGGGTCGCTCAAAGAAATTCTCCGTGATGCAGGCAAAAAACTCGGCCGAATTGGTGGCCCCATACGGACGAATCAGAGTTTTGTAGCCCTTTTCCACCCGGCTCCTCAGCCTCTTGAATTCCTCGCTCATGACCTCCGCCCAGGTGAAGTACTGGGCTTCTGTTTGCAGGTTCGGAACTCCATCCCCCGCTCCGTCCTCCTGATCCAACCGGTGCGCAAACTCGTGCAAAACCAGATTCGTCCCGTCTCGAAGATCCTGGGAGGAACTGGTGACGTGATTCCAGGACAACACCACCTCACCGTCGTTCCAGGACTCACCCAGGTGCACGGTGTCAGTCTCAGGATCGGCGATATAAGCGGACGGATACAAAATGACGGTCCTCAACTTGGGATAGTTTCGGGTTTTTCGATTGAGTAAGAGCATACAGGCCAGAGCCGCTACCGTCACCCGCATCTCGTCGGTCACCTCCAGGCCGCCGGCCCCTTCAAAGTGCTTGGTGGCTACAAAAAAATTGATGTAACCTTTGAGTTCGTCTTGTAGCGGTGAAGGGAGAGAAGCGTACAGCTTCACATTCTTATCCAGATATCGCTCCCACTCTTTGGGAAACGGCTTGGAACGCAGAGCTTTTTCGTGGGCGGCCCTGGCCCACTGGGTTGCTGCAAAGGCGCTACCAATGGCGGTCAAGAAAATTGTCAGGGCACCCACGGCGTATAGCACCCGGTGTCTATTCCGAAAGGGTAGCGTTAGCCCTCTTACCAGGATTCTGCAGTCAGCATTGCGTAAGCTCATCGTATGTTCGAAAAAGTTCTGGTACCCCTCGATGGCTCGGAGTTCTCGGAATCGGTGCTTCGGTGGCTCCCCTTCTTAGCTCAAATGCGCCCCGAACCCGAGTACCTGGTGGTGCGCGCCTTTGAACCTCCGAGCATCGTGTATCTGTTACCGGAGTTTCAGGTTCCCACCAGCCATATCCTCAGCGACGATCACCTGAGTGGGGCCATCTTTGAGTATCTCGATCGGGTCAAAGGCGCCCTGAATGAACTCAAGGTGGACACCAGAATGCTGATCGGGGAACCTGCCTCAGAGATCCTTGAGTTGAGCGAAGATGCCGATCTCGTGATCATGGCAAGTCACGGGCGGGGGGGCCTGGGGCGTTGGTTGTTGGGCTCGGTAGCCACCAAGGTAGCCCGAGGGATTCAGACGCCGCTGCTGGTGATCAATGGCAAGTCTACCGAAGCCTCCAAGGATCCCCGGCTGAAAACCATGGTCTGCCCCATCGACGGTTCAGAAGTGTCCGAGCGCTCCCTTGAGATAGCCGGCCGCCTGGCTCAACAGTTTGACTGCAAGCTCTTTCTCTATCGTGCCGTGGATCAGCCGACCCTACAAGACTCGGCTGTTCAGGAGTTGGAGGCTCTGGCAACCCACCTTCCCGAAGGCCTGGAGGTAGAGTGCCGGGTCGTGGAGACCTCGGGACCCACCGGTATCGACCGCTTCGCGGCGGAATGCGAAGCCGATCTGATCTGCATGGGAAGTCACGGAAAGAGCGGGTTCCAGCGCTGGATGCTGGGCTCTGAAACCGAGAAGGTGCTGCAGACGGCGCCCTGTCCGGTCCTGGTCACTCATTAACCCGGGAGTTTACATTCGGGAAATACTTCTCATCGCTGCCTGGTATATCTTTCTCAGGTCCAAGACCCGGCTATGCTCGAGGAATGACTCGAGATGCAGATCAACACTAAACCTTTTCAAGCCCGGCCCCAGGCCTTGCCTCCGGCCCAAAAACTGACCGACCTCACGGGAGAGCCGTTTGCGCCCGTCATAACTCCCGATGGCGAAACGGTAGTCTTTGCCGCCGGCACCTCTCAACCACTGGTTCGGGAGATGTACACGGTGGGCATCGACGGCAGCAATCAAAAGCAGTTGACCAACCGCCAGGTCAACCTATCCTGGCAGCCTTCCGTTTCCCCCGATGGCAAAAAGATCGCCTACGTGGTGGAGAAGCAAGGCAAACCGATCTCCAGGTCATGAACCTGGACGGCACCGGAAACATCAACTTGACCGATAGTAACAAGGGTTACTGGTCTCCCAGTTGGTCGGCCGACGGCAAGACCATCGCCACCACCTCCCGGGACTCGGAATTCGGCAATCTAGAGATCGTGGGAGTGGCCACCGACGGTTCTAAGAAAACGACCCAACTGACCAACCTGGGGTTTCAAACCGACAACCCGATCTTCTCCCCCACCGGCAGCCACATCGTCTTCGGGTTGGCGCCCGGATTTGGCCCGGCGATTCTCTGCTCCATCCAGGCCGATGGTAGCAACTTCAAGACCTACGACACGGATCTCATGCTGATGGGAAAACCGACCATCTCCAAAGATGGTCACGTCCTGTTCAGTGCCACCAAAGGCGATGGGCGGATCGGCATTTACGACACCAAACTCGACAGCGACGACCCGGCCAGGTTGCTGGTGGATGCGGAATTCGGCTTATCCCCCACTCTCAGCCCCGATGAAACGAAAATCGCCTTCATCGACACCGACTCAAACGGACGCTTTCAAATCTTTGAAACGACCCGGAGCGGAGGGGAAGCAGAATTGCACCAGGTGACTCACGGGGAAGGATCCAGCACCGCCCCCGTTTATACCCCGGATGGCCAGGGCCTGGTTTTCATCTCCCGTCGAGACGGAGATCAGGAACTTTACCTTCAGAAGCTCGTCCCTTAAGCTTCGGACGTCTCTTCTTCCACCGGGGCTAGGGGCGGGGGTGGGGGTGGATCCTTGGCCACTTCCACCTCCACACTCTTGACCGGCGCCGGGGTCTTTTTCACTTCGAGCTTTCGGACCTTAGCCTCGGTGGGCTCCCGTCTGACCTCGCTCCCGGCCAGGATCCCAAGAACCGCGCTCTGGTCTTGGGCCGAGAGTTGAAAGACGTCTTGCACTCCACCGGTACCACAGATCTCCACGCTACGCTTGATCGAAAGGACAAAGGCGGCAATGGCTGTGAGGATGACGAGATAGCAGAGCGCCTGGATGGTACCGGACCCCCCGGGGAAAGCTAATACCTCGAACTCCCCTAAGACCGGTAAAGACTCAAAGTCTACCAACTCAGAGCGCACCACCGCCAGATATCCCGCAAAGACCGCAATCACGAACAACGGATAAAACTTCCACTGCCAGCAGGGTCTGATCCAGGCGACCCGATTTGGGTTCAACAGCAAGTCGTAGTTGCCGGAGCTGAGGTGCAACCAATCGGGCTCTTTTCGACGAACACCGTCGATCCAGCTTCGAAACAGAGAGCTCTGCATACCGCTCCGGCCCTCGTAGGTTTCTTCAAAGTCTCCCGAACAGCCGATCTTCAGACTCCCGGCGGTGCTCCAGGCCAGGAGTAGCGGAAACCCGGCCAGCAGGAATTCTACATTGAGGTAAGTCTGCTTGGCCGACTGCATGGCAAAAAACCAGGCAATCCCGGCAAGCAGGGCCAGCACTCTGACCACGATCTCGGGGATGGTCAGTCGAACGGCTTTGATCCAACATAGCTCCGAGATCCTGAAAAGGGTATTTCGGTAGGAGATCGCTTCGGACCCCTGAGGAAGACTACTACCTAGCATAACAGCTCCTTAGCCCCGAGCCTTTGTATCGGAGCTTGAATTTCCTGCCGAGTCAGTCAGGCCGTCCCAGGGGCCCGGTGGGATCTTCGCGAAGAACGGGCCATGCGAAACAACGGTGGTATTTCCCTGGTAGAAGTCCTGATCGCGATCACCGTTCTCTTTCTTTTGGTGGCCGCTTCCACCCCGTTTTACCTCAACTATCGGGGAAGAACCCAGGTCAACCGCGCCGCCGAGGTGGCCAGGGCTCTCATTGAACGAGGGGGAGAAGAGGCCAAGACGTCCGGCTATCCCCTGCCCGAAGAACTGACCAGAGACGGCCTGACTGCCGCCCCGGTCGCTCCTACCCGTGGACAGACCCTGGTGGTGCGTCTCCGCAAGCAGGTGGGAGAAAAGAGTTCCCTCATCGCCGAACGACCTCTGCCCGGTTCAGAACGTTTTGAGACCAACCTCAGTGGCCTCGGCCTGCTGGAATCAGAAGGTTCGCAAGTCCAGGGAATTTTTGTGGAGTTTTTGCAGGTCGTCAACGGAATCGAGGTGGTCCTGGCCACCATACCGGTCGACGTCAACGGTGAATTCGTGCTGGCCTCCGAACAGGCAAACGGCTTTGTACAGTTCGGCTACGGTGGGCACACGCGAACCATCGAAATCACTGCCCGGGGTGTGGTTCGCTCCGACCAGAGATAAGGGTCGTTCACTCCAGCGGTTGCACTTCCAGGTGATTGGCAACCTTTTCCACCCTCGGTGTTCTCTTCGCCACCGCTTCGGCCCGATTCTTGGCTTCCTCAGTGGGCACCGTGCCTCTCAAGACCAGCAGATCGTTCTCGGCCGCCACCTCGATCTGAGAGCCCACCAGTTCCGGGTCCGCTTTTAGGTTCATCTTGGTAGCATTGACCACCGTAGTATCAAGAGCCTTGATACTGCTGGGCGGCGGTTCCGTAGGACCGGCACAGCCGACGAGCAAGAAACACAGGACCAGGAAAATACTGGTGAGGATCTGTTTTACAATTTTCATGAGAGAGAACTTCTCCCTCACTCGGCGGGCTCCTCGAACTCCGTTTTCTCTCGATCTTGAGGAGGGAGATGTTTCTTCTCCCAAAGCAGCGCCAGGCCCCCAACCGCGCTCCACGCCACGATCAGACCGGTGACGACCAGAGGGATCGCTCCCCGAGCCTCTTCGGCCGCACCGGCCAACTTCAGTAGAAAGGAGAGCGACAGGTCTCGCCCCCCCAACCCGCCCGGTGTCAGCGGGACGGCTCCCACCAGGTTGGACAACTGGGTCGCCAGCAAGTACTCCTGAAAATTGACTTCGCTCGTACCACCCATCCCGAGCCCGATGATCCATACCGCCAGAGTGGCGAAGGCGTGGCCGACCATAGCCATTAAGAGTAGCTTGATCACCATCATCGGCCCCGACCGGAGCAGGGACATGGCATCCAAGACTCGCCCCAGGACGCCCTTGACCTTGCCCGGTAGCCGCTCCTGAATGCTACCCATGTGGTGGCCAAATTTCCCCAGATACGGCCAGGCCACGAAAAAGATGGAAACCACCAATTGGGCCACCCCGGCTAGGATCACCACCGCCAAAATAGCCTGCATTTCTCTGGAGGAATGAAACATGATCGAGGGGTTCATGGCGACTGCCAGTAGCCCCACCAGCAACAGCCCCGACAATCCCAGAACTCGGTCCAGTAGCACCGACAAGAGAGCTTCGGGATAGCGATCCCCGGCATCTTTCTTCAGGTAGATCATCTTGATCAGATCTCCCCCCACCCCACCCGGTACGAACAGATTAAAGAACTGCCCGATCAAAGCCAGGCGAATCACCACCGCCATGGGTAAGAACACCTGGATATAGTGGAGCAGGAAGTGCCAGCGGACGGCAGCCACGAAAAAACCGAGCCCGTAGACGATAAAGGCGATAAACAACAGCCTGTTGTCCACCAGCTCCCACACTTCTCGGAGGTTCACGTCGTTGGAAACGATCACAAATCGGATCAGATAAAACGCCACCAGAAACCCGATGATAGTACGGATAGCCTTAAAAACGTTGCTTCTCTTCACCTTACTTCAGCAGCGGCGAAGATGGCCCGCAACCCTTCCAGGTCCAAGACCATGATGCGTCGTCCATTCTGTTCGACCAGACCCAACTCTTTAAACTCACCGTACATACGGCTCACCGTCTCGCGACTGGTGCCGAGGAGTCCTGCCAGTGCCCGGTGACTCACCGTCGGAGGCAGCAACACCCCGGGATGATCCGGCACCGGTTCGCCTTCTCGCTCGGCCAGGTCCGAAAGCAGAGCCGCCAGACGTTCTCGCACGGTGAGAAGAGCAAAGTCCTGAATCCTATCGTTGGCCTTTCGCAGACGCCTGCTCAAAAACGCCAGTAAGGAAATCCCGGCACCCGGGACTTCATTCAGAAATCGCTGAAAATCGGCTCGGCGCAACACCAGGAGGGTGCCGTTGCTCTCGGCGTAGGCAGTCGCCGAGCGGGGCTCCCCATCCAACAGGGCCATCTCTCCGAAAAAACCACCATCCTTAAGAAAACAGAGGGTGATATCTCGACCGCTAATAGACTCGCAACTGATCCGGATTCGACCATCCAACAGCAGGTACATCTCGTCGCCCGGGTCACCTTGGAGAAAGACCGGCTGCCCTTTGAGCATGCGTCGAGGCATGAGCATCGCCGCCAGTGCTTCCTGCTCTACTTCGGATAGCACCGCCAACAGTGGAATCTCTACCAGCCTGGCCTTTCTGCCCTCCAGAGTCAGATTCATGGACTTCGGTTTGGTCACGGCCCCCTATACGGCACCGGGCGATCCGGGCCTTCCAGGTAGAGTAAAAATCCTGCTTCCCTAAAGCAGTTTTTAAATTTGCTGGAGAGGAACGCTCAATCCCAGGGCTCCTTCTAATTCCAGAGCCCTGGGCTTCTGACCGGAAGCCAGGCGAAACACCATCTCGCCTTCTCGCATTCCTCCCGGGGCCAGGGTCCCGTCGGGCAGGTAACTCCGGGTGCGACTGGCTTCCACACGACTGCCGTCGGCACAGCGAACCGCAAAAGAGCCAAGGTTGGACTGGGCCACCTTGCTCAAATTGGTCTGCGACAACTTCAAGCGTAGTATGCTATCTACTCCGAGTTCCCAATCTCCGGCCAGAATGTCCACCTTGAAAACAGAGTTGTGACTGCTGGAAGCGCGGAGCTTCCCAGAAGAGGTGAAGGGAGAGGTATCGGGCGCAACCGTGGGCTGAACGGGAATGGGTTGCAGTCCGGCGGTGTCTACCGGTGGAGCGGTACTGTCGGCCTGGGCGGGCCCCCCTTCGGTGGTAATCGTGCGGGGCATCCCCTGGGGGCCCTGGGGCACCACCACCTGAATGGTACCGTTTTCATTGGTAGCCAGGCCCTCCTCCCCGGGACGAGGTAGGCGGCTGGGAAGATTTTCGGGAGGAGCCTCCGGTGGGCGCGCCCCCGGCCTCATGAGGGGTGCATTGGCCGCTTCGTAGGTGGGGTCGAGATCGATAATGGGAGAGGCCAGATCGACGGCCCCGTGGGCCCAGGGGTGCTCGTGGTTCGGCACATTTTGAGACATGAAAATGGCGTCTGTGTTGCCCTCCATGTGAGGGCTCGCGCTTTCGAAGGCCCGCAGATCGGCCTGCCGGGAATGGAGTTGGCTCATGCCCGGGCGCATTTCTTGTTGCGAGACTTCCGGCGTCATATTGAGATAGACCACGTCATCCACGACCACGGACTGGATGTAGGTTTCGACTCCGTCGGCATAGAGCTTACCGGTTGCGTAGTCATAAGAAAACGTTACCCCTCGATGAAGACCCACAACACCCGCCGGATACCAGATCCGGTTGTGCTTCTTCACCCGAGAGTAAGGTGCCAACTTTCCTTTGACCACGACCGGGAATATCTCCACAGGCCGAGCCCATGCGGCCGTACAACCGAAGATCATCCCCACGATAAGAGTGCCACAAATCTTCTTCAAACTTTTACACCGTCTCATGAATTTCTATTTTAATGGAACCTGCTCTGGCAAACAATGTTTTTTATTTTTCAGGGCATCAGCCGCTGCACCTGCCACGAGTCCGAGTCTGTCCTCAGGTATTCGAAACGGTCGTGCAACCTGCTTTCCCGCCCCTGCCAAAACTCGAACCGCTCTGGAATCAGTCGGTAACCACCCCAATAATCGGGACGGGGAACCACCTCGGAGAAACGGTCGGCGGCCTCTTTCCAGCGAGCCACCAATTCATCCCGGCTCTCCAGTCGGGTACTCTGCTTGGAAGCCCAGGCCCCCAGACACGCCTCTTTAGGGCGGGAAGCGAAGTAGCGATCGGACTCTTCGGGCCCCACCCGAACCACCGGTCCCGACACGCGGATCTGCTTTTGCAGTGATTGCCACCAAAACACCAGCGTGGCGTAAGGATTTTCCTCTAACTGGCGACCTTTTCGGCTTTCATAGTTGGTGTAAAAAAGTAGACCTGAATCCTCGACTCCCTTGATCAAAATGGTGCGTCCGTCCGGCCGCCCTTGCTTATCCACGGTACAAAGGCAAGCAGCGTTGGCTTCGTAGATCCCCGCCTCCAGGGCCCCGGCCAACCACTCCTTGAAAAGGTCCATGGGACAACCGGTCAGGTCTCTGGGCCCCAGTTCCCGATCTCCGTACTCTATTCGACTGGCCTGTATATTTTCGTTCATACCGTCAGCTTCTTCCAGTTTCCAAAAAAGCATCCAGGTAGTGGACGATCTCCTTGAAAGCGCGGTCATACTCGACAGACCCTGCACCGTAGGGGTCCTTCACGGACACCTTCTTCCCCACCACCGAAGAGAGAAGAGAGCCCTCCACCCCCTCGGGAAGCCGGCCCAGGTGACCGCTGCTCATAACAAAGATGTGATCGTACTGTTTCAGAGTGCATTGCTCCAACGATCGCGCCCGATGCCCTGAAAGGTCCAGGCCCATGTTTTTGGCTACTTTTTGAGCGTGTTCGGCCGCAGGCGCTCCCGCCGTGGCGCCCAGCCCAGCCGAATCCACTTTCCATTCGGGTCGCCTGGATTTCAGGTAGGCCTCGGCCAGGGGCGAGCGGCAGGTATTGCCGGTGCACACAAAGAGGACACTTTTTGATTCCTCGTCGGTATCCATCTGGGCGGTGTTTGGCCGGAGCCTCGCTCCCACCTTCGGCGCTTCGGAGATTTTCCAGATCGCAGGGAGACTGAGCAAACCGTGGTACCCTCCTCGATGCAAGATTATGACCTGGCCGTGATCGGCGGTGGATTGGGTGGAGTGGCTGCCGCGTTGGCCGCCCTCCGCAACGGACGAAGAGTATTCCTCAGCGAGCAGTATGCCTGGGTGGGGGGCCAGATGACCAGTCAGGCGGTCCCGCCCGACGAGCATCCCTGGATCGAGTGGTTCGGCTGCACCGACAGCTATCGAAAGCTCCGCCAGGACGTACGACAATACTACCGGGACCACTACCCTCTGAAGCCGGAGGTCCGGGCCAATCCTCGCTTCAACCCGGGCAACGGGTTTGTCTCCACCCTCTGCCACGAACCCAAAGTGAGCCTAGCCGTCCTTACCAGTTACCTGATGCCGTACGCTGCTTCAGGCCGCTTGACTCTGGCCATCGGTTATCGACCGATCGCCGTCGACAACCGGCAAGGTCAGATAAGATCGGTGACCCTACAAAAACTCGGAAGCGAGCAGACTCTGGAGGTCTCGGCCTCTTACGTGATAGACGCCACCGAACTTGGTGATCTGCTAGACCTGGGTAAGGTTCCCTTCCGCACCGGGGCCGAGGCGCGAAGTGAATTTTCCGAACCCAGCGCTCCCGAGCAGGCGGACCCGGAGGACGTGCAGAGTCTGAGTTGGTGCTTCATCGTGGACTACGACCCGCAAGCCGAGCACCTCATCGACCCGCCCGCCCAATGGGAAAAATGGCGCGACTACGATCCAGCACTGACCCCCTCCTGGGGCTCCAAGATGCTCAGTTGGTCGGCCACCCATCCCATCACCCTGGACCCGGTGGTGCGAACCTTCGATCCGGTCAATCCCAAGCCCGAGCGCGGCCCTATGGATCTCTGGACCTTTCGCCGCATCGCCGACCGCGCCAATTTTCTCGACGGTTTCTACGCCAGTGACGTGGTGCTGGTCAATTGGCCCCAGATCGATTATCTGGAAGGAAACCTCATCGGCCGCTCTTTTCAAGAGCAGGAGCAGATGCTAGCCGAAGCGCGCCAGCAGTCCCTTTCCATGCTGTACTGGATGCAGACCGAGGGTCCGCGCCCCGATGGCGGCAAGGGTTGGCCCGGCCTGCGTCTGCGGGGAGATCTGACCGAGGGGCCGGAGGGGCTGGCCATGGCTCCTTACATCCGAGAAAGCAGGCGGATCGTGGGGCTGGAGACGGTCACGGAAAACCACGTGGGAGAGGATGCCCGCAAGACTTCAGGTCAGGGCGGGTGGGCTCACCAATTTGCTGACACAGTGGGGGTAGGTGCCTACCGGATCGACCTGCACCCCAGCACCGCCCACAAGAACTATCTGGACGTGGGCGCCCTGCCTTTCCAGATCCCTCTTGGTGCCCTCTTCGGCGAAGCCTGCGACAACCTGCTGGCAGGGGCCAAGAACATCTCCACCACCCACATCACCAACGGCTGCTATCGTTTGCACCCGGTGGAGTGGAACGCCGGCGAAGTGGCCGGTTTGTTGGCCCATTACTGCCTGCAAGAGAAACTTTCTCCGGCCGAAGTTAGAAAGAACCGCCTGGCTTCTTTTCAAACGTTCTTGAGAAATCAGGGCGTGGAGTTGGAGTGGCCCGAACTCAAACCGCTCTAGACAAATCAGTTCGAGGGGGGAGAGTATGCATTCCGCAGGCCCTGTAGGGGATGAGCGCCTGTGGCAGGAATAGATTCTAATCAGGGCATTTTTTTAACCCTGTTCAAATCTGGAGCAACTCGGACTAGCGGACACAGATGACGCGCAGAGGATTGGTAAGCAAAGGCATGGGACAGGGGCCTCAGAGCGGCGCCTCTGCCCTCATGCCCAAGGGAGAGAAGCCCAAGGGCCCTCAACTCCTTAGCGTGGCCGATGTGGCTCGGAGATTGCGGGTGGATCCTTCTCTGGTGGAGGGCTGGCTCCAGAAAGGGCAGCTCCGAGGCGGCAATTCCGGAATTCGCCCCTATGACTTCGACAAGTTCAGACTGGAACACCCTGAAGAGATCAGGCGGGCTCAACAAGATTCGGCCGAAGAAAAAACCAACAAGACCAAGCAAAAGCCAAAGAAGAGCTTACTTTCCAAGTTTAAGTCCTTATTCGGTGGAGGGGATTCGGACGACGGCGGCAGGTTGGCGCAAGAAAACAAGCGTCTGAAAGCAGAACTCCAAAAGCTGCAAAAGAGCAAGTCGCCCGGCAAGCCCTCCACGGAAATAGAAGAGAAGATCCGCTTCCTGGAAAAGCAGGTCTCGGAATCTCGTTCCTTGGAGTCGGAAGTAGCAGCTCTCAAGCGTCGACTCGCAGAGCAGCCCGAGACGCCTTCATACCACCTTCCAGCCCGGGACGAAGCCATGGCTCAAGAGCTCGAAGAAGCCAGGCGAGAGTTGCTGGCTGCCCGGGAGAGCCAGGCCCAGGGCGATCGCCTTCGGGAAGCTCTCCAGATCGCCCAGCAAGAACGCGAAGAGTTAATTTCCACCATCGAGGAGCTAAAGCAACGGCCGGAGACTACCGACCTAAGTCCGGATCATTCGAGCGAACTCCAGGGTCTTCAACACGCCCTCCAGGAACGAGAGCAAGCCCTCGCCGAACTCGAGCAGCGGGCCCACCAGATCGCCCGGGAGAACGAGGAGTTACGCGAAGCTGCCCAGCGGCAGACCTCCCTGGAAGACGGGGATCCTCTGATCGAGGACCTGCTGGAGCTACAAAGGTGCAATCTTGAGCGCTTCAAACGGCTCCACGCGCTTCACCAGCATGTCGAAAGCCAGAGTCAAGACGATGCCCGGGCGGAATTAAATGAATTGCGAGCGCGCTACGAAGCTCAACTCCAGCAGCAAAATCGCGGCGAGGAGGCCAGAGAGCTGTTGGAGCAGCTTTCGGAGTCTAGAGCTTTCATCACTCAGCTCAAGAGCGAAAACCAGGCGCTGCAAGAGCAGCTCGCTTCAAGCCATGCTCCGGATAAGGTCGAAGAGTTGGAAGCCAAACTCCGAGAAGCCCTTCAGGGTGGCTCCGATCGACAGCAGATGGAAACCGAGCTCCAAAGCCTTCGAAAGGCCATGGATGCCAAAGAGAATCAGATCCAGAAGGTCGCCAGCCGACTCTCCGACAACGAAAAGCGCCTGGCCAAAGCCATCCAGGAGTCGGCCCGACTGACCGAATTGCTTATCGAGCGAGAGAATCGATTGCGGGAAGTTTCCGAGGAATACGAACAAGAGTATCGCGACAAACTCGAAAATCTGGATCGACAGGTCAGTGGCTTGCAGTGGAAACTTTCCTTGCGAGAGGAACGAATCGCGCACCTTGAGAGTGAACTTCATCGTAAAAACTAGGAGATCCCAGGTTTTTATTGAATTAAAATCTAGTTTAGAAAGAGTTTCCTTATAGTATCTTCGTCTTTTCCAGTGCGGGCGCGGAACTTAATCAGGAACTCGGGAGTTAAAACTTATGTCTACGGATGGAGGTAGAGGAATGTTGGCAACTGTTCAATCAAAATTGTGTAGTTCCGTGGGCGGCGGCACGGCCGTAAAGAAAGTCGAGCCCCTGCCCCCCGAATATGCGGACGATATCGATCTGCAGCTCATGGCGCGAGTCAAAGCTGGCGATGATGAGGCGTTTAACCAGTTGATGCTAAGGCACGAAAAAACGGTGGTGAATCTGGTTTACCGGTTTACCGGAAACCGAGAGATCGCAGGAGACCTGGCCCAGGAAGTCTTCCTGAGGATCTATCGCGCGAGCGGTCGCTTCGAGGCCAAAGCGAAGTTTTTCACTTATCTGTATAAGGTTACCCTGAACCTCTGTCGCAACTATCGCGCCAAGGCCCAGAGGCGGCAAACCACCTCGCTTTCGGCCCCTCGAAGCGGAATGAGCGGAGAAGATCTGCCGACTCGCGACATCGAAGATCCCGTGGGCTCCGCCGAAGAGCAAGTCTCCCGGCTAGAGCTCTCCGCCATGGTGCGAGACGCGGTCGAATCTCTCCCCGAGCAACAGAGAGAAGCCGTGATCCTGCAACGCTTTCAGGGGCTTGCTTACGAGGAGATCGCCGAAGCGCTAAACCTGAGTGTACCCGCCGTAAAATCGCGGATCCACCGGGCCAAGCTCAACCTTAAGGAAAAGCTCACTCCGTATCTTGAGCGAGGAGAGAGTGTCGCCTAGCCATGTCGGACTGGTGTTCCAATTTCGAGAACCTTCTTTTTGAACCGGAGGAAGAGCTTTCCGAAACCGATCTAACCAAACTGGCCGCACACATCCTCCAATGTGAGAACTGTCGGGTCGAACGAGAGTTGTTTTTGGAGTCCTGGTCCGCACTTGGCGAACTGGAGCCGGAGTTTGAAGCCACCCCGGTTCGAGCTCGCGTGTGGGAGAGAATCCGGGAGGAAGAAAAGCTCCCTCCCCCCCTACTCGAGCCTGAAACGGCAGCTTCGTTTATGAGCGTGGCCCAAAAACTGACGGTGGCAGGTTTTGCTCTGCTGCTTGGATTCGGGCTGGGTCGGGGCATCAAGGCCACTCCCGAGGCTACCACCGCCGCCGAAATCGGAAAACCGGCGGTAGCAGTCCGGACTGAAGAGAAGTCTCAAGAAGACTTCATCGATCCGGCCATGATCGAGTTGGCTTCTCAGGAAGGCTTTTCCATGGAGATTTTCCCTGAGACCAACAGCTTCACTCCCCTCGATCAAGAGATGCGCACGGCCCTAGCCAGTAGCGATGAAGAGCGGGTCTGGGTCCAGCAGGACCGTGGCATGGTGGTACCGGTGCAATACATTTCTCAAGGTAGCGCGCCCCGCTGATGCGACTCTCCACGAGAGCTGCGGTCTTAGGATTCACAGCTCTCCTCTGCCTCAGTACCCTGGCTCAACCGGTCGAATCGGTCGAATCGATTCGCGCGCGTTACGAGCGAGAGAGAGGTGAGATCTCTCAAAAACTTCGCACCCAAAAGATCGAGTTGATGCAGTTGATGGCCGTGGATGACCCCAATCCGGACCAGTGCAAGAAAAAGCTGGACCAGATCCTGAATACCGAGCGCAAACGCCAGTATCTTTTTCTGGATGAAATGTTTGCGGTGAAACAGCGTATGTCACCCGATGACTGGAGAGACTATCGGCGCTCCGTCATCATGATGATGATGAATAAGACGCACCGATGAAGATCGTGGCGGAAGGTCTGGGGGTCTCGGCCGGCCGAACCGCCATCCTGGACGACATCAGTCTTCGTTTGCTACCGGGCCAATTTATCGGCATTCTCGGTCCCAGCGGTAGTGGGAAATCCACTCTGCTCACCGCCCTGAGTGGCCGTAGACCCTATCAGAAAGGGGAGGTGCTCTACGACGACGGCCCCATGCTCGGTCGGCCGGGGGAGACCATCGGCTTCGTTCCCCAGGACGACGTGCTCCACACCGCGCTCAAGACCGAGCGTCTTCTCACCTATTCCGCCCGTTTGCAGTTGCCTGAAAAGTCGAAGGCCGAACTGAAGAAAATGATCGACTTGATCTTGCGTTCCGTGGGCCTGGAAGATCGAAAGACGACTCGAGTCAAAAGACTCTCGGGGGGCCAGCGAAAAAGGGTGTCGATCGCCCAGGAACTCCTACTGAGCCCGCGAGCCCTCTTCTTAGACGAGCCCACCTCCGGCCTGGACCCGGAACTCGAACGTTCGGTCATGAAGCTTTGCGCCCGGCTGGCCAAGGAAGGCAGACTGATCGTCATGACCACACACATCATGGAATCGATCGAACTCTTCGACCGCCTGCTCATCCTGGTAGCCGGCAAAACCGCCTTCTTCGGAACTCCCCAGGAAGCCCTGGTCTTCTTCGGGGTGGAAGACATGAACCACATCTACCTACTGCTGGCCAAGAAAGAGGCTGGCCGTTTCCCCGAGAAGTACCGCACCTCACTACTTTATAGGAAGTACTTGAAGGGGTGATCCTCAGGTGGAAAATGGGCAAGTTTGGCGACTGAAGGTTGATTGTCAACGTACGACGTCAGACCGTCGGTGCTAGGGGGTTCTCGGCCATGGAAATGTTGAGCCGTGAGGCCCCGGTATCCAGATTGGGGGACTGGGAGATAAAGCACACGGAACTCCCGTCTGCTGAGATTTGGGGAGTATTAAACGTTTTTTCAACGGTCTCGCAAATTCGAGAGGCGTGTTCGGTTTGGCGATCAAATACGACAGCCTCCGTGACCAATGATCCGGAACTACAGGCAATGTATCGACCGTCGGCCGAAATTGAGGGGCGAGATAAGCGGGGAGCTGTGTCGGGAGCAATACTGATCTCACTGCTCTGCTGTGTTTGCTGGTCGTACACAAAAATACGCGAGGAAAAGTCTCTATCTTGATGAGCGAAAGCAACGTAACGACCATCAGCTGAGACCGAAGGGCTTCCTGACTTTCCTTCATTTTCAGTTTCACTTACCAGTGTAGTGTGGTTTTCCCGGTCTCGCGGTCGTGTATAAAGACATTTTGTAAATGGCGGTATAGGGTGCTGCTACTAGACTCGAAGGCTACGTAGCGTCCATCGGCTGAAATTGAGGGGGCCGCACTGGTACTGTGGGCTTGCGCTCCGCCAGGCTCGAGGCTGACCCGTGTGGTTTGTGCGGTCTGACGGTCGTGTACAAAGACATCGAGATTGCGGTTGGTATCTCCTAGTACCAGGTTGTTGGCGTCGGAAGTGAAAGCGACGTAGCGCCCGTCAGCCGAGAGCGAGAACTCATCGATTGACTTGTTGGATCGAACTTCACACATTCTCTGGATGTTGACCTGAGTGGCTTTCTTGTTGCGGCGAGGCTTGCTCGCTGCGAGTGGGCCTGAGACTCCATCGTTGCTGATGTTCATCCTGTAGATTCTCCTACTAAACTTAAATTTATACTAATGGGGTGATTCCCCGATCTGTGTCCGGATGCACGGGTCACTTATCCCAAATGTAAAAAACTTAACTGGTTAAGGTGTGGACATGAAAAGCCAAGAATGAACAAGATGTGAACACTGTGGCCCAGTTTTGTGCGGCGCCGCTTCGGACGAAGGGTCCTCTAGGAACCAATAATCTGGCTCCCACTCTCCCGCTTTGTCAAAGCCGACGGTGAGCAAGGACAGATCGGGACGGCGTCGAGCTACTCGAGCCGGAATCCCGAAGGAGCGATGCAGATGGCCGTGCCCCACCAGAACGGCGATTCGTGCGTCCGGGTTCTCTTCTACCAGTCGCACTCGTCAAACATCTCCACGGCCAACAACAGCGGCCTTTGGTCCAAACCCTTCAACTGCCGCAAGGCCGCCAACTGGCCAGCGTGATCATCTTCGAAATCATGCCGCTCACCAAGAAAAACAACTCTCTTGGAGCTCACCAAGTCGGCGAAGGTGTCATCTTCACAGAGGCCCGGATGGCTCTGCAGGAGGACAAATAAGAGCAGAAGAGCTACACGCGTGGGAGCGTTCATCTAATCTATTTCCGGGATCGCTGCACGGAGACCTCTCGAAGGCTCTTCGGGGCCCTCAAGGGTTAAGGTCCGCTGCGAGATTTTCAGAAATCTTTAGGCTTTGCGGGCCTGCGGGCGCCGCCTTAGAGGCCGGGCGCCCGGATCTTTCGACTAGAGAAAAAGAGAATGAGTCTGGAGCTTGCTCGGCTATGCGGGATCGAGCAGTTTACGAGCCCGGTCGATGATATGGCGGACGGACGGTGTGGAGACCCGGTTGCCGTAACGGTCCAGGAAGAGAGCGGATGTGATGTCTGTGACCAGAAGTGGCCGGGCTTCACGCAAGTAGCGGTGGAGATCGGCGAGTAGACCATCGGTGAGAGAATGGATCCTCTGCGTCCGTCCACTGGTCAGCACGGCTCCGGTGTCAAAACAGAGATGCCCCACGTCGATGCGAGAGCATGCCCCGGTGGAGATGCCGGTTTTCACCAGCATCCCGAGAAACTCTGATGCCGAAGGGGCTTTCAAGGTCCAGTTGAGAGAAGACTTCGCGTAGCTCCCGAGATTCAAGCATCAAGCCTTGAGGTCGGGCTTTCTTGGGTTTGGGAGTGACAAGCGTTGCCGTGGGGTCATCGGTCAACCTGCCCTCCGCCAGGCCAGGAGCCAGGAGGGTTTCCTGATTCTTGGCGTGGTAATCTTGATGAGATTTCCGATGGCGCCCTTCCAGTGTTTAACTGATTGAATGACAGTGTGGCTATTTTTCTCCACAGGCCAGGCCGACCCTAAGCTCCAGGCTCTCGCCTTCAAACACCTCTTCAGGAGCCACTCAAAGCCCCTCTATGGCACCGCTTCAATCTTTTGGAAACTTCTGTCATTAGCCTCTTTTTAGACCTCTTAGATCATTTCTGAAAAACCGCTTAAACGGCTTGGTTGTGCGGCTGTTTTGCTGTCTATTTTTTGACTAAATGGCCCGTGTGGGTTAAAATAGGGTATGAAATCTCACATCACAAACCCCGCCTACTTTCGTCTGGACATGCTACTGACTCTGGGGGTCTCGCAGGTTCATGAGTTTGCCCGCAGAGCCACCGCCACTCTGACCACTTATCGCCTGATCCTTGGCCGCTGCCTTCTAGCCATGCGGGAGTCGAAAGGGTTCAAGAAGTTCGGCTGCTCTTCGGAGATCCACTACGCCACCGCCAAATTGGGAATGAACAAGAGGGCGGCGCGGGAGTGTCGCCGGGTGGCTCGGAACCTTCTGACTCTA
>JBAYRN010000050.1:0-38822 GCA_041676625.1 Vulcanimicrobiota bacterium
ATCCAGGATATAGAGATTCTGCTCCCGGATGTAGGAGAGATAATTGCCCCCGGGAGAGAACTTGACGTCGGTTTCGAACTCCGGCGTGGAAACCACCTTGCGGGCTCCCGGGGTGCCGACTTTCCAATAATACACGTCACCGGCCAGGGGGAATAAGAGCGCGCTTCCGTCCTTGGACCACTCATAGCTCACGATGCCGCTCCCTGAGAGTCTCAGCCGCTCTCGTCGAGCCTTTTCTTCATCGGAGAGATTTTCATCGCCGGTGTGTAGGTCGTCGGAGTCGAAAAGCAGTCGGGTCTCGCCGCTGTCCAGATTGTACTCCCACAGATCCAGGCGTTCGTAATCGGTCTCCTTGCCTCGCAAGAAGGTCACTCGGGATCCATCGGGAGCGACCTTCAGACCGCGGATCGACTCACCGTCTAGCGAGGGAGAAGAAAAAATGCGCTCCACGGTGAGTTCTTCGGCGAAGGCGCATAACGAAAGCAAGAAAACGAGGAAGAGAATTTTCATGCCGGGTCGGTTGGCAACCAGGGGGGAGTCATCCTGCGTCTTGCTTCATTTCCAGCATGGGGCAGGCGATCCACTGGGTGGGGAGTTCAAAAGCTTCCACGATGGTCAGGGCGTCCTCGGCCATCTCCGCGCTCAGAGAAAGCACTTCGTTTCGAATGGTTCGAGACTGCCTTGCGTTGAGATAACCTTGCTCCAGAAACCAGCCTCGATCGGCTTCGATCCGGGACAGAGCATAAAGAGCCAGACAACGCTCCAGGAGTCGCCTGTCCCACCCGGGCGGGCTGCTCTCGATCAGGTTTCTCAAACAACGGTAAATCTTTTCTTCGCAATAAGCGTGGGCCAGAGCCAGGCAATGATCCTGGCAATCGGCCAGGGCATCATAGACATCCAGGCCGTCCTCCAGTCTGGCCCGGACTCTACGAGCTAGAGAAAAACGCAAGCACTCGACCCGGTATCGCAGGGCCTTGTCGAAGAAATTTCGACTGTTGATCTCTTCGGGGGTCGTCTTTCGGGTATTCAAGCTGGTACGAGCAGCCAGGTTCACGGACTTGCCGGCCCAGCTCAAGGCGCTCAGGAGCCGGGAGCGGTCCAGGCCTCGCTGGTAATCCGTCAACAGATTGCGGGCTACCATCAGATTCAGGATACGGTTGTCACCTTCCATGGTGGTAAAGAGATCGAGATCCCGGCATAATCCGGTCAGGCGGTTATCCACCAGGCAACCGGAGCCGCCGCAGCACTCCCGGCAGACCCGTGCCGTCTCCGCCGCGAAGGCGGAGGTGTAGGCCTTGAGGCTGCTGGTGAAGGTTTCGAGTTTGCGATCCTTGAGGGAATCTTCGAAATAGTCGTGCTGTTCGTGGGCTAGTGTACGCCGCGCAGCGTCCACCACGACCAGGGTGGCCAGGTGCGGCATGAGGGCCTTTTGGTGGGCCTGGTGGCTCAGTAACTTGCGTTCGAGGATCTCGCCCGGAGAGCGAAACTGGCGTCGTTCGACGGAGTATCGGACGGCCAGGCTCAAGCTCAGCTTGGCCCCCGCGGCAGCCCCCGAAGAGAGCAACCCACGACCCACCACCAGGGTTCCCAGGAGTGCGTTCAAGCGGTGTCCGGGGGATTTTAAGTGGCAGCGGTATCGGCCCTGGCGATCGAGTTCCGCGTGGCGGCTCAGCAACTGCTCTCGACCGATCTGAACCTGCTCAAAGGTTAGCCGGTGGTATTTCAGGCCGCTGAGTCCGCCGGACTCACCCATGGATTCGATTCGAATACCCGGGCAAAGCGCTTTTCCGGGGCCCCGCAGAGGGACCAGAAAGGCGTGGACTCCGTGCGAAGAACCGGCTACCCGGAGCTGGGCAAAGGCCAAACACAGGTCAGAACTTTCGGCCGAACTCACCCAGACCTTGCCGGCCCCGGGGGCGGTATTATCCAGGACAAAGCCATCCGTTTCGGGGTGATACTCGGCGCAGGTCTGCAGAGCTCGCACGTTGGAGCCGTGCGCTTCTTCGGTCATGGCAAGGCAGGTGACGGCCTCCATGGAAGCGATCCGCTCCAGCCAGAATTGTTGATTGTCGGTGCCCAAGCGGCTGACCGCTCGCATCACAAACCCAAACTGCAGGCCGAAGCGCATCATCAGATTGAAATCGAACAGCCCCAGTTCATATCCCAGGCACTGAAACTCGAAAGGATCGCCCCCCTTGCTGGGTGGCAGCCCCAATCTGCCGTAGCCCTCCCGAGCGAACCACCGGCACCAATCCAGCACCTGAGCCGGTCGATCCCCGGAGCGGCTCAGGAAGGGCTCCTGGCACAAGAGCTTTCGATACTTCCTGGAAGGTTTGTGGGCTTTGCCCTCCATGCGGTATGCCAGTCCACGAGCGTCCACCGGGGGGCATTTGACCAGTTTCCGCCGAGAACCTTCGCAAGAAGGTCGAGTTGGCACAAAGACAAACCTTCCCGGCGTGAAAACATTGGCTCATAGAAGCGGTTTCATGCTCGAGGCTTGAAATGACTCTGCGCAAAAAGATGCTAATTTCCGTTGGGGGCCTGACCGTGCTGCTCCTGATTTCTCTGCAAGCCGTTTCTCTCTATGGGGTCCGGCAGATCTCTCGCACCTCTCTCCAGGAGACCAGCCTATTGCTGGCCCGCTATCAAGCAGACAAGGTCGACGCCAGCCTGGAGTTTGCAGAGACCAGTTCTGAAGCCATTCTGCGAGCGGTCGAGCATTCTGATCTGCTGGACGACACCCCGCGAATGGTCGCGTATCTCACCGAGATCTTGCAGGGGAGCCGCCAGATCTCCGCCATCGAGGTGCATCCGCCCAACACCAGTCCTATCGTTCTCAGGCGCACCGCCGACGGGCAATTCGTTTATGCAGAGCCTGTTTATGGGAGCGAACAGGCCCAGATGCTCACCCTCAGAGAAAAGGTGGACGGAGTTTGGAACGTCTCCGGGCGCTCCCGGGAGATAGCCAGGGCCTATCATCTGCAGTCCCGGCGCGGCGTGAACCTTTTCATCGAGATTCCGTTTCATCTGCTCAGCGAACCCCTCGGCATTTCCGAAGGCACCGCCTACGGCTTTTTGGCCACTGAGACCCGGCTATTTTTCGATGCTCGACTGACCGGTATCGAAGAGGCCGAAGAGTGGGGCAGTTTTTCGGACCAGGTGGTCCTGGGGCCCATGGACGGGGAAGGCTTTCGGGTGCTTTCCGACCCCTTATACCACGCTCCGGCCTGGGTGGGTGTAGCGCGGGTCGGCGACCTGCCTTTGAAAGCAGGCGTGGTCTATCCGGAGGCGGATCAGTTTAGCCTGGTGAGCGACGTGGTGAGTTGGACCGTTACCCTCAGTGTGGTGGGCGTCATCCTGATTCTGGTCGTGACGAATATCCTGAGCAAGGGCATTGTGGCACCCCTGGAGCACCTTTGTGAGCGGGTGGACGCGGTGGCCGAGTCAGATTTTGAAGGACAGATCGCCCCCTCACCGAGTGCTTCTTCAGAGATCGTGGGGCTGGCCCAAAGTTTTAATCGTCTGTTGGCCGATGTGCGCCGGCATCTCGGTGAGCTGGAGTCGGCGACCGCCACCCGCCAGGCCATGGAGAGTGAGTTGACGATCGCCTCTCGGATTCAAGAGTCGATCCTGCCGGACTTTCCCTTTGCCTCGGAGTTGGTGGAAGCCGAAGGGGTCTCTCGCCCTGCTCGTCAGGTGGGTGGAGATTTCTTAGATGTGTTTGCCATTGACCCGGACCGGGTCGGATTTTTTCTCGGAGACGTGAGCGGTAAGGGGGTGCCGGCAGCGATCTATATGGCCTTTACCGCCAGTCTCTTAGAGCATCTGGGAAGACTCAGGACTTCGCCTTCCCAGGTCATCGAGATGGTCAACAAGGCGCTTTGCGATCGCCAGGAGCAGTCCATGTTCGCCACCGTATTTTTCGGCATCTTGCATCGCTCCGGGGAAGTGACCTATTGCAACGCCGGACACCACCCCCCTTTGCTCTTGTCCCCGGACGGGAGCGTTCGTGAAATCAAAGTCGAGGCCGGGCTCGGCCTGGGCATTCTGGATTCCTTCGAGTTTGGGGAGAGCCGGTTTTCTCTGTCGGAAGGAGAGACCTTGTTCCTCTTCACGGACGGACTAACCGAAGCGATGAACTGCAATCGAGAAGAGTACGGAGAAGACCGTCTCGCCAGTTTTCTGGCCTCGGAAAAGGTCAGCGGGCTAAAGGATCTGATGGAACGGCTGACCCTCTCGGTAGAGCAATTCCGAGATGGGGCCGAGCCAAACGATGATCTGACCCTGCTGTTCTTGCGCCACCGGCAAGCCTTCTAGGGCCCCGAAAAGGTTCAGAAAAAAGAGCCTCTTCAAACACACAAGCCTCGCGGTTGGGCGAGGCTTGTCTGACCAGTGTGTGGTTTAGCGTTAACCGGTTCTGCGTTGCTGCATGAAGCAGGTTCTGCAGTACAGCGGCCTGTCACTTCGTGGCTTAAACGGCACGATCGCAACTCCCTGACACCCATCGCATACCCCCTTGAAACTTCCGCTGTCCGCTACCGGACCTTCTTTTCCCTTGCGATTGTCGCGGCACTCTTTGCAGCGGCTGGGATCGTTTTCCCAGCCTCTCTCGGCAAAAAGTGCCTGCTCCAGGACGCCGAACGTCCATTCCTTGTTGCAGTCTCTACATGGGGGCATTTCTCGTTGTTTAAAAATAGTCTTCACCTTCCGTTCACGGTCCCGGGCCCTGAATATAACGACGTTTCACCGCAAAAACTGATGCTGGCGGCACGATGCTCAAGACGAGAATCGAAAAGGCTCACAGAAAAGCTCGCCGTCGCTTCTGGACTTAGAATCCTAGTCATCCTGCGCGTGGTACGACCGAAGGTCCTGGGAGGGCGCTCCCATCAGCGGAACTGCCCGGCGCGGGACTCGCCTATGTTAACACATAAACTAGATTTGAAAAGGGGTTTAGTAAAAAAAACCTATTCTGATTCACAATTTGGCAGCATCCCGTTAATAACACGCTCCCAGGGGAAGGCGTTTGATTAAGCGAAAATTGTTATCCTGAAGTTGTGAAGAGGCCACCCAGCCATACCGGACGACAGGCGCTGGTCCTGTCGGAGATTGTGTTGTCACTCGGATTATTAGCCGTGGTCGGTCTGACGGTGATCGGGCTGTTTTCTTACCTCACCCTCAACTCCCAGGTCAATTCCGATCGCGCGGCCGCTCAACTGCTGGCCGAGAGTGTGCTGGACCGGGCGGTCAAGGCAGGACCGGAACCGGTGAACGGATTGGAGTGGGGGCTGGGGAGGGACAAGCTCTTCAAAGAGCTCAAGACAGCGGAGGATTCATCCGCGACGCAGTTTTCCTACCAGATCACGCCCGAACTTATCCGCACCGCACCCCTCGGCTCCGTCTACCACGTGACCGTGGAAGTGGCCTGGTCCGATGGTCGACAGAGCCCAGAAAGAGGCCGGGGGGCTCTCAAGAAATCCCGCACCGTCTATATCGAAGACGATGGGAAGGCGCCGTGAAGGGGCGGGGGGCCACCGTTTTGGAACTGGTGGTGAGTGTGGCCATCTTCGCCATCGCGTTGGGCGGCATCTTCTTTCTGTTTCGCCAGGGGTATCAGTCGTTTCATCACCTGGAAAAGCGCCAGGGCTTGCAGGTGGAGATGCTCAAGGTCAAGTCTTTCTTGAAGGGCGACTTTCAGCTCTCCCACTTTCGCTCCATCGGGGTTTCTAAGAAGGAAGGTACTTATCGCAAAGAAGGCGTGTACGGGACGGAGACCGTGAATGTCCAGCGAGACAACCTGAGTTGCTTGATTCTGGATGATTGGCGCAAGAAGTCCAACTACCACTCCATCACCCTGGCTCCCATGTGGAATCAGTACGCGGCCTACGTCACCGAGGCTAACCGGCCTACCATAACCAGGATCGTGTATCAGAGTGGAGCTCGGTTTCCGGTCGAACCACTCCCCGGACTGGACGTTTATGGGGTTGTTCAGAATCAGCTTTTGACCGAAAACCTGCTAAACTTTAATGGGGTACTCAACTTCGACACCCGGGACCTTGAGATCGAGATCGAATTGGGTCGAACACTCGGTGGAAGGGGCGTCGATGAGAAGAGAACCTTTGAAGTTTATGAAGGGGTCTTCCGGTTTACACCGTTGAATACGCAACCAAAGTTATGACCAGACCTGATCGAAGAAGAGGCTTCGCCCTGATCTCCACCATCGGGGCCCTGACCCTGGCACTGCTGCTGTTGAGCGCTTTTTTGCAAAGCAACCGGAGCTTCTTCACCCTGACTCGAATGGACGACGACCGGCAGGCTTGCCATGAGGCGCTCTTGTCGCTTTCGGAGTATCTGAGGTTCAAGTTCGAGGAAGACCGGGGCTGGGGCCAGGGAGAGTGGAGCGGGAAAGAAATCGTCCAATTGTCCGGCACCCGGGTGCTTTTTTCCTTGGACAAGATCGAAGGCGGAACACCGGCTAAAGGGCACGGTCTGGTGGGGCATCGCCATCTCATCGGTGAAGGTAAAGCTCACAACGTGGAGATCCACGTGGCCTTTTCCAACAACATTACCAAAGACACGAATTCGGAGTTCCGGGTCTTTGGCGGTTCCTCGAACACCGAAAATGTCCAGGCCAAAATGTGCCTTTTACGGATATCCGCGCGTCGGGGTAGCTACACCGAACAGGCCGAGATCGCTTTGCGTCGGGCTGCTTTTTTCGATTCCACTCTAGCGGCTAGCGGCAACATCACGATCGACGTCAACCGCCACCGAGATGGCTCGGACAGTGTCGTTTTCAACAGCAAAGATCCCTTTCGCAACCAGATCAGAAGTGATGGCGACATCGATCTGCCCCCTTCGAGGTACTTGGATTTCCGTAAAGGGGAGGAGAATCCACCCCCGACTCAGGGTACCATCTGGTCCAAGGAACGGGTCCTCTTCGACGGTGAGAACGATACCGAAACACTTTCAAGGGCGGTGAGAAATCTCGACATCGAGATCGTCGATCACGCCAAGAACCATTACAACGTTCCGGAGCTTTTGGCCGATGACATCGAAGTGGGAGACTCCGAGGGAGCCACCGTGCATCTCACCCCGAAAAGGTACGTCTTTACTCAAGCGCAAGTGACTTACGACCAGCCTGACGGTACCGAGAATTCCCTGCAGATGCGAATCCTCAAGGAGATCAATCCGGATACCAATGTGGTGGAAAGGTTTCATTACAACGGGCAGGACATCAACGAGGAGGCCGGCACAGTCCGAATCAGTTATATCCAGGAGAGTGAGCAAGGTGTAGTTCCCGATGATCTGCGCGGCATACCCCATGGGTATGACGAATTTACCGTGGACAACGGTAAGATTCACGTTCAACTGCGGGGAGAAGATTTTGTGGATACGGGAGTGGACGCAAGGAGGGAGTCCAGACCACGATTGATTCTGCCCAAAACCTCGCGAGTGGGTGGGAGTTTTCAGGTTGAAGCCGATGACTACAATCTGGTGCCGACCATCAGCTTCGGAGCCAACGAAAATAAGGGTTACCTGTCCGCTGAAGGCCAGATCGATCTGGAGGGTCACATCAAAGGCGGTGGCAAGATCATCTCCAGGGAGGACACCGTTCGTCTACGACCCAACCAGGTGAGAGTTCTTACCGACCAGCAAACCGAACTCGCGGTCTTTGCCAAGAAGAATGTCATCATAATACCGCCCCACAACGAAATGGCCGATGATGAAACAGACCAGGAGGGCCAACGGGGGGCCGACGTGTTTCGGTTTCGGGGGCTGATTTATGCCGGCCAGGATTTCAAATTTGAAACTCGCGAGGGCTTCAATAGAAAACTTTCCGTGGAGGGTGCCGTGGTGGCCAGAAACGGGTCGATCAATATCCAGAGTCAGGCCGGCGTGGAGTTGACCTACAATCCTAAATACCTGGATGACTTTCTGGAGAAATCAACTCTGGACCGAAAGGTCCAGGTGGAGGAACTGTCCTGGCGCCCAATATAGAAGATCTCCTCAAGGATTTTGCGGATGGCGGCGTGGTCGATTCGACCGGCTCCTTCACCCTGGATCCCAAGAAGGCCGAGGAGAAGCTCCGCAATTTCTCCTTTGCCTCCCCTGACCATTATCTCCTCAAGGTGGTGCAGTGCGCGGTGGCCGGGGGGGCAGAAACTGTGGAGATCAAGACCGGGGCCACCAGGATCTCCATCCAGTTCGGGGGCGAGGCCATGTCGTGCGAGACGGTGTCAGGCATGGTGGGCTACCTTCTCAGCGCCGAGATCCCCCTCAAGGACCGGCGATTCCGTCATCTGGCCGCAGGCCTGAGGGGAGCCGCCGGCTGTTCGCCGGATGGGATCATCTTCGACTTTTGGACCGGCGACTCAAATTTTCAGCGAGTCTGGGACGAACAGGGTTGGAGACAGACGGCCGTACAAAAAACCAGCGGCTTCCATCAATTTATCCTGGTCCGCACCTGGGGCCAGACCATGACTTCTGCCAGCCAGGAAGTGTTGGGAGTGTTGAGTTCTCGAGACACTACGGAAGAAGCCCTCTTACGAAAACACTGCCTCTACGCGCCCTGTAAACTGACTCTGGATGGAGAGACCTTGCCGGAAAGTGGGTTCGGAAAGGCGCGCTATCCCGGTTACGACATCTTTTCCGATCCCAATCCGGGAGAGTCCAGACCGCCCCGCTACCTGGAGGCGGGTACCCTGATCGACGGATTCATGGTGGGCGAGCATCACCTGGTGGAAAAGTTCATTCCGGGGTCTGCCGAGAGGCCGGGGTGTCTACCGCTGCCCGACTCCCAGGCGACCCTCCGGGACGACTCGGCCGGACCCGGCTTGCAAGGCGGCTGGCTGGCCCTGACCGCAGTCCTGGGAACCCCCCGGATCGTCTACGTGGAGGACGGCGTGGTGATCGAAGAAGAAGAGGCCGACGACATTCCGATCCCCGGACTTTTCGCGGTCCTCTCGGCGGTCGGACTTCAAAAGGACCTGACCGGGTTTCAATTGGTACGGGACCAGGCCTTTCACGACCTTCGAGTCCTGGCCATCGAAGAGGCCGTGGCCATGAAGCGGCGAGTGCTGGAAAATCTCCCCCTTTTCCCCAACCGAGAGAGGATACAGGAGGCTTTGAATTGACCACCCTCTTGCTCTACGGAGCGAGCAACTTGTGGCTCTCGCGCCGGGCCGCACTGACCGAGTTGCGCAGGAGGTTTTCAGGCTCATTGCAGATAGGGCTGGCCCACGGTCCGGGCCGTTCCTACGGCTTGAAGGCGGGAAATCTCGTTATGCGCTATGAGCCGCTTCACATTGTGGATTTCAACTTTCCCGATGAAGGCCGGGAAAAGGTGGCTTTTGTCACCGACATCGGCAACGACATCGCTTACTCTCAGCCTCCGGGCCAGGTGGTGGAATGGGTCCGCCGGCTCATCGAGCGACTGCAAAAACATGGCTATCGGATCATCGTGGGAGGTATCCCCACCCGGAGCGTGGCTTTGCTCCATCCGTTTTTGTTTCGGGTCATCGCTCACCTTCTATACTCCGGGGCTCCCCTCGACCTGAAGCTCCTAACGAGAAACCTGGAAGAGGTTGAAAACGGCGTGCGGGAACTCTGCTGTGCCAAGGGGATGGACTACCTCGAACTCAATCCTGATTGGTATTCGTACGACCGGTTTCATCTGAAGGGTGCTGCTTGCTCGGTCTACTGGCAGAGCCTGCTTCAAGACTTTCCGGTGAAACACAGCTACGACAGCAAATGGTCTCTGGCGGCACGACGACCGCTTTTCCCCAGAAAATACTGGCTAATGGGTCGAGAGCGTCGGGGGGCTGAACAGTATCAGGAACTCGTCCCTCAGAGCACAATCCGGGTCAGGTAGTACCGGCGGTGTATCGCTGCAGGGCGTCAATAAACGACCTGGCTGCCGGGTTAGGGTTGGCCGGAGTACCCAGACCTTCGGCCAGTTGGTTCAGAATCACCAGGTTTCCCCGTTCCCCTTTCTGGTAGTCGCTGACCAGTTGCTCCAATTCGCTACGATCGAGCCAGATACCGTGGCAGGCCAGGCAGTAGTCCAGTTGAGTGCTTCCCAACTGAGAGGCAAAGAGGGGCTGCTCCGGGCAAACCGGGCAAGTTCGAGGGTGCTTTTCGCGTCCGGTATCTCGCTCGGGTGAGAGGAGTCTGGCCGACGCTCCCTCCTCCAGGATCCGGCGAGACAGGGTGGGACTCCGGAAGATCTGTCTCAACTCTTCCCGGTCGAACCACAGCCCATAGCACTCCGGGCAAGAGTCGATCTCAAGGCAAGTCGTCTGGTCGCGAAACTTCATCATCACGACCTCATGGCAGGCGGGGCAATTTCTCACGAGAAGCGCTTTTCGCGCCAAACTTGGGGATTACTGCTGGCTGATGATCCGCCGGGCAGTTTGCCAGGATTTTCCGCTTCGCCCAAACCCCGTATAGATTTGGGGAGAGGTGAATCGGGTTGAATGTTCGGGAGCGGGGAGAGCCAGCAGAGGCTCAGGCTTGTTCGGTTGGAAGTACTCCGTCCACTCGCTGATAGCTTCCTGGCGGTCGTGAAACTGGACCCCGAACTCGGTGCAGTTGGCCAGTCGGCGGATCCACGCCACCCGGGCCTTGACCTTCAGTTGGGGGCCGTGGTGCAGAACTACGGTTTGTCCGGGTTCGATCCGGCGGTCGATTCGCAGGCACATTCCCCCGTTGCTGAGATTGAGTGCGTGGACTCTGTCCTGTCCGCACCAAAAACTGTGGCAACACAGTTGTCTCAATTCCCGGGGACTGCTGGGTCCATCGTTCGTGTGAGTTGTCAAAGACATAGCGCCCTCTTGCTTCCTGGCCGAGCATTACCCTGACCTTTATCTTTAATCCCCGGCGGCAGAAATTCGGACATCAATTATGTTAAAGGAATGTAAACTCATGTTAACAGGATGTAAACATTGATTGATTGAGTACAAAAGCGCCTGGTTATGCCATTTTTTGCGCTTGTCGTATGGGAAACCGAACTGTTGCGACGAAACTCAGAAGCGTGAGAGAACCGATCGACGTGATCCGGGATACGGAGTACTTCTCCGAATTGGGGGAGGCTGCTCTAGAGGAGATGGCGGAGGCTTGCCGTTATGTGGACCTGAACCGGGGTGGGACACTTTTTGAAGAGGGTGAGAAAGCCGAGTCTTTTTATATCCTGGCTTATGGACGACTGGGAGTGTGGAGCGGAAGACGCCGGATCGGGGAAGTGAGGCCCAAGGAGTGCGTGGGTGAAGTCGCTCTATTGCGGGACCGCAACCGGACCGAGACGGTGAAGGCCGAGCGCGATTGTCTCTTGCTGGAGCTCACCAAAAGATCGTTTGAGACGCTTTTAGAGAACTACCCGAAAGCGATGCTGAAGGTCGCCTTGCACGTGACCGATCGTCTCTCTGGGTCTTACGTACAGACCAGTAAGCCGCCCCAGAGCATCGCCATCGTGCCCATGACCACTCATCCGGAGTTTGAGCGGTTTTGCCAGGCCCTGCAGAAGGCCTTGAACAAGAAATACCCCACCTTTCTGGCCCTACCCTCGGATCGGTTGCCCGGGATCGATTGGTTCACCGAGATCGAACAGAACCACGGGACCGTGCTGTATCAATGTCGCCGGGGGTTGTGCTCCTGGAGCGAGCGCTGCTTGCGCCACGCCGACCGGGTGATGATCGTCGGAGAAGAGGCCGAACCCTACGGTCCCGGGGTCCACGAGCAGTACTGGAACGGATTGCACAAGCGGGAGAGTAAGCTCTTGTTGGTGCTGTTCGGTTTCGGAAAAGCCAAGCGCACCTCCAAATGGTTGGCTGAGCGCAAAGATGTACAGGTCCATCACCTGGAGTGGAACAAATCGCCGGACCGCCTGGCTCGCTTTATCAACCGGGAGGCGTTCGGACTGGTGCTGGGTGGTGGTGGGGCCCGGGGCCTTGCCCACGTGGGAGTATTCAAGGCCCTGGAAGAGCGAGGGGTGTGGCCCGACCTGGTGGCCGGTACCAGCATGGGCGGGTTTTGTGCGTGTCTTTTGGCTTCGGGTCGCTCGGCTGCCGAGATCGAGCGAGACCTCAGGTGGACCTGGATCGATGCGGGACCCTTCCTCGACTTCAACTTCCCGCTTTATTCGTTGGTGCGAGGAGACCGGGTGCGGGGCCGCTTGATGCGCCTCTTTGGTCACCGCCACATCGAGGATCTGGAGATTCCCTTCTTCTGCATGACCGCCGATATCACCAACGCTCAATCGGTGGTTCACGACCGGGGCCCGATCTACCGCTGGTTGGCGGTGGGCATGTCCATCCCCGGAGTGGCTCCTCCGTATCCCTATAAAGGGCGGCTTCTCCTGGACGGGGGGCTTTTGAACAACCTCCCGGTGGATGTGGCCTCCGAGGCCGGATGCGGGGAAATACTGGCCATCAACGTGGACCCCAAAGAGGAGATGGCAATTCGAGATGAGGATTTTCAAGGTCCTCTCAGCAAGCAACTGTGGCGAAAGATAGCTGGCACCACCACGGCACCCCACATCATGGAGACCTTGATTCGGGTGACCACCCTGACCAACGCCGCCGCCATCGGCCGGATGAGGCACCTGATCGATCACTACGTGCAACCCGACACAAATCGGTTTGGACTGTTTGACTTTCACATGGCCGATGAGATCATAAAGAGCGGATACGAGGCCATGAAGGCCTACAAGTTCACCCCCAAACATCAATAAGACTAAGGTAAAGATGAAGCAGACTGCGGTAAAATTCAGCTATCACCCCGACGGGTTGCCCGTGGAGGAGCTTTACGTGGTGGGGTCCTGGGACGACACCGGCGCCTTTGAGGCCACCTGGCTCTGCAGTGGGACCCGACTGGAGCCCTGCGCTGATGGAAGCTATCAGGCGACTGTCTTGCTCAAGGCACGAAAGGGCCAGAAATTCTGGTGGGGGGTGAAAGACGCCGAGCAGCGCTGGATGTTGCTTGAACGGTCGGCTATCGAGTTTGTGCCGTCGGCCGGGCTGCCCCAGGTGTTCAGCCTGGGCAATCGCCATAAGCTGGGGCTGCACCGGCGGGGTGGGGACGGATTTTTTGCCGGGCTGTGGGCTCCCGCCGCCCAAGCAGTCAGGCTCTTCGTGGAAATTGAGGGGGAGCCACTCTCCTTTCCCATGCGAAAAGTGGATGAGTTCTGGGAGGTCTCCCAATCCTCGGGCTGGGCTCAGATTCTGGGGCGCCCGTATGGTTTTTGGTTGCTGACGAGCTGCGGCCAAACGGTGACCCGAGCCGATCCTTACGCCAGGGTTCGCCAGGGGCCTCAGCGGGGGGTCGGCGATCTCTTTCTCACCGAGAAGGGAGAATACGCGCACCGCTACAGCGTGCCACCTTCCGGGCATCGGCTGCTGCGCTTTGAATGCGCTCCCCTCCAAGCGCTAAAAAAAGAGCCCATCCTGCGGTTTTTCCGAGACGACCAGCCTCTTTCCCGGACCGACCTGGAAGTTCTCCTGGGCCTGGATGCACCCCCCTTGCCTTCAGCAGAGACCTGGTGGACCCGAGGGGTGAGCGAGGACGGAGGGATCCGGTTGACCCGGCGGGGCAAGGTGGACGCTTACTCGGTGTGTATGGGTCCGGAGGAGAGCTTGAGGGGTCTGAACTACCAGATCCTCGACGACCAGGGACGCGGCTACCACGATCCCTGGAGCACCTTCCTGGACGGCCACCACAATTGGCCACGCCTGGGGATCGTGAAGGAGGCCCGGCGGATCCGGCCGGCCCTGGCAAGACCCGTGGAACCGGCCGAGGATTTGGTGATGTACCAGATCCACGTGGGCTCACTGGTGGGGGAGGGTGGCAACTTGAAAACCTCGACCTTCAACCAGATCGAGGAGTGTTTGCCCGCGCTCAAACGACTCGGTTTCAACGCGCTGGCCCTGATGCCCACCAACGCCACCGAAGGGACCCGGGACTGGGGTTATTTGGGTACCTGCAGCCTGGCCCACCAGGAGGCTTACGCTTCGCCCGGGCTGGACGCCGAAGACTCTTTGATCGCTTTTGTGGAAGCCGCCCACGCCCAGGGGATGAAGGTCTTCACCGACGTGGTTTACAACCACATCGGTGGGTACCACAACGACCTGTGGGAGTTTGACGGCCTGGAAAACTGCTGGTTCGAACGACTTCCCGCTAGCGACACCATCGGTGGGCTGCTCTGGGATCGGCCGTTTGAGCACACCGACAACAAGCCCCGTACCCGGGTTCCCACCGTGAGGAACACCCCCTGGGGCCCCATTCCGGCCTACCCCAGACCACCGGTGAGCCAGTTTTTCGTGGACCACGCAATGGACCAGGTCGCGCGTATCGGGTTCGACGGCATCCGTTTCGATTTCACCAATCTGATCCACTCCCAGGGGGCCGGGGGCACCGAAGGGTGGGAGATGCTGCGGGCCATCCATCGGCGATTATCTCATTTCTTCCCCGAGGTGATCACCTTCGCCGAGGAGTTCCCGCCGCACCCCATCATCACTCAGCCGGTCGACGAAGGGGGGGCGGGATTTACCGGAATGTGGAACACCGAGCACCAGCACCGGCTGATCTACGACCACCACCGGCCTTCCATCACCCAGAACTTGAGCGAGGGCTCCGAGCCGCCGTTGGATTACTTCACTCAGCACCTGCTCCTGCCGGAGGGGTTCGCGGACCCTCTGAGATCGGCCACGGTTCTCTCCAATCACGATGAGGTGGGCAACGCACAACGACTTTTCCAGATCGTGAAGGTACACCCCCGAGGTTTCGACATCGCCCGACTGGTGAGCTGGTTCAGCCTCCTTTGTCCGGGCTACGGACTGGTCTTTCAGGGCACCGAAGACCTGGCGGCCAACTATTTTTCCTGGGGCCTGCCCTCCACCTGGGATGTGGAGAGTCACCTCCTGAAGCCCTTGAAGAAGGGATACCGGCAGCGCCAACTGATCGCGATCCGCGACGTTTTGAACTTTCGACGCCAAACTCGTGATGCGTGGGCTGATGTGCCGATTTCAGAGGTCCATCGAGACACCTATCACCACGTGCTTGCCATTCGCCGAGGCCGCCACTGGATCGTGGGAAATTTTGATCCAAAGCCGCAACCCGTGGCCCCGAGGATCACGGAAGGGGCCGAACTGGTGCTCAGCTTAGAGCGCCCCACCACCTACGGTTACCAGGGAAAGACCACCCGGGGGTCTCGAATCGGAGGCTTCGCGGTGAAGGTCTGGCGTCAGGGAGAGTCGGCCGAGTAATACCGAAATTCGGGCATCCGATCGAAGTAGAACACCCAGCGCACCCGGCATTGATCCCGGGTGTCGAAGGCGCTAAGCTGCCAGCCGCCGTCGGACCGACCCACCTGCAGAGCACCAGTGGCCAACGAAACTCCCACCAGAAAAAGGATCAGCAGAGCCACCGCTAACTGTACCTTTTGCTTTTCGCTAGGGGTTAGGAGTCTCTCCGGGCGTGGGGCTTGCTTGTGGCTCCGGGCTTTCCTGGGGGAGCGGGGTTTGCTCCGAGCCGGGGCTTTCTTGCGGGCTGGGGGCGGCGTCCGGTTGACTGTTTTCTTGGTTCGGGCTGTCACTTTGATCTTTAACGGTAGCTTCTTGGACGGAGAAGGCTATCCTCGGATAGTCTGAAGGAACACCGGAGTCGGTATGATGATTTCCTTTGCAGACCAGAACATAGGAGCTTCGATCGGGAGAAACCTGATACCCCTGAATATAAGCGTCCTGGCCACCCAGGGGGCACCCGGGCAACGCGCCATCGGGGAAAACTTTGCTGAGATCGGAGTTGTAAAGCTTGTCTTCGGAGAGCAGCCGGTCTTTTTCCAGGGCCACTCCTATCTTGTGCATGGTTTGGCCGCACACATCCAGCTGGTATTCGGGATGCTTATCCGGTCGGTTCATGCAAAGGTACCAGGTCAAAATGACCAACGGTAGCAGATTGAAAATGGTTCGACGCAATGACGGGGGTGGAAGCTCCTTGGCTTTTTCCGACATGATTTACTCGCTATCCTCGACCAGCATTAAAAAGATCTTGCCAGGCATGCGTTCGTCTGGTTTGGAGAGCATCTCTTCGATCTCCGGGGAAGAAGCCGGCGCCACCAGGATATTCCACCGCCGTTCGGAGACCACTTGCGTTTCGCTGTAATCGTCCTGGTAAACCGCGGCCCATTTTTTCATGGCTCGCATAGGGGCATCTTCCTCGAGGCCTTCCACGCCCAGAATCGGGCTCTTGGAACTCCAGGCCCGAGCGAAGTTCTCCAGAGCCTGGATGGCGTGGCGTCGATCCAATCCGGCGAGATCAATGACCGGTAGCCCCTTCAATTCCAGGCCCGAAAACACCGACTTGTGCTTAAAGACGGGCTCAAAGGTCTCGCTGGGAGCGGTTCCGATCGCTTCACCCGGATCGTACTCAGCCAGGCACACGTCTTCAATCTCAGGGATGTAGCGACGGTAGGTGCCGGCGATAGCCTTGACCAGAAAGGCCACCGGCACCCCGGGGGAAACGCGGCGGGCCCGGATGTTGACCACGGCGCCCTCACGGCCCAGGAAGTCGACTTCCAGGCCCTCCTCCCGGAGCTTTGGTTTCAATTTTTCTATAATTTCAGTCTCTGTCAAAACTTCTCACCCACCCCGGGTGTGCATCTCCAGGTGCACATTCTCCTGCAATTCCTCTGCATTTGCCAGCGGACCACGCCGACGGAGCTGCAATCTCTGCTCGGCCCCCCGGTCCTCGCGCCCTTGCCACAGCCGGGCCAGCCGCTCGGCGATCTCCTGGTCGGTGAGTTCGGAGCGGATCCAGGCCCGCAGGTCCGTACCCACCCGACTGTAGAGGCAGGTCAGGAGTTGCCCGTCGGCGGTCACCCGGGCGCGATCGCAGGAGCGACAGAACGGCCTGGTGGTCGAAGCGATGATCCCGAACGTCTGACCGCTAGGAAGGCGATAGCACTGGGCCGGGGCCGAGCCTCGACCGGGCAGCTCCTGCAGGCGGCCGTAGCGAGTCTGCAAGCTCTGGAGTATCTCCCGGTGGGAAAAGACCAGGTCTGAAGACCATTGGGTGGCTCCCCCCACATCCATGTACTCGATGAAGCGCAGTTGAGCTCCCAATTGTTCGGCCAGTTCTAAAAGCGGCACCATCTGGTGCTCGTTGATCCCTTTCATCAGCACGGAGTCGATCTTCAGCCCCGGGGTATGGGCTACCGAATGCAGACCTTCCAACACCCGTTCCAGATCGTCTCGTTGGGCGATCTGGGCAAACAGCTTGGGGTCCACCGCGTCCAGGGAAACCGTGACCCGGTCCAGGCCGGCGGCGAAGAGGGCCTCCTTCTGTTGGGCCAGCAACACTCCATTGGTGGTCAAGGCGAGATCTTTCAGCGAGAGAGCCGAGAGTTGGCTCACCAGCACCGGCAGATCCCGTCGGACCAGGGGTTCTCCTCCGGTGATTCGCAGATTAGCTACTCCCAGCATTTGGAAGATGCGCACCAGGCGGGTGAGCTCTTCGAAGTCCAGGATCAAAGAGCGCCTCAACCACTTGTACTGCTCCTCAGGCATACAGTAGCGGCAACGCAGGTTGCAGCGATCCGTGACCGAGAGGCGCAGATTTTTCAGCGGCCGACTCAACCTATCTAGGATCTGAGAGGTCTCTAACACTCCCCCATCATAACGGACATATGCCGTCTGACAAGCTTTTCATCGGATAGTAGAAATCTGAGCCCACAAATATACTTCCTGGTCTTGGAATTGTACTTGCAGCTTCGGACCTCCGCGCCACACACCAGTTCGGGCACACCGCCCGCCGCGTCGATCTTGACGACCAATTGCAGACCCTTGGGCATCTCCACTTCGCAATCGACGGAGATTCCGCCGATCGACAGATTCTGAACCTCTCCCGCGGAGTAAGTGTCGCCGGCGGGGCTCTTGAGAAAACAGCGTCGGTGATGACCACGCACCCGGGTCAGTTGTCGCTTTTCGCTGATCTTGCCCACCTGAAACCCCAGGTCTTTGAGGGCCGGTTTGATCCAGGAGTTTTTCAGCATCTCCGGATCGTCTTCGTAGGCCATCCCTACCTGGTAGCGGTTGCTTCCCCGGGCAAAGCGACACCACAGTACTGTGCCCGAGACCGGCCCTCCGTACTGATTCCGGTGAACCGTGATCGGGGTCTTCTTGCGAATTTTGTTTTCGAGTTCCAGCCCCAAACCGGTAAGACTGGCGTTGGTTACCCGGCACTCCCGGGTTGTCTTTTTGGTTTTTAGAGTCGCTTTGATCGAGCACTCCAGGCGGATGATATCTCGCCTTTCTTCGGTGGGTACTCCGGCCCCCGGGCTGATCAGATTTAAGAGTTCGCGAAACACTATCTTGAGAGTTCGAGATTCTGTGGCCAATCTTCCTCCATCGAGCCTTCGGAAGTCGGCAGGGAGAGCAGGAATCGTTACATAACCTAGTAGCTGTGTCTGATACCGAAAGAGCCCACGCCGGCTCTCTAAAAAGCTTGAGCCCCGACGAACTCGGGAAGCTGACCACACTGGCCCAGATCAGCACGGCTTTGAGCCGTGCCGATGGCGGGTTTTTCGAGGTGGCCAATACGTTGCTGGATAAGCTCCTGGAGACTCTGGGAGCCGAGAGGTTTGCGGTCCTGCTGGACCCACCCAACGAAGAGCGCAGCCTCTTTCGAAGCAAGTCCGGCGGGGTGGTCTCCGAGGACCCGTTCGATTACTCCAGCACCGTGGCGGGCAACGTGAAAAGGACCGGAGAGCCTCTGGTGACTCTGGACGCCATGGATGACCAGAGACTCAGCACCGCAGTCAGTATCCAATTGACCGGGGCTCGCTCGGTCATGTGCGTGCCGGTTCAGGGGACCGGTCTGCTCTACGTAGACAACCGACTGAGCACCGGCATCTTTCGGGAGGCCGAACTCTCCTTGCTGACCATCCTGGCCGACCTGTTTGCTGCCGCTCTGGAGCGGGTGCGCAACCTGGAGCGCCTGGGAGCCGCCTACTCGGCTCTGCGGGCCAGTCAGGAAGAGACCGTGACCCGGCTGGCTGCGGCCGCGGATTGGCGCGACACCGATACGGCGCAACACATCAACCGGGTTGGTGAGTACTGCGCCCACCTGGCCGAGTGGGCCGGTTGCGGTCCGGATTACGTGGAAGAGATCCGCATGGCATCCAAGATGCATGATGTGGGCAAATTAGGGGTTCCCGACGCCATCTTGCTTAAGCCGGGAAAGTTCACCGACGAAGAGTTCCAGACCATGAAGCGGCACACCACCATGGGGGGCAAGATCCTGGAAGGCTCCAACTCTCCGCTGCTGCAAATGGCCCATCGTATAGCATTGAGTCATCACGAGCATTACGACGGCAGCGGATATCCTTACGGCTTAAAAGGGGAAGATATCCCCATGGAGGGCCGGATCACTTCGATCTGCGATGCCTTTGATGCTATGTGCTCGAAGCGAGTCTACAAGGAGGCCTATCCCCTGGATAAAGTGTTCGGCATCATCGCCGCGGAATTGGGCCGACAGTTCGACCCTGCGTTGGGTCAGCTCTTTATCGACAACCGCGCCCAGGTGGAAAAGATCATGGCGCACTTTTCCAATACCGCTCATCTCGTCTGACAACCATCGCACCAGAATGTGACCCGGTTCTGGAGTCCCTGAAAGCCCGCCTGAATGGTTTTGCCACAACGGAAGCACTCCTCACCCGGGCGTTCGTAGACGTAGAGAGCGACTTTGGGGGCGGGGGTCTGGCGGCGGTCGACCCGGGTTGTGCGCGACCAGCCTCCCAGGTTGGCCTGCAGCAGAGGACGTGCCCGGCGATACAGGCCTTTGAGCTGCTCCGGACACACATCGGACAGAACACGATGGGGCGATAGCCCCGTCTCAGCCGGTTTAAAAGCGTCCTCTTCGAGAGGTCCCAGAAAGGCCAGTTCCGACTTGTACACGTTGCCGATACCGGCTGCCACCCGCTGGTCCAGGAGCACCTCCCCCAGGGGGTCTTCGGCCTGCCGGTAGCGGTAGCATCGGGCCACGATGTCGGTCCAGTCAGGCTCAGAAGCTGCCAACAGATCGGGACCGAGATGGCTGAGCTGCCGGTGCCACTTGAGCTGAGGGGTGGGGATCAATTCCACCTCCTGGGCGTTGAATAGCGCCAGTTCCGTGGATGCGGTGGAAAGCACCACCACCGCGCTTTGGCGAGGCTTCTTCCAAGGGATGCCGGCCGGGTAGCGGTGCCAGGAGCCTTTCATTCCCAGGTGTACCCGTAACTGGAGATCCCGGTCGAACGCCACCAGCATATGCTTGCCCAGGGCTCTGACCTCCAGAACTTTACTACCGGCCAGTCGCTCGGAACCGTACACCCCGCGGACCCGGCAGTCGGTCAGGACCCGTCCGTTCAACTCTTTTCGTATGACTTCGGCGACCTTGTGGACCGTATCGCCCTCAGGCATCGGCGTTGGCGGGGTTGGAGCGGGCAGCCCGGGGCGGGGGATCCGGCTGGGCTAAAGGAGGCTCGGACGGGGGCTCGGACCTGGACTTCTCCGGTGGCTTGGCGAGCTGCTCGAGGGGGGCGGGGGGCAGTTCTTTCTGTCCTTTCAACTGGATGGCATCTCGGAACAGATAAGTCGCGATCGGCACGCAAAGCACCAGGCCCCAGACCCCGAAAAGCTTTCCACTGACGGTCATCAGCATCATCACGATCACCGGATTCATCTTCATGTGGGACCCGAAGACTCGCGGGTTGACGATATAAGACTCCACGGCATGGACTCCGGTGATCAGGATGATCACCAGAACAACTCGTGAGATCCCACCCTGGGCCAGGGCCAGAAGACAGATCGGCACGGAACTGATAAAGACCCCCGCGATCGGCACGAACCCACAGATAAACACCACCAGGGCCAGGAAGGCCATCTCTTCTCGGATGTTGATCACCCAGATGCCCAGGAGAGTGAGCACGGTGTTGATGGAGGCTACGAAAAATTGGGCTTCAAAAGCACGCCCCATGGTCAGGCCGAAGCGCACCAGACTATCGGCCATCTCGTCGTAGACAAATTTCAGCTTGGTCCGACGTACGCTTTTCGCTCCCCGTTCCAGGTTCGGGAGATCGAGCACGATCAGAAATGAAAAGAGCAAGGATAGTAAAAACTGGGAACTCACGGCCAGCAGGCGAGAACCGAAATCGCGAGCGGTCTCCAGCACTCCGATCATGGAGCGCTTTTCGATCTCTCCGCCTTGAGCGTTGAACAAAGCTCCGATCACCCGGGATAGGGTGGAGTTGCGATACCCCCATTCTTCGTGCGGTTGGGGTACGGTGGCGTCTCTGGTGGGCTGCGGAAGGAGCTGCTCTAAGGCCGGATATCGTTGGGTCAGCCGCACCAATTCCGCATCCAGAGACTGCGCGTAGTGGGAAAAATTGTACATGAAGTTGACCGTCTGGTGGCGGATCTGGGGCACCAGGACAGCCAGGAGAATCACGAAAAAGGCCAGGAAAGACACCCCGACAATGGTGGCCCGGTGGCTGCGCTTGCGGATATAAGGAGCCAGGCGGTTGACGGCGTTGGCCTGGATATAGCTGAAGATGAAGACCAGAAAAATCAGCAGAAAAAACGAGCGGAGTAGGTAAAGTATACCGAAAAGCGAGCCCCACACCAGGATCCTGGAGATGAGACTTACTAGAAGCTCGCTGCGCTTGCGATCAAATATCTCCTCATGGTCCATGTTCGAAGAGCCCTTCCCAGTTTAGAGGTGGGATCCTTTCAAATGAGTTGGCAAAGCGGGAGTCGACAGGGTGCTTTTTGGAGTACCGATACGCTCTCGGACTGTCCAGGGCGGCCCAGTAGAGATTGGAGATACAAGAGAGACCACAGAGGCAATGAGCTGGTTCCACGTTTTTTCTGATTGAAGGTGTAGTAGATGGATAAGGGCCAGAATAGGGACGGACTAAAGACATGGGTTTGAAAAAGACGCTGAAAAAGATCGCGGCTCCGGCTGGCTTCAAGGAGCGCATGGTCTTCCGAGGTCTGACCAAAACGGCTTTGTGCCATCAACTGAATCTGTAGAGTCCAGCTCAATTTCCCTTTGAAGAATTCGAGCAAAAGCCACTTCCAATAAGCGGGAAATCGATTGAGTCCGGGAGTGGCTTCCACGAGTCGGAGAGCCTCGGAAGCGTGTCCACCCTGGGCCCGTAGGATAAACTCCAGAGCCGGCTGACTGAACTTTTCAAGGGCCTGCTCGGCGGCTTCGATGTCGCCCAGCTCGATCCGCGAAATGAACAAAAAAAGGCTTCGCCAGGAGGGGTGCAGGTCAAGCTCTTTCATCCGCTCTTCAGTCCCAACGACCCTGCGAGTTGCCAGTTGGATGACTTTCCAAACGGTGGGTAGATCGTCGAGAGTGGCCCGTTCAGGAAGCCGATTTTGAAAGAGAAAATTGAAGAGCGCCTCTCGATGCAAGCAATCCCGGGTGACCAACAGCAATCGTCCTCTCAATGTACTCTCCAAGGCGAGCAGTCGCCCGGCGGCTTGGGGAGAGACGGCGCGCTGTTCGCAGCTTCTGGCCCGATAAGGCTCGAGACACTCCGACAGTTCAGAACGCGACAAGCACTCGAGTCGCTTGACTAAAGGAGCGACCTCGTCCTGGGAGCGCGGCATTAGTAGGGAAAAATTGCGTTTATAAAACTGCCGGAGCGCTTCCGAGACCCGCGAGCGTGGCCAGTAAAGATCGAGTTTTTGAGTGATGGCTCGAAGATCGTTTTCCGACCAATCCACCCGCGCTGCCACCACCTTTTCGAATAACCCGAAGACCAACTGTCGCAGCATTTTGCCCTTGGCGTGGTAGGCATCATCCTCCACCAACCCTTGATAACTGAGGTCCGGTTTGAGGTCGTCGGCTCGCACCACGGCGTGAAACCCAACGGGCAAAGTGATACCGGGCAAGGGGTAAGTGATACCGCGATGCACGGCGTGGACATTGGACTGGGGAACAGTTTGGTGCTCGCTCCAAAATAGTAAGAGCAGGTCCGGTGCCTCCGCCTCCGACAAGTAGAAAGCAACGCGTGCGGTGTGGCAAGTGGAGGGAATTCGGAATCTTGGACCGGTTACGGCGGCGTAGACCTTTCCATAAAAATCTTTCGAGGAAAGTTCGAAGTGCCTGGAACGGAACGGTACTTCAGACCAACGAGCGGAGGGGAGGAGTCTGTCCGCGGGGTCTTCTTGCAGGAGGCCGGAAACCTCAAAGACCGTTCCATCGAATTGAGCCGCTTCAGGGTCATCGTGGTGGAACGAAAGCTTACCCTCGTGAGATAAGATAGAAAATCCGGTACCTTCCTGACCGACCAGGATTCGGACCGTGCCCAGACTATCGGCCGCAGATAGGGCGATGGCCAGGTAATGGGCGGCTTCTTCCGCGGGAGATTTGGAAGAATGAAAACTAAACTGCTGAAACTGCTCCAGGCTAAAATGGAGCTTTTTGATGCTAATCCGGGATTGCTGAGGAGTGAAAGTTGAGGTGAGACTTTCGGCCTTTGCTGCGCAGGCTGCGCGAATCAAGAATTGAACGAACTCTCGGGGGTTGGTGAGTCGATAAGCGGCGAGCTTTCCCTGAAGTTTTTCGATGTTTAATGTAAAAACACCGGTGGAATCGAGAGTCCCTTCACTTCTTAGCTCTTCAAAGTAGGCTTCAAAACTCACTGGAGACCCTCCAGGAGTACCAATCCCTGGGGGTCTTCTCGGAATCCTGCGGCTAGCAGCCGCGGGGCCAGGGGAGACTTTCGCGCCGGTGCCCCGTCGATCTCCTGGATCTTCAAGGAGCGGCCGCGCTTTTGCCGGGCCAACTCTCGCAGGCCGGCCAGGCTCGCCTGAAGGAGCGAAGGGTCTTCGGCTTGGGGGAAGCTGGTCAGTTTCTTGCCGCCTTTCTCCAGGAAGAAGACCGGGAACCCCTGCACCAGGATCACCTTGGAGCCGCTGGCCCGGCGGGGCCGTCCGCCATTTTCCGGCCAGGGAAGTAGAGAGCCGTAGGGGTTGGCCGGGTCCGGCGTAGACAGCACCAGCGCTTGCTCGATTCCGGCGGGGGGCTCGGCGCGCAAGCGATCGACTGTGTGGGCCCAGGCAAACTGAGCACCCGAAAGCCCCTCCACGAAGTAGCCGCGTCGCACCCGGCCGGTCTCTTCCAGCGCTTTGTAGGTCTGATAAAGGGGAGCGAACCCCCCGGGGAGGCCCTCCGAAACGACCGCGTCCCGGCTCACCACTCCGTACCGCTCCAGCAAGACGTTGCTCCAGGCCATCAGCCGTTCGGTGTCGCTGGGCTCGCCGTAGAGCAGAGAGGAGACCATAACCCAGCGCCCGGACCCCGACTCCAGGGGAGTGGAGCGACGGCCTCGGCGGGGAGCACCCAGGCTGCGCAAGGGCGCAAAAGAGTCGTTGGTCAGCAGGCCCATCCAGACCAGGTCCCAGAGGGTGGAGAGGAGTTCGGTGCTGCGGGGCTGGCCGCACAACTGCAGAAGGTCGTAAAAAAAACAAGCTCCCCTTTGCTCCAGGACCTCCAGCACGCGCTGCTGCAAAGGCTCCAACTCCTCGGGCCTTTCCGGGGGCGATAGCAGGGTGGAGATCCGGTCCCGGCGGAAAAGGGCGATCTTCCCGTCTTTGCTTCCCAGCGAACCGCAGCCGACCCAGACCAATGCCCCCGATTGGCAAAGTCGATCCAACTGGTCCGGGCGGTAGCCCCGAACCCGCTGGGGTAAGACGCTCTTTTCCAGGTCCTGAAAAGAGATGGGTAAGCCTTCCAGTTGGGTGATCGCGTCTTCCAGATGGGTGCCATCGACCACTCCGTGCCAATCCAGAAGAAAGCGGCAAAGCCCCGCCGCTTCCACCGGGGCCACCGCGTTGCGGAGCTTGGCCAGGGTGCGTCTGCGGATGGAGCGCAGCACCTCCGGATCGCAGAACTCCCGCTGGCAGCCGTGGGGCAAGAAGCCTCCTTCCAGTAGGCGGTTGCGGGCGCACAGCACCCTCAGAGTGGGTTCGCATTGGGCCGGGGTCATCCCGTAGCGGCGAGCCAGAGCAGCCGGTTCGAAAGGCCCCCGGGTCCGGGCGTAGCGGGCAAAGACCTGCTCCAGGGGCCTTTCCACCGGCTCCAGCAGGGCGGTCGGCAATCCCTTGGGCGGCATGGCGCCCAGGGCATCTCGGTAGAGGGCAGCATCTTCCACCACCAGATAGCGCTCTTCACCACCGATCATCATGGCCACCACCCGGCGCTCCTCCAAAAGCTTGCGCAGCATCGGCTGTGGGCTGGTCCGGCAGCGCGAGGCAATCTCCGAAGGGCTGAGCTCGCCCACACGCCTCAGCAGATCCACCAGTTGCTCGAGGTCACCCGCCTGGCGCTGGGGAGCCAGCCCTTGAAGCTCTTCTTCCACCTCCTGGATGACGGTTGCATCCAGGAGTTCTCGCAGCTCTTCCTGGCCCAGAAGCTCGTTGAGCAAGTTGCGGTCCAAGGTCAGTGCCTGGGCTTTTCGTTCGGCCAGGGGGCTGTCACCCTGGTAGAGATACTCCGCCACGTAAGCAAAAACCAGCGAACGGGCAAAGGGAGAAGCCGACTCGGTCTCGACCTGATGCACCTTGATCTGGCGCCGCTCGATCAACTGTAGCAGCTCTTTGAGGGAGGGCACGTCGAAGATGTCTTGCAGGCAGTGCCGGTAGGTCTCCAGGATGATGGGGAAGTCGGGATAGTTGCGGGCCACGGCCAGCAGGTTCTGGGCTTTCAGGCGCTGGGCCCACAAAGGCGAGCGCCGACCCGGGTGCCGGCGCGGAAGCAGCAACGCCCGAGCCGCGTTTTCTCGAAAGGTGGAGGCAAACACGGCCGAATTTCCAAGCTGGCCGATGACCAGTTCCCGGATCTCCTCGCTACGGGGAAACAGGCAGTCCAGCTCCGGTGGCTCCTCGGCCTCGGCCATTCGTAAAGAAATGCCGTCGTCGCTATACAGCGTCTGGATCTCAAAGCCCGCCTTCTCTCCCAATCTGGCTTCGATGGCCAGGGCCCAGGGGGCGTGCACCCGCGAGCCAAACGGAGAGAGGATGCAGACCCGCCAGTCGCCCAGCTCGTCTCGAAATCGCTCCACCACGATGGTTCGATCGGTGGGTAAACGCTCGGTGAAGGTTTTTTGCTCCTGCAGGTAATCACACAGATTTTTGCGCGCGTAGGCGTCCAGTCGGGAGTGCTCTTCCAGCCAGGCGGTACGAGCTTTGGGGCTTTTTTCGTCCAGCCCGCGCAGGTAGGCCCCGATGGCCTTGCCCAGTTCCACCGGGCGCCCCGGTCCCTCTCCGTGCCAGAACGGTAACTGCCCTGGCTCCCCGGGCGCCGGGCTCACGATCACTCGGTCTCGGGTGATCTCCAGGACCCGCCAGGTGCTGGCTCCTAAAAGAAAGTTCTGGCCCGGGCGCATCTCGTGCACCATCTCTTCATCCAGCTCCCCCAGCCGAGGCCCGTCGTCGCCCGCGTAAACCGCGTAAAGCCCCCGGTCAGGAATGGTACCGGCGTTGACCAGGGTGAGCATCTTGCTTCCCGGTCTCCCTTCCAGCACGTCCTGCTCCCGGTCCCAGTTGAGACGCCCCTTGAGTTCGGCGAACTCGGTGGAGGGGAAGCGGCCGCTCAGCATGTCTAGAAGAGCGATCAAGAGGTCGTCACCCAACTCGGAAAAGGAAGCGGTCCTCCTCACCATCGTCTTCAGCGCGGACACCGAAAGGGGTTGCACCGAGACTTCGGCCACGATCTGCTGGCCAGCACGTCCAGGGGGTTGCGGGGGACCTGAACCGGCTCGATGGCTCCCTCCTCCATGCGAGCCGAGACCACCGCGCACTCCAGGAGGTCTCCGCGAAACTTGGGGAAAAGTTTGCCCTTACTGACTTCACCCACCTGGTGGCCGGCCCGCCCCACCCGCTGGAGCCCCCGCGCCACCGAACCCGGCGACTCCACCATCACCACCAGGTCCACCGCTCCCATGTCGATCCCCAGTTCCAGAGAAGAGGTGGCCACGATGGCTCGCAGCCGGCCGGACTTGAGCAGCTCTTCCATCTGGCGTCGTTTCTCGTGGGAGACCGATCCGTGGTGAGCCAACACCAACTCCTCTTCGGCCAGTTCGTTGATCTTCAAGGCCAGCCGCTCGCACAAGCCCCGGCTGTTGACGAAGAAGATGACCGAGCGGTGCTCCTGGATCAGATCGAGAAATTTGGGATAGAGAGAAGTCCAGAGACTGGGTCTGGAGGGGGTCCGTTCCTGCTCCGAAAGCTGGGCCAGAATGGCGCCTCCCTGGTCTTCTCGAGGGGGAGCAGGCGGCGGGTTGTCCATGTCCTCCACCGGCACTACGATGCGCAGATCGATGCGGGGAGGCTCCACGGTGTCCACCACCTCCACCGGCCGGTCGCCGCCCAGGTAGCGAGCCACGTCGGTAACCGGTCGCACGGTGGCCGAGAGCCCGACCCTCTGGGGGTCCACCCGGGTGATCCCCGCTAGCCTTTCCAGGCTGAGGGCCAGATGCGCTCCCCGCTTGGTGCCGGCCAGAGCGTGAATCTCGTCGATGATGACGGTCTGCACGCTACTTAGGTTTCGGCGGTGACGGGAGCCGAGCATGAGGTAGAGCGATTCGGGGGTGGTGACCAGGATGTCGCCCGGCTGCCGGAGTTGGCGCTCTCGCTCCCGAGCCGAGGTGTCTCCGGTGCGCACCGCCACCTCCGGGACGGTGAGGCGAGCGCCGGACAGATCGGCGGCCCGGGTGACCCCCGCCAGGGGGGCTCTCAAGTTGCGCTCCACATCGTAGACGAGCGCTTTCAGGGGTGAAACATAGACCGTCCTGGTCCCCCCGGAGGCTGGACTGGAAACCAGTTGATCGATGGCCCATAGAAACGCGGCCAGGGTCTTACCGCTCCCGGTGGGGGCCAGCAGCAGGGAGTGGCAACCCTGGGAAATGGGTAGCCAGCCGCGGCGCTGGACCTCGGTGGGAGCCGGGAAGTGGGTCTCGAACCAGCGACGGGTGGTCTCCGAAAAGGGGATGCTCTCAATCTTTGACATAGATGCTTTCCCGCTGGGTTCTAGACGAGAGCGTTGCCGGCCTATCAGGATCTCGACTGAACGTTTTGGTACATATGGACGGCAGGCCTGGAGCCTGCCAGGGAGAAATTTTTAAGAATATTCCTGAAAAAGGTACAAGCCAATTATAATCGATCGCCGATGTCCAATCTCCGAGCAGACCCCTGAAGAAGAGAGCATGAATGTTCTCACCCACGGGGCGGGCTTTGTGATGAGCTGCTGGGGGTTCTTGCACTTGCTGGAGGCTCATCTCTCCACCAACTCAGCCTGGCAAACAGCCATCTTTAGCCTGTACGCGCTCTCCTGGATAGTGCTCTTTTGTACCTCCACCCTCTATCACGCCAGTAGCTACATGCCCCGCAAGACGAACCTGCGGGTGCTCGACCACTGCGCCATCTTCATCGTCATCGCGGCCAGCTACGGACCGTTTGTGTTGCACGTCCTCAACGACGCCAAGGGCTACACCCTCTGGCTGTTGAGCTGGCTGATCGCGATCGGGGGCTGCATCTTCAAGTTTAAGAGCGTCTACCGCTACCACGTCCACGCCACCTGGGTCTATCTCTTTCAGGGTGGGATGGTCCTGGTCTCCTTTCCCACTCTGATGGCCGCCCTCAGCGGAGCGGCTTTTACCTGGTTCGTGGTGGGTGGAGTGGCTCTGGCCGGGGGCACCTATTTCTACGTCCGAGACGACGTGAAGTACAACCACTGCGCCTGGCACCTCTGCGTCCTGCTGGGCTGCTTCGGTACCCACATGGCGGTACTGGACCTGCTCTAGGAAGTAGGGCGATCTTTGATCTTGACTTCCACTCCCACCAACTGCTGGTCGTTGGCCCGGGGTTGGTGTTGGGCCCGTAACTCCAGGTCGCCTTTGTTGCGCTTGACGTTGACCTGATAGGTCCGATCCAACTCCTCGCCGTTGACGTTGCCGGTTACGCGCATCTGAGAATTGTGCTGGGGTACTCCCAGGATCAGGCCCTCTAAGTCAAGAGACGAGTTGACGCTGTAGGGCTCACCGTTGAACGTGCCGGTGGTCTGCATGCCGCTCACTCGGCCCATTTTGTCCTTGATGACGGCCAAGGTAAGATCGGTGGGCACTCCACCCAACTGCCCCTTCATCAACACCGACTGCTCGTCTTCACCTACCTCCATAATCAGGTTCGAAGACTTCAGGTTCAAAGCGCTATTCCAAACCACCTTACCCTCTTTCAGATTGGCCACTTCGGCGAAACTGGTCTGGTTGACCGAGCCACTACCGATAACCGGGTTGTTTTCGCGCAGTAGGTCGATATCGTAGTTGGCGTAGATTTCATTCTGGCTGTTTTCCGAACTCAGGGCGATCTCAACCAGAGGAAGGGCTTCTCTGGGCCCTCCCATGATGGCCGAGAGCACACCCAGGCCCAGTCCGATCTGGAAGGCCGGATCTAAAAGGGGAAGGCGCACCGCTCGGCGGACCTCTTCGGCGCTGGCGGGAGCAACCTCCGCACTTTCGCCGCTTTGGCCTCCGGCCAGCAGTTGGGCGGCCCGCACCGCATCTTCCGGTCGGTCGAACAAGTTTTCATCTCGAGAGAGGGACTGTCCGGTAAGAAATTTGGCCAGATTTTCCATGACCTTGGGGCTGTTTTGCAGCGCTCCGTGGGTCTTGAACCAGATCGTCTTGTTTTCCACTCCGTCTAGGCGGGCACTCTTTCTGGCCACCACTCCGTCGCCTCGCACGGTGATGCCCGGGCCGCCGGTGAGGGTGGGAATTCCCGCTCCTGCCACGATCATCACCTCGGCGGCTCCCCGCTGGTTGTCCCAATCGTTATTGAGGGCGCGCAGCCAGGGGTTTTTAGGGATGCCATCGCCGTCGAGTTTGTCCACCGAGAGTTGCTCTAGCACGCGGCGAACCTCAGGGTCGTCGGTCCGGGGGATCACGGGGTAGTCGAAGTTCTCCCGCATAAAGATCTCCATGTTGGCCAGTTGAGAGCCCCGGTTGGGGGTGCCCAACTGAACGAGCTTGTTCACCTTTTCGTCGGGGTCTTGCAGGTAAGCTCGAGAATTCAAGCCTCCCAGACTGTGGACCACCAGATCGACCTCGTCGGCCCCGGTTGCTGCTCTGACGGCTTCGACCGCGGCCTTCAGTTCAGCCTGATTCTTTTCCACCGAGTTGTAAGGCCGGGACAGCCGTAAGGAAAACATATTGGCGGAAGGATCGATGTTGTCAAACTTACCGGCGTCGATGATTCCAGCGTACTTATTTCCAGAATCACCGGAGGACAGCCACTCGGCCAGGTGCTCCCATCGTTCAGCCTTGCCGTTGAAGCCGTGGACGAAGACCACCGGCCGGTGCAATTTGGGTGGAGTGGAGGTGGGAAACACAACCTCTTGAGGATCGACGTCTTGCCAGTTGGAGGGTAGCAGATCGGTCCTGTCGACCGGTTCGGGCGCAGTTTTGCCGTCATCCGACGTTTCGGCGACCGCGGTGGGCTGGTAGGCCCGGAAAGTAGGGGTGATTTTCGGATTCTGGATTAGCAAGATAAACCTCGTTTACAGAGCGGTGGTCCACTTTATAGTACCGGCTCCTGGACCGAGGTGTGCTAAACGTTTGTAAACAAGAAGAGAGAACCGGACACTTGAACGGTTCTCTCCTGAAAAGAGTATGGAAGTCCTTAGTCCAGCAAGCGGCGCCCCCGCAGGTAGATCTCAAAGCCGTAGTCGTTCAGAGACGATTTGACCTCGGTCTTGGGGATCGCTTCCCCGATGCTCCAGGTGCCGTACATGGGGTTGGGCAGGATGAACCAGGTCTTACCCCATTTTGCTTGGTGCTCGTCCACACTGTCTTTGCGCTGTTCGAAGTAGCGGCGCTGGGTTTGGTCTGCTTTTTTTAGAAACGGCTCGAAGTCGCCGTAGACATCGCCAAAGTAAGCCAGCACATCGTACTGCTGGCGGGTCATCAGGCGGCGACCCTCCTTCTGCCCTTCCCCTTCCAGGGTGGCGTGCCCCAGGGAAGACTTCTCATCGATGCCCCAGAGCTTCATGGCTCGGCGGGCCTGCTCGTCGGCAGCTTCGCCCTTCTCTCGCAAGAGTACCCGGTCTTCGATGTCGGTGGTGTCGATGTCGGCTCGCTCCAGAACCTTAATGGTGGCAGCTTCGTAGCCCGCGTCGCGGTTGGAAATGTAAACCGGAGTGACCCCCATCTCTTGCACGTAGTTCAGGAATTCCACCGCTCCGGGCACGGTGCCCCCGGCACCCTCGTTGATCCCTTGAAACTCGACCCAGGCATCCCAGATTTTGGGGTTGAACCGAGAACCGGTTCGCACGGTGAAAGCCTGGAAGCCGCTGTTGTCGATGACCGTTTCGTCGAGGTCCAGCACGATGGCCACCGGCTTGCTGGAACCGGGAAGGTAAGCTTTGCCATCTTCCCTCTTTTCCAGAAGTGGAGCCCAGTGCTCAAACTGTTCGGTGGCGGCGGTATAGGTCTGGTAGCAGAGCGCTCGATATTCGGCGCTGGTTTGCACCCAGAGTTCAGCCAGCGGTGGACGCTGGGGAGGGGCCTCGGCCAAAACCGGGAGACTGAAGCTCAAAGCCAGTACGATACTCAGAAAAAGGGCTTTAGAATACCCAAGATTCATGTGTTGACTCCTTACTGTTTGCGCCCGCCTTTCTTGCCCTGACCTGGAAAACCCCTCATTGGAAAAATTTTTCAGCCGGCCCCCGGCGAGGTGATCGCTCTACGTGGATGACATCGCGGGCAAGATCAGCATCCGCTGGGGCAAGGCCTGAAGAGCCCCGGTGTGCAATGACCGGGGATGAATCAGCAACTTCTTTTTTGGTTTGTCCTCGGTGCCTGTTATCTCAACCTGAAAATGCTGGCCAACTCCTTCGTCCAGGGTTACGGTCGCTTTCGCTACAAGAGCTTCAAGTATAAAGAAGACCAGCCGTTCTTTCGGGCGGAAGCACCCAGCGGAGGTGAGCAACCCGAGATCCTGACTCGGGCCGATGCCTGCTGGCGAAATGACCTGGAAAACATTCCGGGTTTTCTGGTGGCGGCTCTTTGCGGTCTATTTTGTGAGGTTCCCCTGGAGGTCTACCGGGCACTCATGATCATCTTTTGTGCCGGACGCACCCTGCAGACCGTCTCGCTGTTGCTGGCCAAGCAACCCTGGCGCTTCATCGGCTTTCTGGCCGGCCAGGTGGCCACCATCGCCATGTTTGCTTGGAGCATTCGGGCCATCCTTTAACCGGTTTAAACTTCGAAAAGGACGAAGGCGCCCCAGTAGTAGGGGTGGTTAAAGTCAGGTGTTCCGAGCAGCTCGAGTTGAGCCTTGTTCAGGCTTTCCAGGGGTGAACTCCCGGAGTTGAGAGCCTCATAGAAGTGGGTCATGAAGGCCTGGGTGGCCAGGTCGTCGACCGGCCACAGGGTGCCCAGCACTGCCGGTGCACCGCTTTTCAGAAAGGCCCCGGCCAGGCTCCGGTGCCCCACGAAATCCACGTTCGAAATCCCGGTGTTGCAGGCCGACAGGACCACCAGTTGGGCCTCCTTCCAGCTTCCCTCCGCGATCTCTCGAGCGGCCAGTTGCTCACCTCCGGCCAGCAGCAGGTAGCTACTGTGGGGCTTTCGATAGTTGACCACGCCGTGGGTGGCAAAGTGCATGATACCGTGATCGAAGGAGTCCACAAAATCCTGGTCGGCCTCAGGACCGGTGGCAACTTCCGAATCGGTAACCATCTCTGCGATCAGTTCGACTTCCAGTTCGGCTGAGGGGAGTGAGCCGTCCGGGTTGCCCAGGGCGTGCAGGCCCGCCGGTTTCGAACCGCTGGAAGCTGCCTGGCCGTAACCGAGTTTGACCCCCACCGAGTGAGTCTGAGCCAGCGACTGCCCTTCTGAATTCAGGAGCGACCCCCAGGGTAAGTTGGAGAGATACGAAGAGGGGGCGATCTTCACTCGCTTCCACCGGGTGAGCGGATAAGGACCCAGGAGATCCTGATAAAGCTCCTTTCGCAGCGGTTCGGTGGCACCCAGGCGCCGGTTCTCGGCCAGCAGTTTAAAGACTTTGTCTTGCAGGGTCCGGGAGGGAAGATCGACTTGCCGGGCTTTCAGGTCCTGGCTACTCAGTAGAAACGTCGTGAGCTTTTGCCGGCCGGGAAAAAACAGCAACAACACTTCGTCTGTTCCCAGGGATTTCCTCAGGCCGGCCGCCGTCGTCTTTCCGAAGGGTTGAGTTCTTTTCCCTGCCGCCAGCACACTCAAGCTCTCCAGCACCTGGTAACTCACGGCCGCAGCCAGCGCTCCCTCCGGGTTATCGCTCCGCAAGCGAGCTTCTATCAAGAGTTCGTGGGCCAGGGCGGCTCGGCGCCGGTAGGAGTCGAGGCCTTCATCGCTAAGTCCCGCTTGCTGAATCCAGGATTGATAGATCTCGACGGCTTTTTGAGCATCGGCTTCCGCTTTTTCGAGTTCATTCTCCAGGAGATTCAGTCGGGCTCTGGCTATGTAGTAGCGAGTGGACAGCTCCGGGTAGTCTTTCAGGAAGTCCGGCGCCGAGCCGAAGGCTTCCCTAGCCGCTTTTTGCCAGCCCGGCTTGGTGCTGGAAAAGGCCGCCTCGAATCCCACCACAAAGAACTCAGAGACCAGTTTGTAGCTGGCCTGATCACGGGTAATAACCGAAGCCTCTTGAAGCGCGGTCCTGACTTCGACGGCCTCTTCGGCTGTGTAGGAGCGGCCCCAGGCCTGCTCGGCTAGGCGACTCACCTGATAGAGGGCCCGGCGGGCCACTAATCGACCGAAGGTCGCCTCTACCAACCCGTCGAGCTTTTGCTCCACTCCCAGAGCCCGCAGACTCTCCTCCAGCTTGCCCTCGACGTCTCTTTCTCTGGCCAGGGCCAGAACTGACTTCAGGCTAGCCGCTGAGTCCAGCAACGAATAAAGAGGGTCGTCGGGGTGCAGGGACTCCTGCACCGCAAGAAGCTCGTTGAAGTAGCCGTGGTAGAGCCCCAGAGTCGGGATCGCTCGCTCGGTGATGGCCCAATCCAGGGCCACCGCTTCGGCCTTTTGGCGCACTCTGTCGATGGAGCGGGCCACATCGCGGTCCAATAAAATCTGATGCTCCACCAATTCGCGCACCCAGTAGGCGAAGGCCCGGCCCAAAAAAAGTCTGGTACAAGTCCAGACTTCACCGTCTTCTTTGCTGATCTCATAGCCGTCGAGGGTCTTGAGGGCGCTCTCCAGATTGGGAAGCAAGCTCCGCCGGGCGGCTCCCGGGTTCAAGAGTCCATCGGCCCGTTGGCGCAGGGTAAGAAGAAGAAACCGGGCCATGGCCTGGCCGGATGGGTGCAACTGCTCCAGACTCGCGGTGGCCATCTGAAGATATTTCTGGTGGAGATCGAACCGGCGCAGGGCGATGGCGTGATCGGCTGCCAGTAGAGCGAGTTCCACCCGTCTTTGGGGAGAAGCGGCGGCCAGGTCGAGGGCCCGGATTTGGGCCAGTGCCTGCCCGTGCTCTTCGTTGATCTCAAGCTGCTCCAGCACGATGGTAGCCGCGTCTGCCTCGCCGAATTGAGCCACAGCGGGGCTGAAGCAGAAAAAGAAAAATACCAGGGGAGCGAGCAACCTTTTCATGACAGAACGTCTTCCTCCGAGCCTCCAAAATCCTTCCCAGCCGACCACCGATCGGCCACGAATGCCCGAGCTTGGAAAAACACCTCCTCGCTCGACAGTGTAGCGGTGTCGAGGGTCAGATCAAACAAGTCCGGAGCTGGTCTTGCGATATCAAAACCATAAAGTCGCAGGAATAACTGCCTGGTGTCTTCGTCTTTCTTGGCGATCCTTTCACGGGCGGTCTGCAGGTCCAGGTGACCCCGAGCAGCCGCTCTTCGAGACCGCACCTCCAAGGGCGCGGTCAGATGGATCCGTAGCCCCTTATCGGTGAGCCAGGGAAGTGACCAGGAGTCGATGGCCACCTCACCCTTTGCCACCTCTGATAGGAGAATCCGATCGGCCTCCAGGTCGACCGGCTCTTGGTGGTCCAGGCGGGCATCCAGGATTTGAGCTCCCTCCGCACTCTCCCAGTAGCCGTCATTGGCCAGGCTGGCTTCGGGGCGGACTTGTCTACCGGCCAGAAGATCCCGCATGACCCCCGAGGGGTGGACTTTACGCAGTCCAAACTCCAGGGCCAATCGGGCTACCAGGGTGGACTTCCCGGAGCCCGCCAGGCCGAAGACGATGAGGACCCTCCCGCCGGTGCTCAACGGTTTCGGTAGGCCTCTTCCAGGGCTCTGGCCCGGGGAGAAAACATCTGCCGGCCCAAAAGATCGCGAAACAAGAGCCCTTTGGGCGTCAGGCGCCAGAGTTGGTTGTCCTGCACTACCAGCTTCAGTTCCAGCATTTCCTTATACAATTCCGGAAACTTCTCTTCCACCCGCAGTTCGAAGCGCCGCTGAAACTCTTCGCCGTCCAGTGCCTGGATATGGCCGATGGCGTACTGCCGAGACTGCTCGTCGAGATCGAGCCGAACCCCACTCTCTACCGAGTGGAGCCCCTCTGAAACGTTGGCCATGTATTCCAGCAGTGCCTTGCGGCCATTCAGAGAGGCGTAGGTGTTGCGAAAATGGAGGTCCCGGCTGTAGCTCCGGGCGCCTGCACCCAGCCCGATCAGACTCAAGCCCTGGATGTTGTAATCCCCCTGCAAAAAGCCGCTGGTGGGGTGCAAGGTGTAGCGATCGTGGGAGTCCTGGTTATAGCCCGCCTCCAGAAAATAGCGCCGTCCTAACTCGTAGCAGTGATAGATCTGAGGACCCGGCATAAGTTGGGGTAAGGTACGGCGCCCCAGGGCGGTCTGGGGCATGATCCCGAGGGCGTAGAGCTGCACAGTTTCAGGACGCAAGGAGAGAGCCATCTGGAGAGAGGCCTCAAACGACTCGGTGGTCTGTCCTTCGATACCGATCATCAAGTCGATCACCACGTCGGGTATGCCCAGCCCCCGCAGCACCTCGAAAGCCTCGGTCAGCATCTGAAAGGAGGTTCGACCCTTGTCTACACAACGGTTAGCCAGCACCACCTCGGCATCCACCAGCGATTGCACGCCCATGCTCACTCGATTGATCCCGGCTTCGCGGTAGCCTTGAAATTTCTCCCGGTCGATGGACTCGGGGGTGGCCTCAATGCTCACCTCCAGGCTCGTCTCCAGGATATCCGGGCGCACCTTCAAGAGAGCCTGCACGATGGTGTCGAGTTGCCGGGGGGTCAGAAGCGAGGGAGTGCCTCCGCCGAAGTGCAGGGTCTTCACGGTCTTGCCTTCAAAGCAGCCTCGACGAAGCTCGATCTCTTTGACCACCGCCTCCACGAATTGCTCCTGCAACTCCTCGGTGTAGATGGTCTTGAAGTAGCCGCAGAAGGAGCAGAACTGTTTGCAGAAAGGTACGTGCACGTAGACGTTGAGATCGGTAGTGAGATCCAGCTCAGAGTATGAGAACTCCGGGAGCGGTTCGTACATCCGGGGGGTGGGATAGATGTAGATCTCGGGACAGTACTCCCAGGCTTCGATGCGCGCTTCCAGGGAGTTCTCAGCGATGGTGGACATGGTCAGGCTCCAATCGTGACAGGGCTACCCTGTTGCTTGAGTGTGTCGGCGAGGCTCTTGGCCATACGCACGTAGGTGCCGGGATAAGAGCTGATAAACGCTTTCATTTCTTGGACGTGCAGTTTGTAGAGGTTGAGTTCGGTGAGGGCTCTGGCACAGGCGCGGTGCTGAGGAGAGGGAAGTGCTCCACCGAACTCCCCTACGAAAGAGCCCGGCCCCAGGACCACCTCTCGTTGCTCACGCCGGAATAGGACCTCTCCGGAATCGACAAGATAATACCAATCCACTACGTCTCCGGGGCGAAAGAGATAGGATCCCCGGGTCACCGACCGGGGTTCCAGATGACACATCAACCGATTTTTTTGGAGCGGCGACATGGCGGCCAGGATCCGGTGCTTCTCGAAGGTCCAACGCGCCCCCACCGAACGGTTTTCATTTAGTCGGATAAGCATCTGGGGCAGGCTGGTGTCGCGGATGAAGCGCAGGAAATCTTCCTTCTCGATGTACAACAACTCGGTCCGGGTGCGAGCCACGATATCGGCGTTGCGCGGACTGTTCAGAATGAGTGCGGTCTCGCCGAGGTAGTCGTAGCGACTGAAAAAAAGGCGTCGGGGCAGACTCTCGTGTACCACCTCCACTTCGCCGGAGAGGATCATATAAAACTTATCCCCGGGGGTGTCCCGCTTGATGAAGCACTCCCCCGCCTCCACCACCGAATAGTGGGTGATGGCCAGACACTCCAGTGCCTTGGAAAACTTCATTTCGGAAAAAAGATCGACGTTGGAGGCCACGTCCAGGATCTTGTAGGCCAGACTTTTTTCCGGTGTGGGCACCTCGATCTCCAGGGTGCCGGCGGTGCCCGGTTCGGCGATTCTCAATCCCGAATTTTCAGGAATGGCGCTTTCGGATACGTGGACCAGGAAGGTATGCTCCTTGACCTCTTTGGGGAGGGCGTTGAGCACAGTCAGGGGAGTGTGAATGGGGGGAATCCCGGCCTCGTGGAAGATAAGGTCGCTGTCCCACGGGACATCCAGCAGATCGTCTCGGCGCTCTCGGGGAAGTACGCCTTTCTCGTGCAATGAATCGATGTAGTCCGGATCGTACAGGGTGTCACACGAGTAGTAAAACGACTTCCCTTCCAGCATCACTTGAAACCCCAGCGTGGGGATGGGATGGAGGTTGTACTTAAATAGAAAGCGGGCTCCGGCAATGGTGGTGCGGGTTCCGATCCGTAGCGGCTGAAACTCGAACAGGGCGCGAAACTCCTCCTTGCTCAGTCCGGTCAAGGCGCTGTACTTGGCCACAAAGCTCTCCATCACCGTGCGGGTGGTGTGTATGCGAATGCGTCCCTCTTCCATCACCTTTTGCAGGGTTCCGGAGTCGTGGTCGGCGTGGCAGTGGGTCAGGATGAGGTCCTCGATGAGCCGGGTGTTGACCTTCTGTCGCTGCATCCAGATGGTGGAGTCCACCGGAGGGTCCACCAGCACTCCCTTACCGTCCACCCAGATGATAAATCCTGAAGTTTTCGACTCGGTGTCAAATCCGTGGCCGCTCCCGATCACCGTCACGCCGAAGGTAGGAGGGCTGTAGAAGCAACCCTGGATATGGCCGGCGTCCAGGGTTATGGACTCCAACTGAGGCTCCGGAGTCGCTCGAAACTCCACCTCCAGAGCATCCTCCGGGGTTTCGAAACGGTAGTTGTTTCGCCCCAGAGAGGTGATGGTCACCCCATCCACCTCAACCTGGCGCTTTGCATCGAAAGTGTAGATCTCGATCATGTCGCGCAACCCCCAGTAACCCCGGGGGTTTTTGGCGTCTTCCTTATAAAAACGCATCTCTTTCCAAAGATCGGGAAACCCGTAACTCTCGCGACCCTCGGGATACTCTTCCTCCAGGTACATTTTGAAGGGCCCCACAACCGCCTCCCGCAAGACCCTGACCACCGGCTTGACCTGATGGGAGTGACAGATCAAGCGGCATTTCTGTTGCCTGATGAAGTAGTTGAAGTAGACCGGAAACTCCATGTCGGCATTACTCACCCCGAGGTGGGTATCGAAGAGGTCGTCGGGCAACAGGTAGAGGTCGGGAACGCCCCTCTCCAGCTTCATGGTGTCCTTGATGGTTTCGGGGTAAGAGCCCATCTGGATTCGGAAATCCCCACCCTCCACCAGGGTGCCCCCCCGGGGCAGATTGGTAAAA
>JBAYRN010000051.1:0-38718 GCA_041676625.1 Vulcanimicrobiota bacterium
ATTTTTCTCCTCCTGGAGTGGAATTTTCTGTGAAATAGTGGACCTATTTGAGGAAAATTTCGCTTCAGGAGGTGGAAAATAAACAAGTTTGGTGACCGAAGGCTGAATGTCCACAGGCCCTAGGGAAGAGTGATTGTGCCGGCCGGGTTTTGCCTCATCCGGTCCGGCGGAAACGCCGCCCGCAAACGCTCCCCGAGCCCGTCTAGACTCTGCCCTAGCTGGTCGCCCCCGGCAGCGGCGTTGGTGCTCGCCAGGTAGCGCGCTCGAGCCCCCATCACCGAGCGCACGGTTTGAACGGATACGTTCTTGTCGGCCAGGTCCTCGCGCAAGCGAGCTAGATTATCCCGCAGAAAGAGCAGTTCGGCCGAGTTTCTACTGGCCAGAGCATCGGTGGCCGCTTGTTCAGTTCGGGAGACCGAGTCGAGCAAGCTGTCTCGGGTAATCCGTTCCCTTGTAATCAAGTTGCTCTGAGGGGGAGATGCGTAGCCCACCTCGGGTAGGACCAGGTTGCTACCCCCCGCCCGAGCCAGGGGCACCATCTGCTCCTCCAGCGCTTGCATCTTACGGGCCGTGCCCGGACTCGCCGGACGGTTCCAAAACAGAACTCTGGTATCCGAAAAGAAACGCAACACATCACCGGCCGGGAAATTGTTTCCCAACTTCAGCATCTCGCTAGACAGAACTTGAAAGCGTAGTCGAACATTGGTGGGTAGTTCTTGAACCTGGGCGAGTTCGCTCGACAGTTCAGCGGCGCGGGAGTTTGACTGCGCCCAGGCAGGAGCTAGAAGAAGCAGAGTGAGGAGAGCCAGAATGCCGTGTCTCATGATTAGTAACCTCCCTGAAGCAGCACGACTGCTTCCACCCGATTCTCCCCGGCGTCCACCACGGCGGCCCCGAAGACCTGTCCCAGGGAAGCCAGTTCAGGTCTGGACAAAAGCGCCTTTTCCAGAGCCGACAGTCCGGCTCCGCGATCGGCCGAGACCCGAACCGCCCGGGTGTTGGCAGGTACTCCCCTTTGCCCCAGAGCGACTTCTTCGCACACCCTTTGCAGGGAATCACGATGCCGCTGCCCCAGCAAGGAGAGGGTATACTCCAGAGCCTCAGTGGCGTCTCGATAAAGTCGGTCATCAGTTCCTTGATGGACCGGAGGCGCAGCTTTGGGGTCAAACGGAATCGAGGTGACCAGGGCGGAACCGTCTGCGATCCGCTCTTTCGGTAGCGGGTGCGAGCCCAGCAGAGTGTTCAGAAACTCCGGGGTCCCACCGCTCGATTGGGCGGCCAGCTTTTGAAAAGCCGATATGGCGTAAACCGGATCGTATCCCGCCGCAGCCATCGAGTGCATCCCATAGCGATCGGACTCGGCTTCATCTCCCTTGCTGTGCTGGCTCCCGATAATGGAGTCGGTCAATTGCAGTATGGTGGCTGTGGTCCGGTCGATATCCCGCCCCCCCAGTCCCAGGGCGATGGCGATCAAACCGAGACGCCGGAGTTGCGCACTCTCCAGCTGCTTGATCGAGTGACGATGGTCTACGTGACCGATTTCGTGTCCGATGATAAAAGCCAGTTCCTCATCGTTCATGCCCTGCATCAAGCCGCGAGTGGCGTAGATATAACCACCCGGAAAGGCCGCCGCGTTGTAAGCGTCGATGTCGATGACCCGGAACTGCCAGGGCAGGTCTTTTCGCTGCGCGTTGACCAGCAGGGACTGTCCGATCCGGTTGAGCCGACCGGCCATCGCAGGGTCGTTGACCAACCCGTACTTCCTTTCGAAGCGACCCGCAGCCTCCGCTCCCAATCGGATCTCCTCGTCGGTGGAGATAGCCTGGGCGCCGGTCGTTAAGAGCAGCAACATCAGCAGAGCCGATAGTCTCCGAGCAATCATCATCATCTTTCTAGTCCTCCGCATACGTCTGTTTTGTCACAAACCCGAACGACCCCTCTCCATCCTTAAACGAAGCCTCTAGCTAAAGCACCCTCTACGGGATAGAAAGACCCCCCTCAAAAAGCAACAAAAAAGAGGCCGAAGCCTCTTCTCTAGTTGCTTCTGTCGAGGCCTAGTTCTTCAACCGTTCGGCCAACTTGGGGGTGGCCTCGAACAGGTCGGCCACGATTCCGTAATCGGCCACCTTGAAGATGGGTGCGCCGGGGTCGTTGTTTATGGCCACGATGCAGCCCGAGTTTTGCATCCCCACCAGGTGCTGAATGGCACCCGAGATCCCGACCGCGATGTAGAGACTGGGAGTGACCACTTTTCCGGTCTGTCCGACCTGATAGTGAAAGTCCTTCCAACCCGCGTCCACCACCATACGGGTGGCCCCGATGGCCGCCTTGAGGGGTGCTGCCAGGTCCTCGATGAGCTTGAAGTTTTCCGGCTCTTTGAGCCCGCGTCCACCGGCTACCACGACCGAAGCCTCGGAAAGGTCAACCTCACCACCGGTTGCACCGGCATCGGCTCCGGTCAGCACCACGCCGTTGGCGGAACCGGCCAGAGCCAGTTCGGAAACCGCCACATCCGCACCATCATCGGTCACCGGTACGGTATTCTGCCGCAGGGTGGCAAAAGACGTCGGCCCGTTGAGTTTAACTCGCGCCAGTACCTTACCGGAGTACATAGGGCGCAAAGCCCGAGGTTGGCCGTCGTCGCCGAACCGCACTTCCAGACACTCACTGGCGAAACCGGCCTTCAGCCGAGCAGCCAGGACCCCGGCCAACTCTTTTCCGTAAGTATTCGCGGACATCAGGACCAGCCCGGGGCTAGACTCCTTGATCGCCCCTTCCACAGTAGCGGCCCGCTGGGCCAGACTGTAGGTGCTCTCTTCAACATACCGCACCGAGGTAGCCCCGGCTTTACCCGCAGCCCCCGCAGCAACTTTTGCAGCTTTGCCAAAGAGGATCGCTTCGACCGTGTCGGCCCCCGCACGCTTGGCCTCGGAGATGCACTCCAGGGTTGCTTTGGCCACTCCGTCGGCGGCCACTTCTCCCACCACGATTATGGATTTGCTCATCTTAAAGTACCTTCGCTTCCTCTTTGAGTAGTCGTACCAGTTCGTCCAACCTGGCATCCAGCGAATCGCCTTCGATGATACGGCCCGGGGGTCGTTCCGGCGGATACTCGAGGGTCTCGATCTCCACCTTGCCCAAGCTGGCGTCCACCCCCAGCGAAGCAAAATCCACGGTCTCTATCTTTTTCTTCTTGGCTTTCATAATCTGCATCAGGGAGGGGTATCGGGCCTGGCCTCTGACCCCTTGCTCCAGACACAACACAGCCGGGGTGCTGGCGGTAAAAGACTCCACGATCCCCCCTTCCACCTGGCGCTTACAGGTAAAGCTGCCGCCGCTAACCTGAATATCGCTGACCAAACCCAGATAGGGTAGTCCCAGCAACTCGGCCAGCATCGGTCCCACCGCACCTCGGTCCGAATCAGAACCCTTGGTAGAGGTAAACACTACATCGACCTGCCCCATGCTCTTGATCTGGGCGGCCAGTGCCGAGGCCACCACCAGGGCGTCGTCGATCTCCTGGTCACCAGTGGAGATGTGCACGGCCGCATCGGCTCCCCGCGCCAGACACGCGCGCAGTGTCTCCGGTACTCGGCTCGGCCCCATCGAGAGGACCGTCACCTCGCCCTTCACTTCATCCTTGATCTGCACCGCGGCTTCCAGGGAGTACTCGTCGTAGGGCCCGATGATATACTTAACGTCGTCTGTTTTTATCGAAGTTTTGTTGTCGGCTATCTTCACGATGGTTTCCGTGTCAGGGGTCTGCCTGACGCAGGATACAATCTTCATCGCAGGTCTCCTCAATCTATTAATGCTCGGCTGCGCCGTTCGCTCTCACCCGGTCAGAGCCTGCAGAATATTCCAACTAGTTTACAACAAAACCAAATTCCTGAGGAGAAAATAAAACAAGCCCCGCCGGTCAAGACAGGGCTCGCATAATTTAGAATTGAGGACCCGTTTCGGGTCTTACACCTGATAGATGGTGAACTCCGGTATCATCTTCTTTTGGTAAACCACCTTGAGGGGCTCCCCTCTGAGGTCCACCCGGATCTCTCCATCGCGCCGGGTCGGTTCAAGCTTTTTCTCGGACTTCAGGTTGCGGTCTACGATATAAACGCAACTCCAGACGACTGCGTTGGCAGCCCAAAGAATAGTTCGTAAAGCTTGTGTGTTTCCCATTTCGAGACTCCTTACCCGGTTTCAGTGCGCCTGTAATAGTTTGATCCGATCTTATTATGCCGGTCGCCCGTTCAGTATACAATAGTCAAATTATCTAAGGGTGGATGTAAGCACGCCCACAATGTGAATCCTGATACACCTACTGGTCTATAAACCTCATTGTCAGAGAGGAAGTTTCCCTAAAAGCCGTCAAGAAAGCAACTATGTCGTCAAAAGATGGTCTCTTACCGGGTTTCTTCTGCTGGGTGGATGCGGCGGTCACCGACCCCACCGCCAGCCACAAGTTCTTCTCCGAACTTTTCGGATGGGGACGTCGGGTGCGACCCACCGAGCAAGCGCTGGCTTACAACATTATGACCCTGCATGGGGAGCACGTGGCAGGGATTTGCCACGTGGAACCCGAGGGCCCGAGCCAATGGATGTCCTACCTGTTGGTAGACGACCTGGGTGAGGCCGAGAGACGCGCTCAGAAGTTGGGGGCCGAAATCTTGAGATCCAATGAAGAGATCAAGGGGTTCGGTCACATGAGCGTGCTAGAGGATCCCACTGGAGCCATCTTTGCTCTCTGGGAGACCGCCCGGGGTGGTGAGCCGGGCATCCCCTTTGGGCCGAATTCCGTAGGCTGGACAGAACTGATAACCACAGATTTAGAGAAAGCCACCAGGTTCTACCAACAACTCACCGGATGGGACTACTACGACACCCGATTTGGTGACCTGGAGTACCGAGTCTTCTCTTTGCACAGTCAGGAAGTTTGCGGAATGAAAACGGGAGAGAACCGTTCGTACTGGATGGTCCACTTCGCCGTGGAAGACTGCGATCTGGCCTTTCGCCGGGGAGTAGAACTGGGGGGATCGGAGCTACTGGCGCCCTTCGACTTGCCGGACATAGGGCGCTGCGCGGTGCTGGCAGATCCCAGCGGCGGCCCGTTTGGGATCGTGCAGTACCCCACCGGGTCGGCAGGCTGACTATTCCGGGCCTGGACCGATGTAGAGGTGGGAGATCTTTCCCTCGGCGATCGATACCCCCAGCATCTGGTTGCTCTCGACCCACAGAAATGTGTAACCATCTTCGGACTCGGTCACTTCGACCTCCGAATCTCTTTCGAAGCGCCTGGCCAAACCCTGAACTTCAGCAGCGAAGGACCCCACGTTCAGCCCCGCAAAAGTTTTGAGCTTACAGCGTCCACCGGCCCGAACCCGGTACACCGTGAAGGCCTCCTTTTCGCTGGAGCGAGAAATATCGATCGCCAGGCTGTGCTGGGGGTAGCTCCAGGTTTGCACAAACTCGCCCGTAGCGGGTTCCTCTTGCGTTCTGCTCCGTTCGGCGGGTGGCCCCAGGGTGGCTACAACCTGTCCGGTGGACTGGCCCAGGATGATCGGTCCTATGCTCAAGCCTTTTTCTCGCTTAGCCAAAACGGGCATGGCAGATAGAACTGTCAATAGAAGGAGGGTGGTTAGAAATCGTTTCATCCGCTGGCTATGCCTCGTTGAGAATTGGAAACCCTTTCAGAGAAGCCATTTAAGACGTCTGGCGGGCGATCTTTGCGAAGTTCTTGTGAAACTCTGCCAGGGGTAACTCGAACAGTCCGTCGTCTTGCCCGTCGAACGGTCCGTTCTCATTCCCGGGCTCTTGCCTGCCCCAGGGATTGCGCAGACTGACGGTTCCGTTGCGGTGGTCGATCCCGGTAAGGGTGTAAGCATGCCCGGGAACAAACCCTTCCACCGTGAAGCCTTCGTATCGAGTCCAGGCGACAGCCATGTGGTCGGCGGCTAATTCCCGACTGGTTGCCTTCAGATAGTCCGGCAGTTCACCCTTTTGAAAAGTCGCGGGATTTTTGGGAACTCTGGCCGTGGTGGCATGGCCTGCCGTCCAGGCCACGATGGCGTCCTCCGGGTAGGTCGTGACTTCAAAAGCTCTCGACTCATCCCCTCCGGCTGTGTGGGTGCCCCAGGCTTTCTCCAGGTTTGTCAACCAGCTTCCATTCTGGCCGGCGGTTGCAAAAAGTGCTTGCTGGGTGTCGGTCGCCGGACTGATCGTGATGGTTTTCTCGAGCCCCGGAAACTTCACTTGAAGAAGGCCCTCTTCGGTTTGAGAAACGGCCTCTCGTACCACCCCCGGGTCCTTGACCAGTTGAGCGAAGGTCGCCGCCAAAAATCCACAACTCGGGCCGGTACCCTGTTTTCCCAGATGACCGTTGGGCAAGCCGTGGGGAAAAAGCTCATCGGTGGACTCCTTCAGCTTGGCTTGATACTTCTGGTACAAACCGTCCGCCTGAGGAGTATCATCCTCTTCATTGGTATACTCATAATACAGGTCCCCCAGGCGCTCGAAAGAGACCGGAGCTTTCCTCTCCATACCCCGAAAGGCGGCGTCCTGTTCCAGCAGGCCGTAGAGAGTCGCTAGCGCCACGGCCTCGTCCCCTTGGCACTGAGGATCGGCCACCCGATCTCTGATCTCGGTCCAAGAAATTTGGCCGTTTCCGTTGGCATCCCATCGATCGAAATGCGACTCCAGGCGGCCCAAGACCTCGCCATCGGCAAGCTTCTTTGACGGCTTCTCCACCCGAAGTGAGCGTTCAGGAAAAATCTGCGATCGGATATTCACCAGCATATCTTAGGATCTTTCGTCGAACAGGATGTTACAACCTCAAGAACACCACGGCCGAAGGCGATGTTCATTATTTAAAGAACATACCCGGGCAGAAGTAAGAATTGCTTTTATGTACTATAATGTGTATTCTACTGTAGTAGATTCGCTTTTTCGCAACACAGGAGGGCCGGCGTTTGAGTTCTTTAGATTTTAGTCTTAGAAACAGCTTTGCTGTCGGAGGGGGAATTCGTTTATGTCTACGTCGATAAGAGAACAGAGTCGACAACTCAATCCGGATCGCCATAGCAACTGGTTCGATGGCCTGAAAGCCGGTATCGTGGGCGGGGCGGTGGCTGGGCTCCCTTTTGCCCTGGCCATCGGCCTCTTAGGAAGTGCCTTCGCCGGACTCGCCACCGACAGTGTGGCGGGGATGGGCCTAGCCGGGGGGCTCATCTTCGGCGCGATCATACTGCAGTGGACCGGATTCGGAGCCTTCGTGGGAACGGTGGCGGGGGCCATGGCCATTTTGCGGTATCAATTCGACCTCTCCCGCCTGGCGGTGGCTATGACCATCGGATGGTACATCCTGGAAGATGTGTCCTATGCCGGTATCGGGCCCGCTCTTTTTACCGGTCTGCCCTACAACTTTATTTGGGGTGGTATGATGGGCGGCCTACTGGGGTTTCTCATCGGCTGGGCGGATCGCACCTGGTTTCGAAAATCCAATACCCATCTCGACCAACTCTGCCGTGGACAGTCTCCCACCACCAACCCCGCTGCCACTGCTCCGGGTGTACCGGCAGTACCGATGGTGACCACCAGGAAGCCCCCCGCCAAGGTACTGCCCGAGGCTCCCAAAGGCGAGCCGCCGACCGGCCACAAGATCTGCAAGCTTCCCCCTACCCTGCCTCCTCTTTTGGCCGCCTGCAAAGAAGGAAACAGGGTCAAGGTGGAACACGCCCTGGCTCAAAACCCCGATATCCACGAACGGACACCCAAGCGAAAGCTGAGCGCCATGCACATCGCCGCCATGGGTGGGGTGATGGATGTGGCCGACTGCTTGCTGTCGGCCGGGCTCAAGGTTGACGAGTTGGCGGATCGCAATATCACCCCACTTTATCTGGCGATCCAGACCGCCAACATGAATATGGCCGGCTTTCTCATCTCTCGCGGCGCCAACGTCAATCACCTCAACAGCGACGGCTACACGCCCCTGCACTGGGCTTGCTGCGTACCTCACGAGAGGCTGGTCGGCTCCACTCGGGTCAAGATGGTGGATATGCTGATCCAGCAGGGAGCCGATCCCCGGCGATTGGACGGCCAGGGCCGTTCGGCGCGCGACCTTGCGACTCTGTACGAACTCAAGGAATTGGGACGAGCGCTTGACCGCCATTTGGGTTTCGCACCGACACCCGATACCCAAGCAGGCGATTCGGTTTCGGAAGAAGACGCCATTCAGGTCACCTCGGTCGAACGTTTGGATGAGACAGAATACGCGAACTTCAACCCCGACACGGATCAGCCGATCTTCATGCTCAACGGTTCCGAGGTCGCCAACCTCCCGGACGAAGTCTCTCCGCTCTATCAAGCGGTCAAGGAAGGCGATCCCGGTAAGGCCGAAATGATGCTGGCCGGCGGAGGGCAACTGGACGAACGAGTTGGCGCCGGTCTCACCGCCATCCACCTGGCCGCGGTGGTAGGAGCGATGGGTGTGGTAGACCTTCTGGTCCGTGCCGGAGCCAACGTCAACGAAGTCTGCGACCACCACATGACCCCAATCTTTTTAGCCGTCCAAAAAAACAACACCAACTGTACCGGATACCTCCTCTCCAAGGGTGCCTCCATCAATCATCAGAACGCCGACGGCCTGACCCCGTTGCATTGGGCTGCCGCGGTCAAAGACCAAAAGCTAGAGGGCAAAGTCCGAGTGCAGATGATCGAGATGTTGCTGCAGCACGGGGCCGACTCCGGCATCCGAGACAATCAAGGCAGAACCGCTCGCCAACTTGCCGAGGCTGCCGGTCACGACAACGTGCTTGAGTACTTCGACAGCAGAGTCGACCTGGACCACGGGGGAGGCTCCGACGACTACGACGACGATTACGACGAGGACGACTACCACCTCTAAAGATAATTTAGCGTAATCCAGAGTGAGTGAGGCGGCTTCCCGCCCAGCCCTGATTATCATTGTGGAAGCTTGCGGAGGCTCGTACCTTCACACCCGAGGTTCCCGCGTTGCGCTCCAGGCAGGGCGGAGCAGGCGGTTCTACCGGCGCGGCCTGTCGATCGGCCCCGGGCGCATCCGCCACGGCCACCGCCACCAGTTGCCCCTCGGCTAGTTTCGGCGCGGTAACCTCGTTTCGAGGTCTCCCACCCAGGGCCCGGGCCAGCCCCAGCAGAGGCAGTACCAGGGCGGATATCAGCAGAGCCAGTGCCGTCATGGCCACTGCTTGAGTAGCGACATCATAAAAAACGTCTCTTCCGAGGGCTACTCCTGTCATGACCGTCAGAGCCAGTAATAAGGCTGGTTCGAATCTACTCTGTTCAGAATCGAACTTAGACATGAGCTACCTGTGATTGTACTTTTAGTCAGGAGTCGCGACTGTAATGCAGTTCACAGTTGACCAAGTGAAGGTTGAGACAGCCTTACCTTGAACTATTAAAGGTGGCTACCGAGCTTGAATTGATAGGCAAACAGCTTCTCCAGACTTTTCCCAAGGCTACCCGTGCCAGCATTTTTACCCGAGCCACCAACACATCGCCTCTGCAGGAAACCTGGCACAACGCCAGGTCGAGCCAGGAATTGGGGATGGACGGCGATCGGATACTGGGCACGGTCGAGAAGTGGAAGCGAACCGTGCTGGTCGAAGACGCCCGCTCCCACAAATTGCTTCAGAACATTCAGAAGCACCACTTCCACTCCTGTTTAGCGGTTCCCATTCTCGATAACTCTAGATTTCTTAAAGGGCTGATCTACCTCACCTCCCAGAGTCCGGGCACCTTCAACACCCACGGAAGGTTCGCTTGTGAAAAGATCGCTCAGCAGTCGGTCACGATTCTACTGAACCAGGATGAAAAGTTGGTCGACGGAGAGAGCCCGAATCTACCCTCCCCCAGTTCGATCTTCTCACCTCGGGTATTGGTTGCTTCGCTAACATTGATCCTGGTTGTGGGGCTTTTTCTGGCCCTCGTAAAAGGAGGCGAAAACCAGACCCCCGGCCTGAGTTCACGGACCGCGCCTAGAGAAGCGGCAAAAGATTTTCTCCAACATCTAAGAGTGGGGGAGTTTCATCAGGCCTGGGAAATGCTCGAGCCATCCTTTCAGCAGAAATGGCCGCGCGAGCTATTTCAAGAAAACCTTAAAGCCTGGACTGACCAGGAGGGGCATCAGATGATCCTATTGACTCGCGACCTCAACGGGATCGAGATCCTGGATGACGGCCACGCCACGGCAACCCTTCTGCCCACTTCATTGGAGCACGACGACGGCCGGAAGTGGTCCTGGGAACTCCGGGAAGGAGAGCGATCGTGGCTGGTCGCCGACATCTCCGGAGGCCCGGTCGAGCACCCTTAGTTTTAATTCCGGAAAGCCACGCTGGTGAGCATGCTGAGGGTTTCAGGCTCTTCATCGCCGTAGCGAAGCTTGCTGGCGGCGATCTCTACTGTGAGCATCGTATTTGAGAGTTCGAAGCTGCAGTTATCGACATTTGTCATGAGTAAGCGACCGCCCTTGCGATAGTCATTGAGGTCTCCGGTCCCTTCATCGTAGTCCTCCAAGCGTTGCACGGCCGTCGATGGCGTGGCAAGTTCTACTTCGGTAAGCAAAATTCGGCGTAACGGCTTGTCCCAGTAGAAAACCAGGTACTTCTGCCAGAGAGGAGAGAAGCTGCTTTCGTCAATGACGAAGGTTCCTGTATCGTCCATCGCCGAAAGAAAGGCTAGGGTCGTGCCATCGGCGTGGGTTGCCACGGAAGAACTGGCAAAAGCGCTGCGATGGGTTTCCCTGGCGACTTTTTCGCTAAGGACCTGATAGTCGGACAACAGGTCGCTCTGGGCTCCGATCTTCTTCCAGCCGGAAGCCCCGGTCCGAAAAAGAACTACCGTCAGGACTCCCAGCAGCCCGAGGATTCCCATGCCCACCAGAAGTTCAGAGACCGTTATGGCGCGGCGACCTCTCACGGATGCAGAAGCGCCTCCAAGACGAGAGGGGTATCGTCATCCCAAAAAATGTTTACCTTCACTCGCTTCACCCGAGTGCCCTCACTCCTGCCCTCGATCCCCACAAAATAGGTCTGTCCACCCACCGTGACCCGTGGGTACGGCTGCGGAGGAAAAGCGACCGGCCCTGAAAGGTCCACTTCATCCGGCTCCGGGTCTCTTCCGTCAAAGGTGAACTCATCCGGAGGCAGGGCCGACATACCGTGCGCTTTGAAATCACGCTTGATGGCTTCCAGGGTGGACCTGGCCACATCGCTGGCCGCGGCCACTTCGTTGGAGCGCTGCATCATCTTCATGCCGCTGACTATGATGGTGAGAAGCGAGAGGGTAGCCATGGCCAGGAGTCCGATGGCAATGATGGTCTCTAGGAGGGTAAGGGCCCGCTTTCTTTTCGATCCTATCTTCCCATCCATAGTACACCGGCGAGATTCTGAGGTCCTGAGTTCTGGGTGGGATCGTCGTTGAAAAACTCTTCTACGTAGGTAACCCGGGTGCGGTTTCCAAGATAGACATCCCCCGAACTCAGGGTGATGGGCTCCCCGTCGACCAGGCCCATGGTCTGGGGGTCAAAAACTCTTCGGGTAAAGGTCTGCTCAGCCCCACCGTTACCATCGACGATGATCGCTCCTAGCACATTGATCTCATTGTCGGCGTAGAAGAACCCCTGGGTGTAGATGGCGCCCTGGAAGTAGGCGGCGCCGGGCTTGTCGTAGTTGACGCTGTTCGATAGGTTTTTCACTGCGTCCCAGTGATCTTCACTTTTCTTACCCATCGCTGCATCGATAAAGCCCGCCGTTTGGCCGGTTGTATCGAAACGGTCCAGAATCTCATTCCAACCGAGGAACTCCGTTTCTGGCAAGCTGCCGCCACTGGAAAAAAGCTCCTTGAGATACTCGAGCCTATTGGAAAGGAAGCGGCTTGTTTCACCCTGGTGATCCAGCACCGCGATTTTGGCTTCGAGCTGCCCCATCACGTTCTGCCACTCCCCATTCAGCGCCCCATTCTCGTGCCCGGATATTAAAAGACTCTTTCCGGCTCCGTGCAACGCCATTCCCTCCGTAAGATCCCAGTAATCCTGCTCGTCGTCACCGAAGGTCTTCTCGAGCGCTTCTGCCGGTGAATTTGAGGCATTTACAAGCTTTCGGAGCTCAGTAACGGCGTACTCAGACACGTCCAAGAGTAGCTGAGTTTCTGCATCCATGTGACTCATAAACTCGGTCCCATCAAACCCGGTGAGCTTCACGCTCCCTTTGCTGTGCAAGGAAATCGAGAATTCGCTATTGGTGGTGACCTCAGAGTCGCCCCTGAAGGTCGTCTCTCCATTGACCCAGATCGTGCCGCTGCCTTTGATGCTCCCGTTGATCACCAGATCGCCATCGATGTAGAGTTCAGCGTCTTCCTCCAGCACCAGGTCACCGTTGATCACGATCGGATCACCGTCATCGGGATCGTCGTCCAGCAGGTAGTGTTGACCGCCGTTGACCGTTCCACCGTCGCTGATACTGGGCGAGGGATGGTGATCATGGCTACTGACCTCCACCGCGATATCGTAGTTCGGGATGTTATGGGTTGTGTTTAGCTCCGGTCCGCCCAGGATGGTCGCTCCGTCCATGGCGATGGCTCCGTCCGTGCTACCTCCGGTGCCCACGGTGCCTGAGACGAACGCATTTCCTTCTCCACTCCAGGAAATGAGACCCTCTTCGGCACCGACCTGGTTCGACTGAATAGAGCCGTCCACGGAGGAGGAGTCATCTAGTGCCGCGATGCCGTCGATGTGGAGATCGCCTTCGGCATGGATACGCCCTGAGGATAGAATCGCGTCGCTCATAAATCCGACACTCCCCAACCCTTTCACCAGAGCCTCTAAAACGTAGGTCTGTCCTGCAACCTCCGCTTGCACAATGAGTAGGGCGTGATCGATCGGTATCGTGTCATCGCCTCGATAGCTATCCTTGGCGGCGTCTGTGCTGATATTGTTGACCGAACCGTACTTTCCGTTTCCGAAGGTCACGGTGTAGGTGCCTGGTATCCCCTCAATGCTGGCGTCGGTCACCCCCGGCCAGCCGAGATCATTTTCCAGGGCGACCATGGCCCGAGCCAGACCGGATTCGGCAAGATAAAAGGCCTGGGCTTGATGGTGCTGAGACATCCCGGTTTGGATACTCCGCCGAGACAGGACGACCATACTTGCGGCCATCATAAAGAGGAGTCCCACGAATAGAAAGGTGGAGATTAATGCGACACCTTTTCTACCCTCCCGGATCATAAAACAGTTATACCATAAGCCTTCCCCTTAAGTTTGTGATCTACTTCACAGACGAGCCAAGATTAAAAGTTCCTACTTCACTCTCAGTCTCTATTAGGGTCACGCGGAAAGCCAGGATTAGGCCGGATAGGCCCCGCGTGCCAAAGGATGCGCATTCGAGCGAGGCTTTGCACCTATCTGGACTTAAGCGGCAACACTCCGTAGCGGCGCAAGACTGCTTGCAGGGACATCAACAAGATCACCGTCACCACTAAAACGCCACCTGCCGTGTACATGCTGATCTCGGTGCCCAGCCCGTATCGGACCAGGTGAACGATCCCGGCGGTTCCGCCCACGTAGAGGGCCAGATTGGGAATGGAGCCGAGCACCGAGGCGATGATGTAGGGCCAGAAGCGGAGTGAAGTCAGCCCGAAGGCGTAGGTGGCCAGCGAGTTGGGGAAAAACGGCATCATCCGGATCGCGAAAACGCCGTACGCCCCGCGCTGCTCGATCTGCTTCTCCAGCCATTCAAACCAGGGTTTATCGCCCAGCCATTTCACCACCCGCTCTCGCCCCAGACGGCGGGCCACCAGAAAGCCCACCGACTCGGAGATCCCGTCGGCGACCACGGCCACCGCCACTCCGAGGTGCGGATCCTTGGAGTAAACGGTGCCGATGAAACTGAGCATTATGGGCCCAGGAAAACAGAGGATCGCCCAGATCGCGGCCAGCAGGGTGACCAGGATCGGTCCCCAGAACTGCAACTCCGCGACCTCCGTCTCGATCCGGAAAAGAGTAGCCGTCAGAGGCTGACGGTACCACAGTCCGGCTCCAATGATCAAAAGGCCGCAGGCGACGTAAAGCCCTAGCGATAGAGTCCGGTCTGCGTTCTCCGGCTTCTGCTCTTCTTGCTCGGTCAGTGGAGATACTCTTGAGCTAATCGGCCAGCAGGTGCTTGGCGATGACCAGTTTCTGGACTTCCGAAGTGCCTTCGTAGATCTGGGTGATCTTGGCGTCGCGCAGAAGCCGCTCCACCGGGTATTCTTTCGAGTAGCCGTTGCCACCATGGACCTGCATGGCGTCCAGGGCGTTTTGCACTGCTACCTGAGAAGCGTACAGCTTGGCCATAGAGGCCTCCTTGCCGAACTTCTCACCGCGGTCCCGCTTGACCGCCGCTCGCTGCATCATCAGGCGGGCCGACTCCACCCCCACGGCCATGTTGACCAGCATCTCTTGAACCAGTTGAAACTTGGAGATGGAGCGGTTGAACTGCTCTCTGACTTTGGCGTAACTGATGGCCTCGTCGTAGGCAGCCTGGGCGATCCCCACGGCCTGGGCGGCGATCCCAATGCGCCCACAATCCAGGGTGGCCATGGCCACCTTGAAGCCCTGACCGGGCTCACCGATCAAGTTTTCCCTGGGGACCTTCACGTTGTCAAAGGTCAGAGGGCAGGTCCCGGAAGCGCGTACCCCCATGGTCTCCTCGTGCTTGCCGATGGAAAAGCCTTCGAACGACTTCTCCACCACAAAGCAGCAGATGCCCTTGTGGCCTTGAGAGACGTCTTGAGTAGCGTAAACGATGAAGATTTCGGCGGCGGTGGAGTTGGTGATCCAGGTCTTCTGGCCGTTGAGCACCCAGTGGTCGCCCTCTTCTCGGCAGGTGGTCTGGATGGAAGCCGCATCGGAGCCGCTACCCGGCTCGGTCAGGGCGTAAGCCCCGATCTTCTCCCCACTGGCCAACTGGGGCAGGTACTTCTTTTTCAACTCTTCCGAGCCGAAACTCAGCAGAGGGGTGGTGGCCAGGCTGTTCTGAACGGCCGCGATCACACCGGTGGCAGCGCACGCCCGGGAGAGTTCCTCGATAACCAGGACGTAGGCTAGTGTGTCCATCCCAGCGCCGCCGTACTCCTCCGGTACGGTCACGCCCATGAGCCCCAACTCGGCCAGTTTCTTCGTATTCTCCCACGGAAACTCTCGAGTCTCATCGTAGTGAGCAGCCCGGGGAGCGATCTCCTCGTCGGCCAATTTTTTAACCATATCCCGAACCATTTTGTGGTCTTCCGAGAGTTCGAAACAGAGGGTGGGGGCATCTACCGTAACAGTCATTTCAATTTCTCCTTATGCTTAAGCAAACTTTTTTAAGATTTCGCGGGCGATCACCACGCGATGGATTTCGTTGGTTCCCTCACCGATGGTGGTGAGCTTGGCGTCGCGGAAGGCACGGCTGACCTTGCTGTTCATCTGCAGTCCCAGTTCCGCCAGGTGCTCCACCGCCTTATCGGTGGCCCGCATGGCGATCTCCGAGGCAAAAAACTTGGCCAGGGCTCCGTCCAGGGTCCAGCGGTCGAGCTTCTCTTTTTGCAAAGCCCCGTTGTAGATCATGTGGCGGGCCGCTGCCACCTCGGTGGCTATCTCGGCCAGTGGAGCGAGTCGGTACTCGTTTTCCCACAGGTCGCGGGTCAGGTTTTCTTCCTTCAAAACCCGGATCATCTCGTCTAGAGCACACTGGGCAAGCCCCAGAGCCATGGCCCCGATAGTGATCCGGCCTCCGTCCAGGGTATTCATGAAGTATTTGAACCCCATGCCCTCTTCTCCCAGGAGGTTTTCCGCCGGCACCCGGCAGTTGTCGAAAAGAAGAGTGCCGGTGGCAGAGGCCCGCAGGCCCGTCTTATCTTCCTTCTTCCCGAACGAAAAGCCCGGAAAGTCCTTCTCGATGATGAAGGCCGAGATACCCCGGTGACCCGCCGCCGGGTCGGTGACCGCGCTCACCACGTAGCTGTAGGCCTCGGTGGCGTTGGTGCACCAGGCTTTAGCCCCGTTGAGCACCCAGTGGGTGCCGTCGAAAACTGCGTTGGTTTTGGTGGCCCCGGAGTCCGAACCCGCCTGGGGTTCGGTCAAGCCGTAACCGCCCAGACGCTTGCCCTGGGCCAGTGGGGTCAGATACTTCTTCTTCTGGTCTTCGTTGCCGAAGGCAAAGATGGGGTTACTGCCCAGGCCGATGTGGGCGGCCAGGATGATCCCCAGCGAGCCCCAAACCCGGGAGGTCTCCTCCACCAGGATGGCCAGAGAGATCGCGTCTTTGCCGGCCCCGCCGTACTCCCTGGGGAAGGGAAGGCCCAGGTATCCCCGCTCGGCCATGGGGCCCAACAGGAGTTCCGCCGGAAACCTCTCGCCGGCTTCATACTCCTCGGCGATCGGCTCTACGTGCTGGTCGAGAAAGGCTCTCAACTCCTGGCGAAAGGCCCGATGCTGGTCACTCATCAGGTGACTCTCTGAGACGAAAGACGGAATAAGTTCCGTGCTGGTTGCGCTACTCATATCTCCTCTATCCGGCTACCGCGACTTTGAGAGCAGCGCCGGTGGCGGCCACAACCTCGTCGGTGGTGTATCCTTCCATAACTTCGTTAAGCACCAGACCATCGGGGGTCACTTCAATCACCGCCATCTCGGTCACGATCATGTCCACCACGCCTTCGCCGGTGAGGGGAAGCGTGCAGCGCTCCACGATCTTGTGCCCGCCGTCGTGGGCGGTGTGCTGCATGGCGATGATCACCTTCTTCGAGCCGGCCACCAGGTCCATGGCCCCGCCCATTCCTTTGACCTTGGCTCCGGGGATCATCCAGTTGGCCAGATTGCCTTGAGCGTCCACTTCCATGGCTCCGATCACGGTGAGGTCCAGGTGTCCCCCCCGAATCATGGCAAAGGAGTCGGCGGAGTGAAAGTACGAGGTTCCGGGAATCTCGGTGATGGTTTCCTTGCCCGCGTTGATCAGATCCGGGTCTTCCTCACCCTCGTAAGGAAATGGCCCGATACCCAGCATGCCGTTCTCGGAATGAAGAATGACAGTCATGCCCTCGGGGATGTAGTTGGCCACCAGGGTAGGAATGCCGATCCCCAGGTTGACGTAGTAGCCGTCTTTAAGCTCCTTTGCTACTCGTTGGGCGATTCGTTCTTTTTTCGATGCGCTTTTCATAGTTTTCTCCCAGGATTACGGCGTCCACAAAGATGCCGGGTGTCATGATGTCGTCAGGCCGTAGCAGACCAGCGTCTACAACCGCTTCGGCCTCTGCGATTACGTAGTGGGCGGCGGTCGCCATGACGGGGTTGAAGTTGCGGGCCGTCTTGCGGTAGGTCAGATTGCCGTGGGTATCAGCTTTGTAGGCCTTTACAAAGGCGATGTCAGCCTTCAGGGCCCGTTCCAACACGTACTTTCGCCCCTCGAACTCACGGATCTCTTTGCCCTCGGCGATGACCGTGCCTACCCCGGTGGGGGTATAAAAACCGGCGATACCAGCCCCTCCGGCGCGGATCCGTTCGGCCAGCGTGCCCTGGGGGTTCAACTCCACTTCCAGAGTCTTGTCCAGCATTCTCTGTTCCAGGGCTTTGTTCTCTCCGATATAGCTCGAGATCATTTTCTTGACCTGATTGGCGGCTATCAGCAAGCCTATTCCGGCGTCGTCTACGCCGCCGTTGTTGCTGATGATGGTCAGATCTTTGCAACCCTTATCCAGCAGAGCCTTGATAAGCATTTCCGGGATGCCGCACAAACCGAACCCACCCATCATCAGGGTCATACCGTCGGTCACGCGCTCCACGGCCTTTTCAGCAGTTGTGCGTTTATTCATGTGGTCTCCTTGCCGGACAGTAGAGAAACGATCAAGCGAATGAGCCCGGCCCAGACTACTTACCCCGGGGATCGACATGTTATTCGTGAGAAAGCGAGAAATTCTCATACCCCTCAGGCGAATGACTCCAAGGAGCAAGAATTCAACGGGCGAAGAGGCTCCGTGTGAAGTTCCTCTGGAACAAAAAAATTCCCCTGGCGGTCTGCCTGGGAGCGGCCTTGGTGCTGCTGGCGATCATGCATCTGGCCGCCTCTCCGGCCCCGCCTCATCCCTGGTTCGAAGACCTCCCCCGGCCCATCATTCTGGCCCACCAGGGCGGCCTCAAGGAGTGGCCGAGTTGCACCATGTACGCCTTTCATAAAGCCCGGGAGGCGGGTAGTGACGTACTGGATATCGATCTTCACATGACCCGAGACGGGGAACTCGTGCTGCTTCACGATACCACCGTCGACCGCACCACCGATGGCACCGGAGCGGTGCTGGAGATGACCTGGGAAGAGGTGAGCAAACTCGACGCGGCTTACCGCTTTACCACCGATGGCGAGACCTTCCCTCTGCGGGGCCAGGGTCACGGTATCCCCCGGCTGAGGGAAGTTTTGGAAGCCTTTCCCGATTGGAAGTTTCAAATAGAGGTCAAGCAAGCTCCTCTGGAGATCGTCCCTGAGTTGGCCCAGGTACTGCGGGAGTACGACATGGAAGAGCGGGTCTTGCTGGCTTCGTTTGATGAAGAGATGATGAAGGCCCTGCGCGAGGCCTGTCCGGGAGTCGCCAGCTCCGCAACCCCAAAGGAGGTCCACCACTTTGTGATGGCCTCCAAGGTCTGGCTGGAGGGCGTGATCTCGCCGGCCTACTCGGTTCTACAGATACCGCTGGAGACCGATGGCCGGGAACTGGTCACCCCCCGCACCGTGGCAGCAGCCCGAAAGCGTGGAGTCTACGTCCTGCCCTGGACCATCGATCACGACTCCGAGGTGGAACTCTGTCGACAAGCCGGAGTGGATGGGTTTAATACCAACCTTCCTACTCGCATGGAAGAGGTGAGAGCCAACTGGTTCAAGCCGGACGAAGCGCTGTTTAAGAGTCGCCGGTGAGCCTCTCGGCATCGGATGAAGCCTGCCCCACCAGCTTCTTTCGCACGTTCTCCTGCCAGGACTCGGAGAGCGCTTCCACCTGGCTGAACTCTTCCAGCAATCCCGGGTCGGGCTGTTTGGCGTAGATCACCTGATTGGCAAGGGAAATGGTCCATCGGGGATACGGTCGCTCGGCCAGGGTCAGACGCGCCCCCGACTCCACGGGGCCCGGTTCCAACACCCGCACGTACCAGCCCGTCTTTCCGCTCTCCTGGGCCCACAGAGTCAGTTCCTTCTGGTCATGAAATCGGGCCAACTTCCAGCAGGGGCGCCGGGGTTGGGAAACCTGCAGCAGCAAAGTACCGCAGCGGTAGATATCGCCCACGCAGACCCGATCTTCGGTGGCACCCTCAAGCGAGAAGTTCTCCCCGAAGGCGTGGGCCGAAAGCTCCCGACCCAGCCTTTTCGACCAGTAGGGGTAGTGCTCCAGGGGGTAGCAACAGGCCACCTTATCGGGCCCGCCGTGGTGCTTCAGGTCCGCCTGCCCGTCGCCCTCAATTCCCGTTTTCTGCACCTGCAAGGGACCATCCACCGGATGCTTGCAGATCCCGCTGGTGCCCCAGTCGTACTCCACCGGCTCCCCCACCGCCAGAGAATGAATCTTCAGTTCGCTCATCGTGTTGCTCCTCATTACCGAGAGCGTTCGCGATTCGGCGCGACCTTCTTTCCAGCTCGGGTGAGATATCCGATTGGGGGGAGCCCGGGTGATGTCTCAGGTCTCAGGATAGAGAACACAAACGACTGGCAGCTTTGAGGAATCCATCCAGGATCGGCTGTGAAACCTGGGCCGGGAAGTCGATGGGTAGGCAGTTTGCCACATTTTCGGCAGCAGCTTCCACCCTTTCGCAGAGGTCGGCGATTATTGCTTCCGGCTCGGAAATCCCACAATCCTTCGCCGTCTTCAGCCAATGGCGCCGGACGATTCTGTCCCAGTTATAATGCCGGTTATTGCCCCACACAGCCATGGCCATAGTCGCCTTTTGCTTGGGGAGCTTGCCAACCCCGTGTCCGATGATCGGGTAGGCGGACAACACGTCGTAGAGTGGCGCGAGCTTAAATCTGCCCAGAGGCAAGATCGAGACGCTGAAGTTCTTGGCGTGGCCGTCTATCGCACAAAGGAGCCAGAAGGCTATCTGGCTTTTGAAGAAGAGCTCTCTGTCTTCAACCGGGTGTAGCGAACCACTGAGCAGCTTGAGGCATTTCTTGATCCCGGGGCCGCCGTCGCTCTCGTACTTAAAAGCGGAAGCTGTAGCAGTGGCCTGACAAAAGTCCTCATGGGGGAGCCTGAGGAGCCTGTCTTTGAATTGGACCCGGTCAAATCGGGTAACGATCAGACACCGTAGGTCCTCAAAGTCCCCGATCTCAGAGGAAGCTACCGGGAAACCGAGTTCGCCAAGAAGGCGCATGCATAGCCACTCGTTCTCGACCGAGAGTCGCAAGTCGAAACCGTCTGGAGTGGTGCCGATCGGAAGCTTCAAGATGTGGGTTGTCGGTGTAGTACCAAGAGGTTGCATCCACCTGCCCTGGCAACGTAGAAGAGCAGTCTTTTCATGATTTCCAGCAAGAGAGAGGCGAATCTCGGTCTCTTTGCCCGCTCCCATTGGGAATCGAGGCAACTGCTTCAAGATCTCTGCTATTTTGGAATCCGACAAAGGCTTGCCATCAATACTATCGGGTAAAGTGCCTGGCTCCCCGGAAGGCAGAATTTGCAGAGCTCCTAAGCAATCTCGACCCAGGTGCTCCAGTAAGGGCATGGATTCACGCGAATCAAGCCCTAACCTGGCTTGCAGAGTTGTCTTCACGACGTTGGAGTCTGGGAGCAGATTGTCAAAGAAGTTGGTCACGACTTCTCCGCGGTAGGGTGCCGAACTCCCCCTCAATGGCATGGAAAGAGATATTGGGCGGCGTTGGGGAGAAGACAACCAACTTTCCTCATAGGCAAACGAGTAGTCGCCGGCAGAAACAAACCAGCGGCCTACCAGTTGGCCGTTCATCCACACGGCCAGGCTTTTCGTCCGGGCCACCGTCTACCAGCCTTCGTCTAGCTCGGTATCCCGTGGCCGAACAACGAGCTCGAACTGGAGTGCAGAGAGTAAACGAAAGAGCCTGTCGACGGTAGTTCGGTTCATCCCATTTTCCATTTTGGAGATCTCTTTCTGATGGAAGCCGACCTTACGGCCCAACTGTTCCTGAGTTAGGCCGAGGTCCTTGCGTACGCCCTTGAGAATCTGGCCGAGCTGCTCGGCACTGGTTGCTAGAATTTCCTTAGATCTCATCCATACCTCATGCGGTATAAACTCATTTTATCCTCTATCTGGTATAGATAAATCGGACCGATCGCCCCTCGGAAACTTGAGGGCGAAAGCCGCTCCTCCCAGGCTGGAATGACGGAGTTCGAGGTCGCCACCGGTGCTTCTCAGATTGCGTCGGCTGATGGCCAGGCCGAGCCCGTTGCCCTCGCCGAGCTTTTTGGTGGTGATAAACGGCTCGAAGAGTTGTTCCTGGATCTCGGCGGTCAGTCCGGGGCCGGAGTCTTCCACCATGAGAGTGGCCCAGGAGTCGGTGAGCTGGAGGCTCAGCCTGACCCGGCGGACCGGCTGGTCGGCCACCGCTTCAAAGGCGTTTTTCAAGACGTTGGTGACCGCCCAGTAGCAGTCTTGAAGATCGCCGGTGATGGAACAGTCGGCAGGTTGCCGTTCGATCTCCACCGGACGAATGCGAAGGTAAGGGCCCAGTGAACTCAAGCTATCCTGGACCACTTCTTCCAGAGAAATGATCTCTATCACTTTCTCTTCCCGGGGTTTGGAATAGACCAGCAGGCGCTCGGTCACCCGGCGACACCGGTCCACCGAGCGACCGATCAGCTTAAGGCCTTCCGTGACCGGCTTGGGAGCATCCTTTGAAAAGGTTTGCGCGGTCTCGACCGCCAGCTTGATGGCCCCCAGGGGAGTGTTGAGTTCGTGGGCGGCGTTGGCGGCCAGGCGACCGGCCGCCACCCATTGGCTGGAGCGGATCTGCTGGTTCTGGCTCCTCTTTAGCTCCTGCAGGGCCGAGCGCACCTGCTGATGCAGACGACGATTCTCGAACACCGTCTCCGCAAAACCGAGTAGAGCGGTCACCCACTCCCGGTCATCCTCGGCAAAGCCCCCTTCTCTGCGGCACAGCACTCCCTTGGGATGGTAGTGTTCAAAGGCCACGGCCAAAAGATCCGGGTCGGCCTCCTCCAGCCAGCGGGCCAGATCTTTATGAAACCGTACTTCCTCGGCACCGGTCAACCGCTTGACCCCGTCCAAGAAGGTAGCCTCCACCCCATCCCCCTGCAGACTCAAGGAGCGCTCCAGAGTCGTCAGCAAAATTCGTAATTTGAGGTTGGCCCTCTGTTCAGCTTCCACTTTGGCGGCCAGAGCGATGGCTCGACGCCCTTCCAGGTGCTGGCCCAAAATCTGAGCAACCAGCGCCAGGGCTCCTCGCTGCAGCTCTCCAGGAGTGTTGTGGGAGTCAAAACCCAGGGCATAGAGGATCAGGCGGTCCTCGGAATGATGAACCGGTGCCACCAGAGCCCAGTGCTCACCGAAAAATTGAGTGGGCTGGGTGTGGTCGGCGGCGGCTTGCCAGCAGTGGAATACGGGCAACCCCTGGGTCAGGCTCTCAGCCATCAGGCTGCGACTGGGCCGCAGAGTCGAACTGCACAGGGGGTACGGCTCCCCGTCTTCATCCAGGCGAAAAAATGCGACTCGGGCCCCCGGCAGCAGTTCCATTAAAAGCGCCACCGTCTTCTCCGCCAGATCCACCGGTTCGTGCCAGCAACTCAACAAAGTCTGCAATCGGAGCAACACCTGCAGAATCTCCTCGGCGTTGTCTCGCCGGGTCTGGTTGAGAGCCTGCACGGTGAGGGTCTGAGCGGTCTGGGAGAGCAGTTCGAAGACCGTCTCGGCGGAACTGAAGCGCTGGCCCGGCAAGAGCTGGAAGGCGTCCTTCTCCTCTCCCTCGTGAAAGAGCGGATAGCGGCTACCGTCTCGGCGCACCCGCACAGCCCCAATTCCCACCTCCAGCAAGGCCGTCCGCCGGGAGAGGCGCGGGTCAAAATCCACCGCCAACTTGTCGGAGGAATCCTCGGTGGAGGCCCGACCCAACCTGTACTCCCCTTGGCCTAGCTCAAAACGCCTGGTCTCGTTGGTCGAAATGTGGGTAGCCACCAGGATCACTCGGGCGACTTCCGCTCCGGGCATCAAACCCCTGGTCGAGTTCCAGGACATGCGGATCATCATGGAAAATCTTCCGGGATCTGACGGGAAAGCTGAGGGAGCTGCGATGAATCATGAACGTTTGGGGGCCTATTCAGGATTAGTGATAGTGACCCTGGCCTTGCTCCTCTGGAGTGTCGGGTGTGGAGGCGGTGGCGGTGAGTCGGTGTCACCGGCCGGCGGCTTCCAAGGTCCGATCGCAAGCGGCTCCCCTACCTCCACCCCCACCGCAAGCTCCAGCCCCCTCCAGGGCTCGACTCCCCCCGCGCCTCCCGAATTGGCCGTGCCAACCGGCGCTTCCGCAGCCCGGGAGTTCGTGTCCGGAAGAGTGCTGGTCAGGACTCGGGAGCCGGTGAGCTCTCGAAGCACCGGCTCCGCACCCCGAGAGCTCACCGAGGCCGCCGCCTCGAGGGGCCTGCACCTAAAACGTAAGCGGCGATTTAAACATCTTCGTACCGAGGAGCTACAGATCGAGTCCGGCCAGAGCGTGGAAGAAGTCGTGGCTCGACTCTCCCAACTTCCCGAGGTGGAGTTCGCCGAACCTGACTATATCCTCACCGCTGCCGAAATCACTCCCGACGATTCTAGATTCGGAGATCTCTGGGCCCATAAGAACACCGGCCAGGCAGGGGGTTTGGAGGGTGCTGACATTGCCAGTACTCTGGCCTGGGACATCACCACCGGCGATCCCAATGTGGTGATCAGCGTGATCGACAGCGGTGTGGACTACAACCATCCGGATCTGGCCGCCAACATGTGGAAAAACTCCGCTGAAGCCAACGGAGTTCCCAACTTCGATGACGATGGAAACGGTTACGTCGACGATATCTACGGCATCAACGCCATTAACGGCAGCGGAGACCCCATGGACGACAACGGTCACGGTACTCACGTGGCCGGCACGGCAGCCGCGGTTGGTAACAACACGGCGGGGGTTGTCGGGGTAGCCTACGGCTCCAAGATCATGGCCCTCAAGTTCCTAAACGACACCGGAACCGGTGCCACCTCCGATGCCATCGAGTGCCTGGAATACGCGATCGAAAACGGAGCCAAAGTTTCCAACGCCAGTTGGGGCGGACCCGTCTTCAACCTGAGTCTTCGCAACGCGCTGATAGCGGCCCGAAACCAGAACCACCTGGTAGTGGCCGCCGCCGGAAATGCCGGATCGAACGTGGATTCCCGGACCCGGCATTACCCCTCGGGGTTCGACCTGGATAATATCATTTCGGTGGGGGCTTCCGATCGGACGGAAGCCGTCTCGAGCTTCTCCAACTTCGGTGCCGTCTCCGTGGATCTGTTTGCCCCGGGGAGCAGCATCGTTAGTACCTTCCCCGACAATAACTACGCCACGTTTTCCGGCACTTCCATGGCCGCTCCCCAGGTAACCGGCACAGCCGCCCTGGTCATCTCTCAAATGGGCGGATCTCCAGCTTATTCCGCCGTAAAAGACCGTATCCTGAATAACGTGGAGCGTTTCCCAGCTTACGCCGGGCGATGCCTGACCGGAGGCAGGCTCAACGCCCACTACGCCGTCGGTCCCGAGGCCAACCCTTCGCCTGGGCCCGAACCCACTGGTACGCCTGCGGGTCCTTCCAACCCCTCCCCCATCTCCGAATCCATCGCCCTGCGCCGGGGTTGGAACCTGATCTCCTTTCCGCTCGACCGGATCGAGAGCCTCAGCATCCCCCCCGGGGTGCAAAACGTGGTCTGGCTTTGGAACGCCTCCGGCCAGAGCTATCAGTCGATAGCGGCCACACCTGACTCTCTAAATTCCGGTCAGGGGACGGCCCGAGGCTTCTGGCTCTTTTCCGAGGGTACCGCCGTCCTGAACTTTACCGGATTTCCGGCTCAAGCCAAGACGGTGACCCTGGAGCGCGGTTGGAACCTGGTGGGTCTCCCTCGAGAGAGCACGATCACAACTTCGAAACTGACCGTGACCAATCTGAGCAACCAACAGGAGAGTCTCCTCTCCAAGGTCACCTGCGACGATATCCCGGCCTCGTTACCGTGCATGCTCTTTCAGTACATGTTTTTCTGGCAGAACGACTACCTATCTCTCAACGCCGCTTCTTCGACCAGCTTAGCCAACGAACGAGGTTACTGGATTCACGCCTGGAGCCGTTGCGAACTCAACTACTTTCCCATCAGTATCGAGCACTAGAGGCTTCTAGAGTTTGTCCACGTCGTGGTGGCGGCTCTCCGCCATCCCGGCTCCGGTGATCCGCACGAACTCGGCATTGGCGCGCAATTCGGCCAGGTTGCGGGCGCCGGAGTATGTCAGACCAGAGCGCAACCCACCCACCAAAAGGTGCAGGATGTCCCGAACCGGGCCTCGGTAAGGCACCACCGCTTCCACCCCTTCGGGCACCACTCGCTCCCAATCGCTGGGATCGACCTGCCCCTGCTCGACCTCTTTTCGGCCCACGTTGGCGGTCAGTGAGGCCATCCCCCGGACTACCTTGTAGCGGCGTCCGTCCCGCACGACGGCCGCCCCGGGGCTCTCGGTGGTACCGGCCAGCAAGCTGCCCAGCATCACCGCATCGGCCCCGGCGGCCAGGGCTTTGGTGATGTCGCCTGAGTTGCGGATCCCACCGTCGGAGATCAGGGTAACCCCGCACTCTACCGCAGCTTCAGCGCAGGCCTGGACGGCGCTCAACTGAGGGAAACCGGCACCCGTCACGATGCGGGTGGTGCAGATGGAGCCCGAACCCACCCCCACCTTGACCGACTCGGCTCCCGCCTCGGCCAGATCTCGTACTCCTTCGGCGGTAGCCACGTTGCCCGCCATGATCTCGGCCTGGGGGAAGTTGGCTTTGAGCAACTTCACCATATCGATGGCCAGCTTGGAATGGCCGTGAGCGATATCCAGAACCAGCAGATCGGCACCGGCGTCCAGGCAGGCACCGGCTCGGTCCACGTCGGAGGTGCGCACCCCGATGGCCGCGCCCACCCTCAAGCGACCGCGCTCGTCTTTGGTGGCTTCCGGGTCTCGCTGCAGTTTCAGGATGTCCTGGGCGGTGATCAGCCCGTCCAGCTTCTTTTCCTGGTCGACCAGGGGTAGTTTTTCGATCCGGTGCTTGTGCAGCAACGTGCGAGCTTCATCAAGGGTGATCTCGGGGTGCCCCGTCACCAACTTTTCGAGGGGGGTCATGAGATCGTTGACCGAGCCGGAATAGTCGGGAGCCAGGCTCACGTCCCGATTGGTCAGGATACCGGCCAGTCGCCCCCCCTCATCCAGCACCAGCAGGCTGGAGACGTCGGCCTCCTTCATCCGCTCCAGGGCGCTCTCGAGAGAGGTTCCGGAAGAAACAGTGAGAGGCTCCGAGACCACGAAGCTCTCGGCCCGTTTGACCCGGCTGATCTCCTGAGCCTGACGTTCAGGGGTGAGGAATCGGTGAATGATCCCGAGACCTCCGGCCCGGGCCACCACCACCGCCATGTTGGCCTCGGTCACGGTGTCCATGTTGGCGGAAAGGATCGGGATGGAACACTCGATCTGGGGGGTCAACCGGGTGGCGGTGGAGACCGCCCCTCGGCTGGTCACGTCCGAGTAACGTGGAACCATCAAGACATCGTCGAAGGTCAGGGCTACGGATTCACGGATTTTCATGAAACAAACGTTCCATGCTGTCGCTCCGGTCCCTGTATAAAGCGGGGTTTCTCGACGTCGAGGGAGGCTTGTCCCGGGCCCTTCCGAAAGCGATGGCGATATGAAGACTCTCCCCGCCTTCCACGTTATGACCAAGCCCACCGGGCCGATCTGTAACCTGGACTGCAAATACTGTTTTTATCTTGAGAAGGAAAAGCTTTATCCCGCCGACACCAAGTGGGCCATGCCCGACGACGTGCTGGAAAGCTTCGTGCGCCAGCATATCAAAGCCCACAGCGTGCCCGAAGTTCTGTTTGCCTGGCAGGGGGGCGAACCCACTCTGCTGGGCGTCGACTACTTTCGAAAAATCGTGGCCCTGCAAAAAAAGTACGCCGGCGGCAAACGGATCGCCAACGCCTTTCAGACCAACGGCGTGCTACTGAACGACGAGTGGTGCGAGTTCTTCCGGGAAAATGAATTTCTGGTGGGTCTATCGATCGATGGGCCGGAAGCGATCCACGACTACTACCGAGTGGACCGTGGGGGCAAACCCACCTTCAAGAAGGTCATGCGAGGACTGGAAGCGCTCAAACGAAATCAGGTGGACTTCAACACCCTCACCGTCTTGAGCAAAGCCAATCAGGACCACCCTCTGGAGGTCTACCGATTTCTCAAAGAGATCGGCAGCATGGTGATGCAGTTTATCCCCCTGGTGGAGAGGCTCACCCCGAATCCATCCCCGCTAAAAATGGTTCTCCCGGTGCACGACGGCAGCCTGGCCGAGTGGTCGGTGGAGCCGAAAGCGTTCGGGAAGTTTTTGATCACCATTTTTGAAGAGTGGGTCCGCCAGGACGTGGGCAAGCACTACGTCCAACTCTTCGACGTGGCTCTGGAATCCTGGCTGGGCATCCCCGCCGGTCTGTGCTGGTTCAGGGAGACCTGCGGGGCAGCCATGGCCCTGGAGCACAACGGCGATCTCTATTCCTGTGACCACTTCGTCTATCCGGAAAATAAGCTCGGTAATATCATGGACCAACCCCTGTCCTCCCTGGTGAATTCCGCCCAGCAGGTAGAGTTCGGAAGAGAGAAAGCCTCCACTCTTCCCAAGTACTGCCGGGAGTGTGATGTGCGCTTCGCCTGCCACGGAGAGTGCCCCAAGCACCGATTTCTCAAGACCCCGGACGGTGAAGACGGCCTGAACTACCTGTGCAGCGGCTACCAGAACTTCTTTCGCCATATCGATCCCTACATGCGATTCATGGCTGCCATGATTCAACGCCGCCAAGCTCCCGCCCGGGTCATGGAGTTTTTCCCACACCTGGAGGCAGCCTTTGCAAAATGCGCCCCCGAAGACCCCTGCCCGTGCCGAAAAGGCCCGGACTACCAGAACTGTTGCGGGCGGACTCGTCTCACCAGGAAAGATTGAACCAAAACGCAAATTGGGATCCGAGCGAGAAAGGGGTTGAATTATCTTGCTTTGGTCTTACACTGCGATCGGTCCTGACGGTCAGATACAAAAAGATTCCAGGGAGGCTCCCAGCCGATTTGCCCTGCTACAAGAAATGCGGACCGAGGGTCTGACCGTGATCACCGTGCACGAAGAAGAACAGGCCGAAGATCCGGCTCTTCATCGCGGCTTACTGATCCCGGTCCTCCCGATCCCCTCCAAGGTCATCACGCTCTTCACACGACAGCTTGCTGATTTGTGCGACGCCGGAGTTCCCATCACCAATGCCATCAGTTCTCTGGCCTCCTTCGAGTCTTCGAAGAGGTTTGCCGAGGTTTTGCTGGACGTGCACAAGCGCATCTTCAGCGGACAAAGCTTCTCCGACTCGCTGGCCAGTCACCCCGCCGAGTTTTCTCCCATTTACGTGGCCATGGTAAAAGTCGGTGAAACAACCGGAAATTTGCCCTCGGTCCTGGCGGGTCTAGCGGAGTTTCGAGAGCGAGACGAAGCCCTCAAAGCCCGCCTGCGCTCCGCCCTCTCCTATCCTCTCTTCACTCTGGGGTTTTCGATGCTCCTGGTGTGGGCCTTGGTGGCTCACGTCTTGCCGGGCTTCGTTCCGATCTGGACGGGTTCGGGAGTGGACCTGGCCCGCTATCCCATCACCGAGGCTTTGCTCAAGCTGAGCGCTCTCACCCAAAGCCCTTTGGATGAGGTGCTCGTCTTGCTTGCCCTGGCAGCGCTGGTACTGGCCTATCACACTCTTATGAAAACCGCCCAGGCCCAGCACCAGCGAGACGCTTTTATTCTCAAGATTCCGGTGGTTCGAGAGTTCGTCCAGATGGGGGCCATCGCGCGAATATCCAACACCCTGGGGGTCATGGTACGAAGCGGAGTAGGCCTGGTCAAAGCCCTCGACCTTTCAGCCCAAACCGTGGAAAACACCATTTATCGCGAGGCCCTGGCCAATGTCTCCAAGGATATTCAAGAGGGCAACCCTTTCCCTGACGCCCTGCGGGCCCAGAAAGTGTTTCCCCCGATGATGACTCAAATGGTCGGCATCGGCGAGCAAACCGGTAAGATGGACGACATGTTTTCTCGTATGGCCAATTACTACGATCGTCAATTAGACGGCTCTCTCAAAACTCTGGTCTCCCTGATGGAGCCGTTGACCATGGTTCTGGTGGGCGGGATCGTGTTTATCTTTGTGCTGGGGGTGTTTCTGCCCATTATGGGGATTGTTCAGGCCCTGCAAAGTCAGATGTAAGGGGAGAGTTTGGAGCGACTTCGCGGAAAAAAAGCCTATGTCTTGATCGTCACCCTGGCGGTCCTCTTCTGCAGCCTGCTGCTGTTGCTCTCCCTTGGCATCTATTCCCAGCAAGCGAGTATCATCGCCTCCTGGGGTCGCAGTGAGCTTTACGACCAGCGCATCGCCCAGGGGGTAACGATAGAGCTACAATCCCAACTGTCCAGCGACCCCACCAGCTTACCAACCCTCACCCGCTACCCTTTAGATGAGGTACCGGTCGCGGGGAATCTCCAATGGGGGCAAAGCTCCCAGTTTCAGCCCTTTCAGCCCGAATCGATCGACGGGCTCTTCGGCCAGTGGGTTAAAAATCCACCGCCGCTGGGGTACGCCGACGAGTCGGTGGCGCCGCCCTGGCACGCCCTGGCGGTGACTGAGATGCCCGACAGTCGCAGTTACCAGACCGTGTTGACCACAGCCTTTCCCTACGCGGCGTTTGCTCCCTGGGGAAACATACAGGTCAGCGGGGAGGTGTCGGGCTTCACCAACCCTAGTTTTCAAGACAAGTTCTCTCCGATCAACCCGGCTTATCCCGTTCGCCTGGCCGCCGGCCAGGATGTGACGGTGGACGGAGGATTCAGCCTGGGGTTTGCCCAGAGCGCCCAGGGCCGGGTCAAATTGCCGCTTCAGAGCGGGGCCATGCCCCTGCAGGGGGTGGAGTTTGCGGACCCATATACCCAGGCCATTACCGACCAGGTTGCCGGTTCCTCGGGGCTCATCCCCACTCTCTCCCGAGACCTGGCCAAAAAGACCGATTTTATAACCGGTTCCTTCCTGGACCCCGAAGGTCTTTACAAATTGATCTCCGGAAAAGAAAACCTGACCGCCATCTTCAGTCTTCAACAGGCCTGCTCCATTCCCATGCCCGTCATCCCCAACATCGTGGAAGGTGAAGGGTATCAGATCATCCTCCTGTACAACCCCTACCCCTCCGACTATAAGGGGGCGGCCAAGACCCTGGATTTCCTAACCCAAATCATCAAGGACCTGCTCAAGATCGTGCTGGATGCCGAACAAGCGGTGATCGACGCGTGGAAGGCCGTGGGACAAGCCGCGGCCGGGGTGTGGGACGACATCAAGGGCGTTTGGGACGACGTCACCGGTCGCCACAAAAAAGCCGAGGAAGAATACAATAAGGCCAAAGAACACTACAACGATGCCAAAAAGGACCTGCAAGACGCCCTTGATAAACTGACCGATGCCTTCGACGAGTTTAAGGATATCCTCAATGCCGTCGCCGGCGCCGTGAAACCGACCCCACCGGTAACCATGGCCGAAGAGAAGGAGATGGCTACCTTCGGCTGGGCCTACATGGGGCTGCTGGCTCGAATAGTGGGAGACCTGGTGGACTTCTTCGAGGCAGTTGTCAGCAGCGGCTCCGGGGGCTGGAACACCCTCTACGCGGATCTGATGAACGAAACTCGGGTGGTCCACTTCGTGGATCGCAACCCCCTGGGCGGGTTCACCGAAGAGGGTGGCTTTACCATGCTGGGAACCTGGACCGTTCCTCGAGGCCGTACCCTGCATCTGGGAAACGAACAAAATCCTGACTACACGATCGTGGGAGACCTCTGGCTGCAGCGAGGCTCCACTCTCTATGTGCAGGGAAGCTTGTTCGTGGAAGCCCCCTCGCCTGCCAGCAAAGAAGGCCAGGAAGACAACGCTGGAAAGGCCTGGAACTACGCGCCGGTCAGCGGTATGACGAGTAGCGTCATTCCTACCGGGACCATCTACCTGGAGCCCGGTGCCAACCTGGTGGTGGATGGGGTGCTCTACGCCGAGGGAGACTCCTCTCACGGCTCCCTCAACATCTGTAGCCCGGCCGGCCTGACCGGTCCCCTGTCTACCGCGGTGCTCTGTAGGGGCGATGTCAAACTGCCCAACGGCACCGGCTCCGGTCTCACGGTGGCGCATCTCTTGGAGTACGTGGCGGAAACCCTGGGATACGACGCCCTCAAAGGTCTGGTGGACGACTTCGTTGTGCCCGTGCTGCTGGAGTTGCCACCGCAACTGGCTAAACTCGAGGGTCCCTTCCACGACCGAAAGTGCTGGTTCAGCGACTACGCCGTGTCCCTGGTGTTGATCGACGAACTGGTCGAGTTCGGACTGCAGGGTCCCTGGCCGATCCCTCTTCCCTACACCAATTGCTGGCGCAACGTCTTCACCTCCCTCTCCGAGATCTACCGGGTGGAGCTGAACTTCGCGTTAGGGGAAAACCTCTTCACCCATTCCGATTGGTGGGTGTTTGGTCAGGGAGTGGTACCGGTGGTGCCCAAAGTCGACCCGTCCCTTTACGCCGAGGCGGTGGGAGAGGCGTTTTCCGAGTTTGCTTCAGGCGAACTGAATCCCACTTCCATTCTGGAAACCATTGGAGAGCATCTGCTCGAGGTGATCCCCCAGTTTGCCGAAGTGGTGCTGGAAGATGCCATCCAGACGGTCCTGGCCGACATCGTGAAAGACGCCGTCGGTGGCTTCGAGGATCCTTGCTCCAAGAGCAAAGAGAGCAGTCCGGAGAAACAGGAAGACGAGCTGAAAAACAAGGCCAAGAAATTCGGCCAAGAGATGGTTCAAAAGTTTGAGAAAAAGATGGAGACCATGTTCGGCAAGATCTTCAGCCAATACCGCGACGAGATCGCCAAATCAACCAGGCAGGGGCTCAATAACGAAGCCGGGGCGGCTCAGGAACTGCCCGGTGTCTTCCTGTACTGCGGAGGTCAACTCGACATCGGGGCCAACGTGGCCGCCAAAGCCAGCGGCTTCTTTTTTGCCGAGGGAGACGTCAATATCTACTCCCGCCAGACCTTCGGATCGGTGGTGAGCCGAACCGGAAACGTCAACATTGTGGGAGACCTTTATTACTACCCGTTCTATTCTCGGGCGTCGCTGTGGAACCCCCAACGCCCCGACACCTACGGGGTCGACGTTAGCAAGATCCCCGATTACTTCAAAGAGTTCACCGATGTTTTCCAATCCGGGATCTACCTGGAGACCCCCACCGGTGGAAGCACGGTACACGTGGGCGTGGGTGGGGCCGTGAAACTGGCGGAGGGATATCGATGAAGAGAGCTTTTACACTGATCGAAGTTTTGATCGCAAGCTTTATCGGACTGTTGGTGGTGGGAGCGGCGCTGGCGCTTTTTGCCGTGACCACCCGGGACGTGGACCAAGCCCAGGCCTCCTATGGACTCGAGCAGATCATCGTGTCTACCCTCAAGCCACTGCAGACCGACCTGCGTTACAGCACCATCGCCAGCATCACCACTTATCCTCAGGATGAGGAGACAAGCTCAGACCTGGATCGGGGGGTCTCCATGCTATCAGCCGAGCCGCTGGGGGAAAGTGGCAGCGTTGATATCTCTCGCTTCGGTACCCCGGCCTGGCAAAAGCATGTTTTTTACACCACCGTGCCCGACCAGACCCAGGACGGCACTTCTCATTTGATCCGATACGAGCTACCACTGGCCGAGGGTAACTTTGAATTAGTCTCCTCCCACCGCCCTTACGATCTGCCTACCACCGACACGGAACGGGTGATCGCAAAACAGATCCTGCGCTCGGGGTACAGCATGAAGTTGCAGCCCGGGGGCGAGGTGGAATTAATCCAAGAGCCCCAATCGCGAACCGGTTTTCAAGTGGACTTCCTGCAATCCGACGGTTCCACAACCTGGGTCAACCCGACCCGAAATCCGGACCCCACGCTGGTCACGGCAGTGCTGGTGGTGCGCCTGGAGGTCCTGGAAACGAGTGACCTTGGAAAAATCTCATCTCTGCCTTTCGAATTCCGGGTGGCTCCCCGAAACTAAACCAGATTTAGGACTTGCTCAGGGCATCGATCTCTTGCTGAATGTGGTCGACATCCTGTTGGTCCTTGACCACTTTGCCCTGGTCCGTACTCAACTGAGCCTGGGCGGCCGTTAGCTGACTCTGGAGGCTTGCGATTTTGGACTGGTCAGGGTTCTTTTGCGACTTTTCGTCGGCGATCTGTGACTGCAGACCGTCGATCTTGGACTGATCGTCGGATACGGCGCTCTGATCGGTATCGAGTTGGATCTTGGCCCGGGTCAATTGAGCGTAAAGAGCCTGGTACTTCTTGGTGTCCTTATTGATGATGTCCCCCGCGTCCGGATCAGGATTGACCGTGTGGTCTGAACTCCCCGAGCGATAAGAGGGTTCGGAGGGAATGCTGTAAGCCTTTGGATCATGCCAGTTTGCAGCGACCCTGGTCGGTTGCGCCCCCCTGTCCGGTGCCTGATTCCACCCCTTTGACATGGGCACGGTGAACTCCAGTTTTGCCGGGCCCGACTTCTCCCGCCACTCGACACTCACTTGCACCGAGTCGTGAGCCTGAATGCCCGAAGCCTGGGGCGTGACCTTCATTTGATAAGCGATAGGAGACTCCAGCCCGTTGATCACCGAGGCTACCGTCTGTTGCCGAACAAACGAAGATCCATCCGCCTCCCAACCGGCCAGCAGCCTAGTGGAACCGTAAGGATGCGCCTTCAACTCGTCGAGTATGGAGCCTGCCAGCAGTTGAGCCAGCACCCGCTCCTGAGACTCCTTGCCCTGCGACAAACTGAGCATCAAGCCGAGTAAAATCACTCCCCCGGCTGCCGCCAGGATAAACATGGCGACGACCACTTCGATAAGCGAAAATGCACGAAAACGGCGGTTCACGTGGCTGAGTTCGAGGAGCATCAGGAGAGACCTTCGACCGAGAAGAGTGGCGCGGGCAGGCCAGAAAACTACCCCGCAGAACCCTACCCGTCAATGGCCGAAGAATGGCACGATACGCTGACCGGCACCGGGCTTTCCCTGGAGGTGTCCCGGCAAAGTTCGGTGAGCCACAAGCCTCCGGAGCTGCCTGCCTACGAGTTGAAAGATCTTTTGGGCAGTGGGACCTTCGGTCGGGTCTATCGGGCGACCCAGAAAAGCACCGGTCAGACGGTAGCCGTGAAGGTGCTTTTCGCAGTGAGTGAAGGCCTGCGCGAAGAGGTGGAGAGGCTTTCGCTGGTCGCCGATCATCCGAACATCGTGACCCTGGTGGACGCCAGCCTGGATTCCGATCCACCCTATCTGGTCACTCCCTTCCTTCCCGGCACCCTGCAGCAGCACATACCAGAAAAGGGTGGAATTGTGGAGGTCGAGCGCGTGACCCGCTGGTTCGAGGAGATCGCCCGGGCGTTGCAGTTCGTGCATGCCCGGGGGATTTTGCACTGCGATCTGAAGCCGGCCAATATTTTGTTGGGGGAGGACGACCAGCCCCGCTTGGTGGACTTCGGCCAGTCCGTGGCCCTGGCCGGTAAAGAATTGCGACTCGGCTCCTTCTGGTTCATGCCGTGGCAGCAGGCCAGGCTGCCGGAGACCCACACCGATATGCCGGAGGTCGGCTGGGACATCTACGCGCTGGGGGCGACCATCTACGTGCTACTCACCGGTCAACTCCCCAGAGCCACCGAGGCCTGCCGTCAATCCATCAGCGAGATCCAAACAGGCCCGGAACGGATCGAACTGTATCGAGAGCACCTGCAAACCACCAGGCTGACCCCGGTGAGAGACCTCAACCCATCCGTGGATCGAGAGTTGGCGGCCATCGTAGAAACCTGCCTGGGCGCCAAAAGCAGCCCGGGTTGCTACCAGAGCGCCTCCGAGGTGCTCACCGATCTGTGGCGGCGGCGGGAGAAGCTTCCGGTCAACGCCATAGCCCGCTCGCGTTGGTACGTGACCTCTCGCTTCATCGCCAGGCACAAATTGAGCGTGACCGTCGCCGGAATTGCGCTGGGTTTGCTGCTGAGCGGATTCACCTGGTCATCGCATAGGATCTACCAGGCCAATCAGGCCCGCCAGGCCTTGATCGTGCAGCAGTATGAACGCGGAATCTCCCAACTCGACCGGGGGGAAGCCAGCGGGCTGGTCTGGCTGGTGGAAGCCTGCCGACAAACGCCCAGAGAGGAGTACCGGCGAGAGCTTCAGGCTCGCCTTAGCACCCAACTCCGCATCGCCGCCCCCGACCTGTATAAAGTCCGTACCTTCACTGCGCCCAGCCCCAGCGGAACTCGGGGAGTCTGGAAACCGCCGAATCAAGAGAGGCTCCTGATCGACCTCACCGACGGAAGCACGGAGCCCCTCCCCAAGGAGTATCACGCCCTCAATTTCAATCAGAAAGATACCCTGAGGTACCTGCTGGACGGGGTGGTTCTCGATCCCATCCAAGGCTCCGGAGGGCCCGCCACCTGGCGCTTGCCCCCCTTCGACGCGGTGAGCCCGGTCAACCAGGATGCCGCCCTGGCCCTGGTGGTGAGTCCCGATCTGGTGCTGCAGGCCAAGCGAACCCCTCACGGTTTCCAAATTTTTGACTCCGGGGAAAACCTCGTCTTCGAGGCCAAAAGCACAAGCTTCTCCCCTTCGGCCCCCAGTTTTTCTAACAACGGCGATCTGGCGGTGGGGTGGGAGGATGGGCGGGTGGAAGTCTATCTAAAATCTGAGCAGTGGAAACCGCGCACCCTGGCCGAGAGTTACGTGGAGTTGCTGTGCTTTAGCCCCAACTCCGACCGCCTGGCCGGACACGACGGAAACTCAGGGGTGTCCGTCTGGGACCTCCAGGGCGAGCTGCTGGGGCGCTTTGAACTCGGGGCCACGGCCAACGAAATGGCCTTCGATTCCACCGGCAACCTGCTGGTCTGCGCCACCCGCGACGGACTGGTTCACGGCTTCCACCTGGACACCGGAAAACCAGCCTGGTCTCCGGCTCAACTGGACAAAGCTGCCCTGTGGATTTTTGTCCAGCCCAACGGTCAGATCGTCACCATGTCCGACGAGGTTATCGTGTGGAAGCAACCCACTCACCAGACCGAGCCTCCGTTGACTCTGGAAGCCCTGGTCGATCGTGTAGGGTTGTGGACCGGCTGGGTCTATGATGACGACGCCCGGGTTCGTACCCTCAGCAATGAAGAGTTCAACAGGCTTTATCACCAAAATCAGGGCTTCTGACGAGGCTCAATGCCGCCAAAACGGCAATAGCACCGGCACACCTACCCCTCGATTGGGATAAGTGTACCGGCGGCCTACGGATAGAAAACCCCGCCCCTACTGGGAGCGGATGGGCTTGCTACCAGCGATCTCCCCGGCCTCTGCCACCACCGCTGTCGCGCTGGCTGCGGAAACAGTCTGAACAGAATACGTCTCTGTTGGGGCTGGGACGAAAGGGGACCTTGGTGTCCTGCCCACAAGCAGCGCAAACGGCGTCGAACATCTCGCGATCTCCGCCCCTTCCACCACCGCCGGGCCTTCCACCACTCGGTCTTCCGCCGCCGCCGCCACCGCCTCCAGGACGGGGTCCGCCTCGGCTTCCGCCGCCACCGCCGGCTTTGCGAGCCTGGCGACAGGGTTTACAGCGTTTAGGGTCGTTGGTGAATCCTTTCGACTCGTTGAATTCTTGTTCTGATACGGTGAAAACGAATTCGTCTCCACAATCCACGCAGTCGATGTAACGGTCTTTGTAACTCAATTTTGGGTTCTTCTTTTCAGTTTGGATTTTGTTATCTGCCCCCCTTTATCCGTTACGGCTAACGTCCTCTTTTAAAACGATTTTCTATCCGTTTTCGACGAAATTTTCTAAAAATGCCACAAAGGAGTCCCTGAAACGGTCGAGCATTAGGACGGCATGGTCCGTGTCTGCTTCGTTTGCCTTGGAAATATCTGTCGCTCCCCAACCGCCGAAGGAGTCCTGCTTCATCTGGTGCGAGAGGGCGGTTTTCAGGATCAGGTTCTGGTCGATAGTGCGGGCACAGCTTCCTATCACATCGGAAATCGAGCCGACCAACGGTCAGCCCGGGCGGCCCGCCGACGGGGATTTGAGCTTCCGAGCCGGGCGCGCCAATTCACGGAAGACGATTTCGATCGATTCGACTACGTCCTGGCCATGGACGATGACAACCTGGCCTCACTCCGTTCCCTTTCCGGAGGGCACCACCACAAGCTTCATCTTCTGCTTGATTTCGACGATAGTAACCCCAAAGGTTCGAGCGTACCTGACCCCTACTACGGGGGAGACCACGGTTTCGAACACGTTTTAGACCTCTGCACCGCCGCTTGCCAAAAGTTTCTGGAGTTTCTGGTGAAAGAGCACGGTCTGGTTGCGGAATAGTCTGATCAGCCCTCGTTCAACATCTTCAGATATTCGAGGTGCCGCTTTTGGCTGGACAGCAGGCTCTGGCGGAAACTATTCTGCTGCATCTCGGAAACGGCCCGGGCAGCTTCGGCTGTGATCTGGTGGATCTGGGCCGCCGTTTTGATGCGCTCATCTGCCATGGAAGCATAGATCTCGGTGATCTTGAGCATGGTTGCGTGGGTCTCTTTGAGCCGCTTGATCTGCTCTTCGGCGCTCTTTTTCCACGGGTCTTCGTCACTTGCGGAGGTCTCGCTCGGGTTCTTCTTTACAGCCTTGAGGTAAGCCCTCGCCGAGTCGGATAGGGACATCAGTTTCTTGACTTCCGGGTCTTGCTCGGCCTCCTGGGCGAGTTGCTCCCTGCTCATTCCCGGGCGGAACTGCGCCAATTTTTCCCCCACCGCGTTGTGCACCAGGGCAGCCAGGAACGGTTCCGCGCCGGAATCTCCTGAAAGCTTTTCGGCCCGGGCGTAAAGCGCGGCGGCCTCTGGATTTGAAAGGCCGGACTCGAGCTTGTCCAGCAGGTCTGCGAGGAGTCGAGACCTCGACAGCCCGGCACTTCTAAAACCTCGAGTCTCAAGGGATTGCTCCCGCAAAGCCCTCGGGGTCAGGTGGACCTCCGGCGAGGTCGCCTGGTGGAGTTCCACCAGGTCTTCGCTACGATTGGTCTGCCGGCCGTAAGACTGAGCGTTGGCCAGTTTTGCCGCCCCAACGTCTCGCTGGAGCGCCGACTGTTGGACGGCAAAGCGGGGATACAGAAACTTACCCTGGTTTATCTTCATACTTCTACGGTAAAGAGCTGAATCGAACCAGGTATTTCCAACTTCTTTCCAACTTGTATCAAAGTCTTTAACAATTTATGAACTAGGGCCTGTGGACATTTGGCATTCCGAGCCAAACGCAGGACATTTTTCTCCTCCTGGAGTGGAATTTTCTGTGGAATAGTGGACCTATTTGAGGAAAATTTCGCTTCAGGAGGTGG
>JBAYRN010000052.1:0-38537 GCA_041676625.1 Vulcanimicrobiota bacterium
ACTGACGATTTGGGTGACCGAGCGGGTCAGATCGTCGTAGCCCACAACCTCCCAGGAGTCAACAGTGGTCCCGATCCTGGGGTCTTCGGGATCGGTGATGGTGCGTGACACCGTCTCAGTCACGGTTGAAGTGCGTGACTCCGTACCGTAGACGGGGACTTGCCGTTCCACCGTCCGAGTGACCGTGCGGTAAGTGGTCTCATACTGGGCGACCGTGGTCCCACCCCCGCCGGTCACCAGGCGACGGCCGGTGGGTACTTGCTCGGTGATGGTGTCGGAGCGAGTTTCGGTTCCCACCTGGACTTGAACATCCTCCGTCACTTGCCGGGATACGGATTGGTTGTAGCTGCTACCCAGGGCCAAAGTTCGAGGTACGTTGTCGTAGCGGGGTCGCTGGTAAGGCTGGTCGTAGGTGTACGCATAAGCGTCCTCGGGGATGACCTGGGTGAAAGTGTGAACCTGGTTGCCCCGGTCGTTGATGTGGAGTTTTATTTTGGCATCTCCCACCAGGTAGATACCGCCTTGCACCTGGTCGCCGTCGACCGGGATATGCAAACCGACCTCGGAAGGTATCACGGCGGTGTCGGCGTCCTGGGCACCCAGAGCCTGAATCATAAGCTCATCGGCGTTGTAGGGGAGTCGCACGTGCTCCGAGGAGTTCAGATTGGAGCGCCCTCCCCGCACGATGGATTCATAACGAGAACCGATGGCCCCGTCTTCATTGTAGGGCACGGCCTCCTCCACGCTATTGGCGTTGGGGTTACTGGCGCTGAAGTAGGCGTTGCCGTCGCCGGTCTCACTCACGTAGTCGAGGTCGCCCTGAGAGGTGGACCCGGCGTGAGTCATAACCCCATCGACGCCGGTCACGAACGAATCATTGGAGAAGCCGTAGAAGTTGTCGGGGATGACCAATCGAAAGAAATCGTTGGTGTGAAAGGGGCCCTGAATGGCGCCGGGGGAAGCTTGCATGAGCAATTCTTCAGACCAACGGTCTATGAAGAGGGCGTAGCGAGAAAAATTCTCTCGGGCCAGGGTGGCCCGGGCCTGACGCATGGGAAGGTCATCGAAGTAACACGTGGATACGGCGTCGAAAGCAAAAGGATTGGTGGGATTTCTCTTGAGAGTTACGGTGTATCTCCACAGCCCTCTCTGAGCGTCCGGCCCGGCGCCTGCATCCCAGGTATTGCCCAGTAGCACGGGGTTGTCCCGGGTGGTCCGGTTAAACTCATCTTCCAGAACGCTGTCGTTTAAGACCCGGCCCGGATCCTGGCGCTGCAACCACACCCTGGCCTCTCGGATCCCGGAATCGGCGATCACCTGGGCGTTCACGGTTTGTCTGGTCTTCAGGGCGGAGTTTAGCTCCAGGGGCACCAGTTTGAAAAATGTGAGGGCTAGAGTAAACAACACGAAGATGAAGAAGGCGGTCATCAGCAAGACCTGGCCTCTTTGTCTCGGTTTCCCGATGGTGATGAGCATGTTGTTTCCTTCTTTCCTATTTGTTGCCCGGTGCCGACAGCACGGCCGACAGAGTCGTACTAGTGACCCCGTCCGGCCGGGCTTCATCAGGCTGGTCGGCTTGAATCTTGAGGGTGACTTTCACGGTGCCCACGGTGATGTCATGGAAACTACAACCCATCACGTTTCGTGCGATGAGGCGCGGATTGACGGTGGTGTCTACATCGATCGGGGCTATCCGTAGCCGATACAGTTTGAGCTCCTGGGTGGCTGGTTCGTACCGAACTCGAAAGCGGTAGTAAGGACCGGTGGCGTCGAATGGGGTGGTCGGGGAGTAGTCGCTCTGTAAGAAGTTTTCTCTGGTGGTGAGATCTATATGACATTCGTCTTTCATGTTGCTCAGATCGGGGTCGAAGACGGTGATCGCTTCAAACCCTCCGGTCTCTACGGTGGAAGCCACCAAAGGGGTTAGCGAATCCAGGGCCCGGCGGGAGCGCCCCGCGGTATCGACCTTCTCCGTCGAGAGTTCCATGGCGTCTCGACCTTGAAAGAAAATGACCGAAGTAAGCGCCATGATTAAGGCAAAAATGCCGGCCACTACTAGCAGTTCGATAATGGAAAAACCAAAACGTCTAGGTAAAATTCTAATCACGATTGGTACTCACCAATCCCGTGAGCAAAACGTTGCGCTCCCCTTGCTTGCTCTCCCAAAAGATAGTCACCTGAACCCGGGCTAGATTGAATCGGTGATCCGCCAGATCGTCGGAGACTCGCTGGGAGCGGATTCGCCGGCGATACTTTTCGATCTGGGCTGGGCTGAAGTCTAGCTTTGCTTCCAATCCGAAAGGGGGATCATCCAGGGGGCGCAGTTCTTCCACCGCGTCGTTCAAGCCACTGGATTCGCTGGGCCATTCCCCGGTTTCGGATTCGATGGTGTCTAGCAGGGTGGACTCCTGGATATAGGAGAGGTAGGTACGCGCTATGTGCGTGGCATCAGTCAACTCTTCGCCGGATCCGGAATGTTTCGTGCCGTAGGCAATAGCACCCATGACGCCCAGCAACGCAATAGAGATGAGCGTGAGCGACACGATGACTTCTACCAGGGTAAATCCGCGCGATCTCATTCTCTGTAAGGTTAGCATGAAAAAGGCCCAAGCGGTTGGTTGTAACATTTTGTTAAAGAGTTTTTGGGAAGCGGATTGAACACCACGGGGTGAGTTTGAATCCTGAGGTATCCGTAATAATTCCTGCTTACAATCGGGCAGAACTCCTGGAGCGCGCCGTCGATTCGGTCTTGAGCCAGCGAGAGGTAGGTTTTGAACTGCTGCTGGTGGACGACGCTTCCGAGCGGCCGGCGGAGGCTCTTTATCGGCGAGTGGAGGAGGGAGGGCATCAGGTCCTGCGCCTGGAGCGCAACTGCGGGCCGGGAGCCGCCCGCAACGCGGGGGCCGCCCTGGCTCGAGGGGAGTGGCTCGCCTTCTTAGATTCCGACGATTACTGGCTCCCTGCCAAGCTGGCCCGGCACCTGGAGAGTCTCAGAGCTTCAGGGTTGTCGATCGGTCAGGCCGAAGAGATCTGGTATCGCAACGGCCGGAGAGTCACTCCACCTAAACCTCACCGGATCCAGGGCGGGGATCTCTTCGCTCGATCTTTGAAGGCGGTCTGCGTGTCCTGCTCGACCGTGATGCTGACAAGGGAGCTGTTTCAAGCGTTCGGTGGCTTCGACGAGGAGCTGTTCGTGTGTGAAGATTATGATCTATGGCTTCGGGTCTCGGCTAAAGAGCGGTTCGAGTTTTGCCCCGAGCCTCTGGTGGTCAAGCACGGTGGGCACCCGGATCAGCTCTCCAAGGTCTTCCCTGCAATGGACCGCTTTCGGATCTTGTCGCTTCTCAAGGGATTGGTAGACGGGGCCTTTAAAGGCCGGGAGGAGGCGGTCTTGAGCGAACTTTTTCGCAAGCTCAATATCCTGAGCAAGGGGGCGGCCAAACGAGGAAAGGAAGAGACCGTGCAGTTGTGCGAGAGGATCGCGGAATTGGTGAGTTCGGGTCATCTGCAGCAAGCATGTTTTGATGCGGGAAAATTTCAAGAAAGTAGACGCCATGCCGAAATCGACCCCTGAGCCCGCCCAATTGTGATATAACCTGAAAACATCATGTTAAATTCTCTGTCGGGTCGCCGGATGTGTCGGCGTTATCAGCAGCGCTCGGTGCCCCGGGCGGTCTTGCTGCGGGTGTTGGAAGCGGCGCGCCGTTCACCCTCGGCCGGGAACTCTCAGGGGGTGCGGTTTGCGGTGGTGACCGGGGAGGCTCGGAGAAAAGAGATCGCCGAGGCCTACGGGGAAGTGAGCTATCGAGCCAGAGGTTTTCCCGCCTGGCTTTCCGAGGCCCCGGTGCACGTGGTGGCGGCGGTCTGCGAAAGCGCCTACGAAGAGCGTTACAGCCTTCCCGATAAGCGGACCAGTCCTCAGGATTGGCCGGTCTCTTATCCCATCCTGGATACCGGCAAGGCACTGATGTCTCTGTACATCGCCGCCGAGGCGAGCGGACTCGCCTGTGGCTACCTGGGACCCCACGCCGGTCCGGACCTGATCCAGCTTCTCGACTTGCCCCCCGAATGGCGCTTTATGGGCCTGGTGACTGTGGGCTACCGGCACCAGGACGACAAGAAAACAACGGTATCCCTGAAACTCGGTCGGCGGGACTTCGATGACATGATCATCTGGGTTTAACCCTCAAACACCCGCTCTAGAGTGATTTCCCCGGTTAACTTGCGGAACTCTCGCTCGGCCTCTGCCAGTTCCAGGCGCAGTTTGTCGTTTTTGGCCTTGCACTCTGCGATCTGGGTTTCTTCCTTATCGAGTTGGGTGACGTAACGGGAGCGCAGCCGTCTCTCTTCTTCCGTGGAGCCGAGACTCTTTAAGTTCTCGCGGATTCTGGCCTGACCGGCCTGGAGGTTTCCGCTATATTGATTGTTATCGTGCTGTTCCTGAACCAGCTCGTTCATCCGCTCGCTGAGTTCTTTGAGTTGAGCCAGAATAGGAGGCATCTCCTCGACCATCCCCTCAAGGAGGATCAGGACGTGTTTCAGGTTGGTGTTGGCAAAAGCTTGCTGGTCGGTTTCCACGGTCTTTTCGGTGAGCCTGAGGTCCTCTTTACCCCCGGCCGGAAGTTTGACCAGAAAGCGCCGATAATTTCGGGTTTCGCAATCCGGCTGGGGGGAGCGGACCAGCTCCGCCTGACTCAGTGGGTGCTCCACCAACACGGTTTTCGCTTGCTTGCTCTTATTTACCAACCGGTAGGTGGTGTAGTTATAGAGCGCGCGCTTTTGGGTCCAGAGGCCTTCGGTTACAGACTGAGCGATCAGCGTGTCACGGGTTTCTGTCTCGACCTTCACTTCTACTTCGAGGGCCACCGCGTAGGGTAACATTCGTTCTTCGTCGGGTGCCAGGGTGTCCAGCATGGCCTCCCCGGCGTAGATCTCGCCCTCGTAAATGGTCACCGGTCCGCCCTCCAGGGTGAGGCCGGTTGAGTTCTTGAAGTCGACCACCGAAAAGGGGTTTTCGCCTCGCTGGGCCTGGTTGTAGAGCAGTTTCTTACCCCCCTCGAACCTATCGGCCACGATAGGCACCAGGGCCGATTGATTGCGCAACACGGTCACCGGCCGGTCGATTTTGTACTCGAACAGCTGGCCGGTCTTCTGGGTAATGGTCTCGACTCTGGCGGCGCTTTGCTCCACCGCACCGCCGCCACCCCGCGCAAGGCTTCCCAGGGGAACAGGAGCCGGAGACGCACGAACATAGCTTCCAGGCATTTCGGGCTCCGCTGCACAGAAAAGATCGTGACTTTCGTAGGCTTCTTTTTCAAACAACGACCCCTCGGCCATGACCGGACCGGCTGCGCTCTCGGTCTCCACTTCCACCTCTTGCCTGTGGAGGTACCGCGGGGAGTAAAGGTCGTGGCGAAAACTTATGGGTAGCCCGCTCACCAGAGAGAGCTGCACGTCCTTCCAGTCCTCGTCTTGGGGGTTATCCACCAGGGCCCAACCTTGCAGAAATGCCTTCTGCTGGGAATCCTCTTGGGGCAGCGCTATACGATAGGAGGTCTTCCAAACCGGGCACTCCACCACGTAGCTGATACTGAGAGTTCGCTCTCCCTCCCCCCGGCTAAACACCTTGAGGGATTTGGTGTCCTGCTTCTTGGCCGAGAATACGGTGGAAAACAAAAACTGCATATCGCTCTGGAGTTCGGGATCTTTGAAGCTGACGCCGGCGACCTCGTCTAGGTCGAAGGTCTGGAGGCGCCCCTGTTCTTCGAAAACCGTGAGTAAACAACGCTGAGAGACCTCCCCCTCATGGAACGAATTCCGATAATCCACCCCCACGATCTGCCCTTCCACGGTCCTTGAGCCCACCGAGACTGCGACCTCTGCTCCCCGCAAGGAGGCCAGCAGCGGTACGCTACCACCCTGGGCTGGAATATCCAGAGAAATGTCGGCCAGAAGTTTGGCGATCGGCTTCTTGTTGTCGTAGGAGACTGAACTCACCGCCCCTCCACCACTATCGTAGACAGTCAGCGACTTTAAGACGTCGTTCATCTCCTGGGAGCGAAAGGCCAGACGAACCTCGTCGTCTCCGGAGATGGACGCTTCTTGCTCAAAGTGGCCGACTCCGTGCTTATATAAGACAACGCGCTTGATTCTGGACATTATAGGACTCCTCCGATGGTGCATCTCTCTTAAGCAGAAAGTGCCAGGAACCTTCCGCCTCAGGAGGAGATGCATTGGCCTTGCGAAACAGACGGATGTTCCGCATTCTCTTCGGATTGCCGAAGGAGCGGGAACATGAGACTTGGATTGCACCGAAGGAGAGCGTGGCATGAGGAATAGGTTTTGCAAAGTTTTAGTGGCCGTGGGGGCAGGGCTTATTCTATCTGGCTGTCCCGCTGAAACCGGACCCGGCAACACTCCGAGTCCGATTCAAACTCTGCGGCAAACCCCGCTCGAGACGCTGGTAGAGGTGACCCCTGAGGCCACCGCCAGTCCCGAAGGGACCGCTACACCGGAAATTTCGGCCACCCCGGACGGCACAGAGACCCCGGCAGCCGATGCCACCCCGGGAGCTGAGATCAGTCACGATCTCAAGCCGCTGCCCGGCAAAGAGCCACCTACGATCACCAAGAAGACCACCGTCAGCTTCCGCACCACCGCCGGTGAAGTCGTCATGGAGATCTATCCGGAGGCCGCTCCCAATGCCGCCAAACGTTTCGTGGAGTTGGTGGAGTCGGGATTCTACGACGACACCCCGGTATCTCGGGTGGTCCCCGGATTCGTGGCTCAGTTCGGGGTCAACTGGAGAGACCCGCACAAGGCTTTCAAAGAGAACACCTTCGCTGACGACCCCACTTACTTCGAATTTGAAAAGGGCACCATGGCGTTTGCCAAGGCCGGTCCCAACACCAATTCGACTCAGGTCTTCATCAACTATCGCACCAACAACCAGTTGGCCGATCCGAGCATGAACTTCACCGTTTTTGGCAAAGTGGTCAAAGGTATCGAGATCGTGGATAAGTTCGCGGTGGTGGGGGATCCCTCCATGGGTCTTGACCAGAGCCGCTTGTGGGAGGACGGTGCGGCTTATATCGAGTCACTGGATGAAAAGCCCACCATGATCGAAAAGGCAACGGTCGTGCAGTAGTGCCCTATCTTCTCAGTAGTGAACTGGGGTTTCCCAAGCACTACTACGAACAGGACGCTTTATTAGACGCCCTGGTCGAACTCTGGGGAGAGGCGCTCTACAACCCGGACCGCCTCCGTGCCTTTTTTCAGAATATGAAGGTGGACGGGCGCTACTTAGCCTTACCCAAAGAACGGTACGCCGAGTTGCGAGACTTCGGGAGCCGCAACCTGGCTTTTCGAGAGGTCTCCCTCGATCTGCTGGAGCAAACGACCGCCCGGTTGCTGCAAAACTCTGAATTTGATTGGAAAGAGGTGGAAGTTCTGCTCTCCACCACCGTGACCGGGTTGGCAGTGCCCACCCTGGAGGCGCGGCTGATGAACCGCTTGCCCATTGCTCGCTCAGCTCGTCGGGTCCCGCTGTTCGGCCTGGGCTGTCTGGCCGGGGCGGCCGGGGTGGCCCGCCTGAGCGACCTGCTCCGGGGAACCTCGCAGGTGGGTCTGCTGTTGGCGGTGGAACTGTGCTCCCTGACTCTGCAGATCCAGGATCTTTCGGTGGCCAATCTGGTGGCCACCGGCCTTTTCGGAGATGGAGCGGCGGCGGTCTTGATGGCCGGAGAGGAGAATCCGATAGCCGCCCGGGCCGTAGAACGGGGGAAGGGCTGTAAAGTGGTGGCGACCCGCTCAGCCTTCTTTCCCGACTCCGAGGAGGTGATGGGTTGGGAGTTTGACCAGCACGGCTTTCAGATCGTCTTGAACAATCAGGTTCCCGCCTTCGCCGAAGGTGTGGTGAGCCAGGCGATTCGATCTTTTCTCTCGGAGCACGGCCTGGAGCCTGGCGACATCGACCACTGGCTGGCCCACCCGGGCGGACCCAAGGTGATGAAAGCGCTGGAAGATGGCCTGGGGCTGCCGGGCGCCCTGGACCGTTCCCGGGAGTCCCTGGCTAAATTGGGAAACCTGTCGTCGGTCTCGGTGCTGGCGATCCTCGACGAGGTTTTTCGAAGCGGCCTACCAAAGCCTGGAGATCACGGGCTCTTGATGGCTATGGGCCCGGCTTTTTGCGCTGAACTGGTGCTCTTAAAATGGGAAGTTTGATGTACGCCTTTCTGGTCATAGCGGTGGCTCTGCAGCGGGTGATGGAACTCCAGATCTCCCGCTCCAACGAAGCACACCTCCGTCGAAAAGGTGCAGTGGAGCACGGGGCCGGGCACTACCCCCTGATGGTGGCGCTGCACGCGCTCTGGCTGGTGGCCTGCCTGGCTGAATGGTGGACGGCTCCCCTGGCCTTGCCCTGGGGGGTTTGCCTGAGCGCCTGGGTCATGTTTCTGGCCGGACAGTATCTCCGTTGGGCTACCATTCGAACCCTCCGACGCCGCTGGACCACCCGGGTGCTGGTGTTGGAAGGGGTGGAGTTGGTAGCGGAGGGTCCGTTTCGCCACTTGAATCACCCCAACTATCTGGGGGTGTCTCTGGAGATCGCGGCCCTCCCGCTGATCGGAGGGTGCTGGAGAACGGCGTTGGTCTTCGGGGTGCTGAACCTGCTGCTGCTCTGCCACCGCATCCGGGTGGAAGATAGGGCCCTTCGGTGATGAGATCCGGACTGTTTGAACAGATCGTGGAGGTTTTGCGGGGGCCCTGTGGGGTGAAGTCCGGGATCTCGGTGGACAGCCGGTTGGTGGAGGATCTTGAACTCGATTCGGTGGGCCTTCTCTGTTTGGCGGTGGGGCTAGAAAACAAGTATCGGATAAAGCTCCAGGAGCATCCGGAAGAGCCCCCCGCCACGGTGGCCGACCTGATGGCCCTGCTGGAGGAAGCCCTCAGTTCGGGAGAAGCAGAATGAACCTCAGCGAGTCGCTCGGCGCGGCCTGGAAATCCGAACGCGAGCTTTTCTTTTACAACCTGAGAGGTCTGGCGAGCAGGCTTTCCTACGCGCAGTTCGGAGAGATGGTGGAGCGGCTTAGAGACGCACTCCAGCGGCGGGGTGGCGGCCCGGGCACGGTGGTGGCGGTGATGGGCTCCACCGGGCCATCGCTTGCCGCCGTGGCGGCTGCGGTTTGGCGAGCTGGGGCCACCCTCACCGTGCTACCGAAGCCGACCCGGCTGGCCGGTCTGGAGCAGTTTCTGGCCGAGACGCTGGGTAAACTGCAGCGGAGCGAGGCGCACGTTCTGGTGGGGGAGGAGGACCTCGTCTCCATTTTTCGAGAGCTCGCGGGGATTCCGGTCCTTAGTTTCGAGCAAGTGGAAGAGGAGGACGGGCTGGAGCTCGAGACGACCGGCCCAGGCTGCGCCCTTATCCAGTTCTCCAGCGGAACCACCCGGGACCCCAGGCCGATCATGCTCTCCGAGGAGGCTCTCTTGAGCAATTCTCGGGCGGTACTGGAGCAGTTTCCCGGGGGGGCCTGCCGGCACAGCTGTGTGAGCTGGCTACCCCTCTATCACGACATGGGACTACTCGGGTGTTTTCTCATGCCGCTGCTGGCGCCGGGGGATCTGACTCTGATGGGGCCGGAAGTGTTTGCCCTGCGGCCGCTCACCTGGCTGGAGGCCATCTCCCAGCGTCGAGCGACCACCTCTTCGGCACCCAACTTTGCGCTGGCCCATTGCCTGCGGCGGATCTCCGAGGAGGAAGTCAGAAGCCTGGACCTCAGTTGCTGGCAGATCGCCATGGTGGGAGCCGAACCGGTGCGACCCGCGACCTTGCGGGAGTTCGCCCGCAAGTTCGCTCCGGCCGGTTTTTCCGAGCGGGCCTTTTCCCCGGTTTACGGGCTGGCCGAGGCCACCCTGGCAGTCACCTTCAGCCCTCTGGGCCAGGGCTTGAAAACCCACTCCTTCGATCTTCAGGAGATGGCGCTCCACGGAAAGGTTCGACCCGGTGACCAGGTGACGCCGAGCCTGGGCAAGCCCCTTCGAGGGGTGGAGGTGGAGATCCGAGGACCCGCCGGCCGAGCGCTGGGGCCGGGAGAGTTGGGCGATGTCTGGGTCCGCAGCCCTTCGCTGATGTCCGGGGTACTGGGAGAAGAGACGGAGCAGGTTCAGGGAGGCTGGCTGCAGACCGGAGACGCCGGATTTTTGCTCGAGGGGGAACTCTGCCTCTACGGGCGCCGCCGAGACATCTTGTTGCTGGACGGGCGAAACCACGATCCCGCTTTGCTGGAAGAGAGCGTGGAATCGCTCGAAGAGGTGCGGCGTTGCTGTGCCTTCACCCAGGAATCGGCGGAGCATCGGGATCGGCTGGTCTTGCTCTGCGAGGTGGAGAAGAACTATCGGGGAAGCAGGGAGCGGCTGGAGGAGAAGATCCTCAATGTTTGCCGTCGCCGGACCACCCTGCGCCCCGATCGGGTGGAGTATCTCCAGCCGGGAGAGTTGCCTTTGACCTCCAGCGGCAAGCTGCGGCGGGGCACGGCGGCCCGGGAGTTTGCCGAGTTGGTTCGACCCTGAGGATCGTGGTGGTCGGTGGGGGCCCCATCGGCAGTGCTCTGTCGCTCTACCTGGCGCGGGCCGGCCGAGAGGTGCTCCTGCTCGACGCCGGAGCGAGCAGCCGTAAGATCTGCGGAGAAGGGTTGCTGCCGGCGGCCTGGGAGGTACTCAGTGACCTGGGGATCGCCGAACGACTCACCCAGCGAGGCACGATCCGCGGGATCACCTACGGCCTGGCTGGGGAATTCGTGAGCGGAGCGCTGCGAAAACCTGCTTTCGGAGTCCAGAGGAGCCATCTGATGCAAGCCTTTACCGAAGCCCTGGCGGCCTCCACGGTGGAGGTCTGGAGAGGGACCAGGCTGCAGGAACTCACGGTCTTGAAAGACGGGCTGGAATTGAGCCTGCGGGGCGCAGGAGGAGGCGTTCAGAGGGAGCGCTGCGGTTTTCTGGTGGGGGCCGACGGCCTGCACTCCACAGTCCGCCGCAAGGCCGGTTTGGAGTCTGCCAGGCCTCGCCGGTTTTATCGCTGGGGAACTCGCTGCTACTTTCGCTCGCGAGAGTCACGCGAGCAGGTTCAGGTGAACCTCGGGCCGGGTCTTGAGAGCTACCTGACCCCCCTCGGCGCCGGGCTTTTTGGACTGGCGTTTCTGTGGTCACCGCAAACATTGGGGCGGCCGCTGCCCGGCAAAGGGAAGGTGTGGGAGCGGCTGCTCAGGCTGATGGGTCCGGGTTTTCTGGAGACTTTACCCTCGCCGCTGGGTGATCCGTGGGGCGACGACCGGGCCATCGGGCCGCTGCAGCAAGGGGTGGTTTCTCCCCTCCACCCCGGGGGGCGGATCGCCCTGGTGGGAGACGCCGCCGGCTATCTGGATGCGCTGACGGGGGAGGGTCTGTGCCTGGGCTTGCGGCAGGCTCGAAGCCTGGCGAACTGTATTTTGGAAGAGCGACTGGGGGACTATCCTAACGAGCATCGGGCCATCAAGCGGCGCCACCACTATCTGGTCTCCGGGCTGTTGTGGTTGATTCAGCGGCCGGTCTTACGAAAGCGGGTCTTTAGAGCCTTGCTGGCATCGCCCGAGCAGTTTGCGGCGGTGCTGGGCTTTGCGGTGGAAGAAGCGAAGTGGAGAACTCTGTTGTCTCCTCAACTGGGAAGGTTTATCGCGACTCTGGCTTTACCTTGACTCGGTCGGGCACAGGCTTTTTCTGTCCGCTCACCACCCCGATCGTGATCAACAGTCCGAGGGTGGCGATGAGGGTCAAAGTGGTCATTAAAATCTCCCAGTTCCTAGGCGCGAGCCTTGTCTACTATAACACAACGTCTGCGAATGCCAAGTGCTCCTTATCAGGAGAGCATTTCCAGCTCGGCGACTCGCTCTTGCAACCGGTCCAACCGGCGCTTCAGGACTTTGTTCTCTTCAGCCATAACCTTGGACTCGCGCTCTGCCTGGGAGCACCTTTTTTCTGCGTCTTCGGCCTTGGTGAGGTTCAAGAGGGCCCGGTTTCGTGCTTCGGTGAGCTGGCTCTTGTTCAACTCCAGGGCCTCGCGGGTGGTTTCGTAGCGCCGTTTGATGTTGGTCAGCGACTCATCGGTTTCTTCGTAGGAACGCTCTACGTTCTTGAGACGGTTGCCCTTGTCCACGATTTCCTCCTTCAACCGGCCGTTGTCTTCCAGAAGCTCGGTGATCTGGCGGCGCATGGCGGCGAGCTGGCGAATGTTGGTCTCCTCTTTTTGCTCCAGCAAGCTGATCAAGTCTTCCAGTTGCTGCATTTGCGAAGCGCTGTACTCGAGTTCTTTTTCTAATTCCTGATTGCGTTGCTCGGCGGCCTGCCTGGCCAAGTCCGTGGTTTCCATGTCGTTGTGAATACCGAGCAGCCGCGATCGGGTCTCCATCAGTTGCTCTTCCACTTCTTTGAGCCGGGCTTCGGCTTTGCCGGCGCGCTGCTCAGCGGGCTCCCGGTCCGGGCTGTCACCGCCCGGAACGCCCTGACTGCGCAACTGCTCCTGTTGCTTTTCCAGTTTTTCCTGGAGGGTGGTCTGCTCGGCTAGCAGAGCCTTGTATTTTCGGCCCTGCTCGGTGAGTTGCTCCTGCAAGGCCCCGGTGGCCGATTTCAGGGCCGCCACCTGGCCCCGGTTGTCGTCGAGTTCGGAGGTCAGGGCGCTGTGCTCTTGCTCCAGTCGCGCCGCTTCGTCCCGGCTTTCATTCAGGCGGGCCAGCGCCTTTTCTTTTTCGGACTCTTCCCGGGCCACTTGCTCGGTCAGTTGTTGGACCTTTTTCCGAGTCTCCTCAAGTTCGGCGTTCTTGGCCTCCAGGGCCCCGCCCAACTCTCCCCCTTCGGTCTGGATGCGCTCCTCCAGATCCCAGAGCTTCAGGAGCGCTTCTTCGTGCTCAGCCTCGCGCCCAGCCAGCCGGCTCTGGGTCTGCTCCAGGCTCGTTTCCAGGGCTGCTCGCTCCCGAGCGTGCTCGGCCCTGGACTGTTCCAACTCCTTTTCACTCTGCTCTAGCCTGGCCGCCAGTTCGCCGCGCTCCTCCTCCAGCGCGTCCATGGTCTCGCGAAGCTCGTCGATCTCGACCTGAGCTTCTTTCCATCCATCGTGTTCGTGCAGAAGGTTCTTGCTGTGGGTCTTCTGGAGCTTGGTGAAGGAGTCGGCCAGGGCGGTCAGTTTCTGACTCTGCTCGGCCCTTTCTTTCTCCAATTGAGCAAGGCGCGCTCTGGTTCGTTCGAGTTCGACGTTGCTCGTTTGCTTTGTCTGGGCACCCGATTTGGCTTCCCGGAGAGCCGTTTTTGCGGTGGCCAGATCGGACTTGCTGCTCTTGAGAAGGGCCAGGGTTTTGGAAAGCCTCTCCTCGGCCTTGGAGAGATCGGCTTCCAGGGTCTTGATCCGTTTCTCCAGCAGGCTGGACCCGGCCACGCCCTGGTCCTTAAGCTTCTTGTAAGCTTTCTGGTATTTGAGCAGCTTGAGTTTGGCCGCCTTGAGCAGCTTGAGGGTTTTGGCCTGCTTTAGCTTGAGAAGCTTGCTGCGCTTCTTTTCAAGCTTGAGCTGCTCTACTAGCTGAGAGGCCGTAACTTTTGTGGTCTTCTTCTCACTCAATCGATCGCACCGTAGGAGTGTGGACTTCCACCGCTCCCCCGGCTCCCCCTATACTGAATGCGCAAAATATCAACGGTTCTTGAACGGCTCCAGCTGAGACAGGGCCTGTATTCGGTATTCGATCTCCTCGGTCTCCGATTCCAAATACCGGGCGATGGCCTGGCGAAAGGGACGGGAGCGGAGGTAATGCACCGAATGCACAGGCCTGGGACGGTACCCTCGGCCGATCTTGTGGGTGCCCTGGGCCCCGGCTTCCACTCGGGAGAGCCCGTGTTCGATGGCGTAATCGATGGCGCGGTAGTAACAGACTTCAAAGTGCAGGAGGTCGTACTGCTCCAGGCATCCCCAGTTTCGACCGAACAGAGCCGAGTCGCTGCGGAGGTTCCAGGCTCCGGCCACCCATCGCCCGGAAGGCTTCTGGCGGACCAGAAACAAGACCAATTGGTCTTTGAGCTTGCGGGCCAGGGTTTGAAAGAAGAGCAGATTGAGATACGGACGCCCCCACTTCTGCATGCTGGTGGCCTGGTACATCCGGAAAAAGCTGAGGAGCTGTTGCTGGGTTGCCTCGCTCCCGTGCACCGTCACGATCTCCAGGGGGTAGGAGTTGGCTCGCTTTCGTTCCTTGGCAAGGGTCTTGCGTTTCCTGGAGGTGAGGCTCTGTAGGAAGTCGTTCCACTGCTCGTAGCCTTCGTTGAACCAGTGGTACTGCTCACCCAGGCGAGGAAGGTAGCTATCGGTAGCGGCGGCCAGGGCAGACTCCTCGGCAGAACAAAAAGTGAGGTGGGCCGAGGAGTAACCGAGCCGGTCGGTCTCCTGGGATAGCGCCTTTAGCATGAGGGTTCGAATCTCGGTTTGCCGGGCCGGGGAGAGACTCCGTTCGACCAGCAGCCGGGGACCCGGCACGGGGGTAAAGGGTACCGCCACCTGGAGCTTCGGATAGTAGGAGTCGGTGGGTGAGAACAGCCGGTGATAGGCGTCGGCCCAGTGGTAGTCGAACATATACTCCCCCTGGGAGTGCAGCTTGAGGTAGCAGGGACAGGCTCCCACCAGAGCGCCGCTCTGCCTATCCTGCACCACCAGCGGATAAGGCTGCCAGCCGGTGGAGTCGCCCACGCAGCCGCTCTCCTCCAGGCACGACAAGAAGGCGTGCCCTACAAACGGGTTCTCCCCGGCGCAGGCATCCCAGGGACCGGCCGCAAGCCCCGAGACGGAGCTTTCAAAGCTTATCTGGTAACTGTCTTGCAACTTTTTGACCGAACTCGATCCAGGGTATCCTGGTAGACCGAACAGAGCCGGTCGAGATAAGTTTCCATGGAGTACTGGGAAGCGGTTTGGCGAGCGTTGGCACCGAGTCTCTCCCGGATTTCCCGGTTTTCCAGGAGCTGCCTCCAGGCTTCCACGTACTGCTCTTGATTTAGCGTACAAAGGCGCCCGTCGTGGTGATCGGTGAGGGTGTCCTGGGTTCCGCAGGCCGCCACCGCCAACACTGGTAAGCCGCCGGCCAGGGCTTCCAGCACCACCAGCGGCTTGACCTCGGTGGTGGAGCAGATCACGAAGAGATCCGCCTGGGCATAAAGAGACGGCATCTGTTGGTAGGGTGTGGCCCCCAAAAAATGAATCTGTGAGCGGACCCCCAGTTCACCGGCCAAGCGCTGCAGGACTTCGGCTTGCGGACCGTGTCCGGCCAGCACCAGGTGGTGGTCAGGGGTATTGAGAGAGGCGAAGGCTCGAAACAGAAACTCCAGCCCTTTTTCCGGGGCCAATCGTCCCACCGACAAACTGATCCGGGTCTTCTCCGCGAGACCCAGCCTGGAGCGCAACGACTCACCTTTGGGGGGAGGGCTTTGAAATTTGCAGAGGTCGATGGCGTTGGGCAAGGTGACCACCGGAGTCTCCACGCCGTAAGAGTCGATCACCGGTCGAATTCCCGGGGAAGGGCAGATGATGAGATCGCACTTGGAGAGGTACTGGCTCATTTTCCGGCGGGTGCGCTCCTTCACGTACTGCTGGTCAAAGAACGGCACGTAGTGGGTGTACTGCTCGATCTGGGTGTGAAAGGTGTAGATCAGCGGTACCTGGAGTCTGCGCGCAAAGCCCGCCGCGGTGGCGCCGATCAAGATGGGATGGTGGGAGTGGATCAGGGAAAGGTCCATTTTGCCCACCAATCTCGCCAGTCTGGCGGAAAACGGGATGGGCACCGGAAACCCCACCGAGGGATCGAGATCCAGTGACGGAAAGCGAAAGACTCCGGCGTGAGCTTCCCGGTATCCCCGGACCTCGGGAGCAAACACAAAAGGGGTGTGCCCTCGCTGGAGTAGGCCCTTTCTGATCTCCACCAGGGAGTTGACCACCCCCGAGACCACCGGGCGGTAGGCGTTGGAAAAAAGTCCAACCCGCACTGAGGGCCTACGCCTTCAGGGGGCTCGGCAGGGCGCTTTCCACCATTTCGCACCACACATGACCGAGGCTCAGATGGATCTCCTGGACGCGACAGGTGCGCGGTGAGGGGACCTTGATGCAAAGATCGGACAAGGCTTCAGCCGGACCGCCGGTCTCCCCGGTCAGAGCCAGAGTTTTCATTCCTTTTTTCCTGGCAGCCTCCAGAGCCGCCACCACATTGGGTGAGCCGCCGGAGGTGGTGATGCCCACCAACAGATCGCCTGGGTTGCCCAGCGCCAGGACCTGTCGGCTGAAGACCTGCTCGAAGCCGAAGTCGTTGGCCAGTGCGGTCAGGCAGGAGGTGTCCACGGTCAGGGCCAGGGCCGGAAATCCGTTGGCCCGTTCGAAGCGACCCACCAATTCGGCGGCCAAGTGCTGGGCGTCGGCGGCGCTGCCACCGTTGCCGGCGAACAGGATCTTTCCACCCTGCTTCAGGCAATCGATCCACAATCGGCCGGCCGACTCGATCGGCTCGGCCATCTCCAACATTTTTTCACGCAGCTTTATGCCTTCGAGGAGGGAGGCTTTGATGAGAGTTAAGGACACGGCCACGGCTTCTAGCGAAAAAAAGGGATTCCTTTGGAGGGTTTTGCGCCCCTGGCCCCCTGGGAAGAAGGGGGATTCAGGAGGATCAGTTTTGAGTATACAAGTTTACATCGACGGTCAGTACTATCCCAAGCAGGAGGCCAAGGTGTCGGTTTTCGACCACGGCCTGCTTTATGGCGATGGAATTTTTGAAGGGATCCGGGCCTACAGCGGTCGGGTCTTTCGGCTGGACGAGCACCTGGAGAGACTCTATCTCTCGGCCCGCTCGATCCTGATCGACATCCCCTTGAGTATCGACGAAATGCGAGAAGCGGTGCTGGAGACTCTGCGCCGCAACAATCTGCGCGACGCTTATATTCGGCTGGTGGTGACCCGGGGAGCAGGTGACCTGGGCCTCGACCCACGCAAGTGCCCCAAGCCCGCCATCATCATCATCACCGACGAGATCAAACTTTATCCTAAAGAGACCTACGAGACCGGTATGAAGCTGATGATCGCGTCCACCCGGAAAAACTCCCCCGACGCCCTCTCCCCTCGAATCAAGTCGCTGAACTATCTGAACAACATCTTGGGGAAACTCGAAGCCATTCACGCGGGCTGCGCCGAGGCGGTCATGCTCGACCGGCACGGCTATATCACGGAGTGCACTTCGGAGAATATCTTTCTGATCAAGAAAGGTGTACTCTTTACCCCCACGGCTGTGGTGGGGATCCTGGAGGGCATCACCCGCAGCGTGGTCATGGAGCTTTGCGAGAAACAGAATCTGCAGGTCAATATGTCGTTTCTGACCGCCCACGACCTCTACGTAGCCGACGAGTGCTTCGTGACCGGAACCGGGGCTGAACTGATCCCGGTGGTGGAGTTGTGCGGACGCAAGATCGGTGACGGCACCCCCGGACCCGTGACCAAGAAGCTCCTGGAGTCGTTCCGAAACCTCACCCAATCCGAAGGGACCGAAATTTACCATACTGCGGCTCGAGCGGAGTGAGCAGCCTCTCCGTGGTATAGTGGTATCCGTGTCGGAAATTGTAGACCTTGAAGTTCCCCTGGGTGCCTCCAAAAGCAGGCTGATAATCGGCAACGGCTGTCGCGAGCAGTTGCTGGTCTCGATCCGAGAATCATCCGGCCGGGTCGTGGTGGTGAGTGACCAGAACGTGAAAGAAGCCTGGGGGGATTCTCTGTTGACCGAGGCTCCCTGGCTGGTCGTGCCTCCCGGCGAAGCTTCCAAAGATCTCACCCAGGCCGCCAAACTTTGGAGCGAGATGGTGCGTCTGCAACTGGATCGGAGTTCGGCCGTGGTGGCGGTGGGCGGAGGAGTGGTGAGCGATCTGGCCGGGTTCGTGGCCTCCACCTTTCTGCGGGGGGTATCGTTTTTCTCGCTACCGACTTCGTTGCTCGCCATGGTCGACGCCTCGGTGGGCGGCAAAGTGGGCATCGACCTCCCCGAAGGGAAAAACCTGGTCGGACAGTTCTATCCAGCCCAAACGGTGGCGGTGGATCCCGAACTCTTAGAGACCCTTCCGGATTCGCAGTGGTCGGCCGGGATGGCGGAGGTCATCAAGCACGGCATACTGCAGGGGCCGGAGCTGTGGCAGCGGATTCGAGATTTCCATCCCGGTCGGCGCTCGGATTCGCTGAGCCTGAACGAACTGCTGCGCAGAGCGGTTCAGGTCAAGGTGGATGTGGTGGCTCAAGATCCCTATGAGCGAACCGGGTTGCGGGCCACCTTGAATCTGGGCCACACTTTTGGCCACGCCATCGAGTGGTGCTCCGGGTTTCAGCTAGAGCACGGCCAGGCTGTGGCCCTGGGGCTTGTGGCCGGGCTGCGGCTGAGCAAGACTCTGGGTTTATTGCGCCAGGATTTTGAAGCAGAACTCCTGGAGCTTCTGGCCGCCTGGAATCTGCCCCTCGGCTTGCCCTCCGAGGAGCGCTATCGTTGGGAGCACGTGGCGGCTGCTCTGGGGCGAGACAAGAAGAACAAGGACGGGCAGTGGTGTTTCATTTTGCCGCTTGCCGTGGGGGAGGTGAGAGCGGTCACCGATGCTCCCCGGGATTTGGTCCGTCAGGCTTATGAGAGTTTGAAAGGAAGTACCGCGTGAGAAGTCAGATCCTGGTCTTGAACGGGCCGAACCTCAACGCCCTGGGCCGACGCGAGCCGGAGAAATACGGTCACCGGACCCTGGCCGAACTGGAAGAAGAGTGGCGGGCCTGGGGCCGAACCCGGGGAGTGGAAGTACGCTGCGAGCAGAGCAATCACGAAGGGGTTTTGCTGGACCTGCTCCATCAGGCCGAAGAGGAGGGGCTGGTTTCGGCGGTGGTTTTAAATCCGGGCGCTTACACCCACACCTCACGGGCCTTGCGCGACGCTATAGCCTCCTTGAGCATCCCCGTTATCGAGGTCCACATCAGTAACCTGGCGGCTCGTGAAGAGTGGCGCCGACACTCGGTGGTTGCGGAGGTCTGTGCCGGCAGTATCGCCGGGTTCGGACCCGGGGGTTATTCACTGGGCCTGCAAGCAGCCTTGATGCTGACCGGAAGAGATTGATGGAAGGCTTCTTAAATATCTTGAAGCCACCCGGCATGACCAGTCACGATGTGGTCGGTCTGGTGCGCCGCCAGCTAGGGAAAAAGGCCAAGGTGGGGCATCTGGGTACCCTGGACCCGGCTGCGGCCGGGGTCCTGCCCCTGGCGGTGGGAAGAGCCACCAAGCTCATCCCCAAACTGCCCGATCTGGGCTCTGCGATGAAAGGCTACCTGGGTGAGATCCAATTGGGGGTAACCACCCATAGCGATGACCTGGAAGGGGAAGTGGTGAGCCGGACTCCGGTGGGCTCCTTTACACAAGTCCAGCTGGGCAGCGTGCTGGCGGAGTTCGTGGGGGAGATCTCCCAGATTCCACCGCAGGTGTCGGCCATTCGCAAAGACGGGGTGCGGGCTTACCAGCGCGTGCTGCGGGGCCAGGAGGTTCAGTTGGAGCCCCGGCGAGTGTCGATCTCGGCTCTGGAACTGTGCCGAATGGACCCGGAGGTTGGGCGCTTCACCATCTCGGTGGTTTGTGGACCCGGCACCTACATCCGAGCCCTGGCTCGCGACATCGGCCACCGCATGGGCTGGGGTGGGGCGCTCGCCTTTCTCTTGCGGACCCACAGCGGCCCTTTCCACCTGGAGCAATCGGTCTCTTTAGAAGAGTTGTTGAGCAAGGGCATCGAACATTATCTCCTGGACTGCGAATTTCCGTTTACCACTTCAGAGACAGGAGGAGAAGCTATTTGGGCTTGAGGCTGCGCGGACAACTGATGATCCTGTGCTGCTTCTTGGTGGGCATTTCCCTGGGGATCATCTCCTACTTCAACGTAGGGGTCTTTCGTCTGTCCTTTCTGGCTGATGAAGAGCAAAGGCTCCGGGCCATGGGGATGAGGACCAGTGAGCGGATTGTAGAAGAGATCGTTTCGGGCTATCTGGGGCCTTCCGGCGATCTTTCAGAGGCTGTCCACAGCGGTGACTACGACGCCAGTTTCGATTTTCGTTCGGTCCCGGGCCTTCGCTACTTTGAGTTGTGGGACGCCCGGGGGGAGACCATTTTGCGCTCCGGCCAGTCGGCCGACCCGGTACCAAACCGGGTTGAGATCATCAACCGCATGCGAGTAAAGCCTCTGCCTACTCACCTTTTTTTGGACCAGAAACTGCTGGACCGCCTCTCCGGCTTTCCCTACCGGGACGACCTGCCCGCTCTGGGTGGACCGGGGCTGGACGGGATCACCTACGAGCATTTCTTTCCGGTGTTCACCATCTCCGGGGAACCGGTTGTTCCCGGCGTGCTTCCGCCGGCCAGTCTGCAGGCGGTCCTTCATCTCTCCTTCCACGTGGAAAACTCCTCCAAGCGGATGAGTCTGGTGACCACAGGCAACGTTCTGCTGGGCCTGACCTTTCTATTGACCACCACGATGGCCATGCATCTGTGGTCGCAACACGCCATTCAGCGACCTCTGGAGGGACTGGTGGAGTCCATGAGGCAACTGGAGACAGGACCTTCGGGGCGTGAACTTGCCAGCCACAACGAGCTCGCGAATATTTCCAAGACCCTGCACCGTCTGGCTCTGGACCGCTTGAAGTATCAGAGAGAACTGGAGACCCTCAACCGAGACCTGGAGGCTCAGGTGGAAGAAAAAACTCTGGAGATGAAAGAGTTTTTCAGCCTGGTGACCCACGACCTGCGGATCCCCATGGCGGCCGTCCAGGGCTACTGCGATCTCTTGAAGAGAAAGCCCGAGCAACTGACCGAGCGCCAACTGACCTTCGTGAAAAGGATCTCCACTGCCAACGGGCACTCCCTGGAGTTGGTGCGCAACCTCCTGGAAGCCATGAAGATCGAGTTCGGCACTTTAAATCCGGTGACCGAAGAGTTTACGCTGGGCGACCTGGCTCAGGAAGTGGCCGATGAACTGAACGTGGACGAAACAGTGCCCCCGGTTGTGCTGGCGCCCGCCAACGAGGCTTCAGAGGGGGCCCGGGTGGAGGCCGACCGCACCCGGATCAAGAGGGTTCTTACCAATCTTCTCTCCAATGCCCAGAAGCACGCCGAGGGCACTCCGAACGTGACCCTCAAATGGCGGGCCGTCAACGAGCGGGGGGTGCGGATCGAGGTGGTGGATCAGGGGCCGGGCATCCCCCCGGAAGAGCGCAAACGGGTTTTTGAGAAGTTTACCCGGGCACCCGCCAGCATGGGCAATTCCAGTGGGCTGGGCCTGGGACTCTACATCGTAGGCAAGATCCTGGAAAGTCATGGCGAAGGGATCACCTTGCGAAGCACTCCGGGCAAAGGAACGACCTTCGAGTTCCATTTACCGTTGGTGCGAGAAAAGCCCCTGGCTATACCGGAATCCAAATCAGAAGAGGCCATGGAATGACAGTGCCGTCCGACATATCCGAGACGATTCGGCTGGTGATCGCCGATGACATCCCTCTTTTTCGAGAGATGCTGGTCCATACCTTAGAAGAGGAGGACGACATCGAGATCATCGCCCACGCTTCCAACGGACTGGAGGCGGTGGAGGCCTGCCGATTGCACCGCCCTCACATCATCCTGTTGGACGTGGAGATGCCCAAGATGAACGGAGTGGAGGCCACCAAAGCCATCGTGGCCGAGTGTCCATCCACTCGGGTGGTGATCCTCACCGCCTACGAGGACGATCATCTGATCCTTGAACTCATTCAGGCCGGAGCTACCGGATATCTGGTGAAAGACACCCACGTGGATGAAGTGGTCAAGGCCATTCGGGTGGCCCACGACGGCGAGTCGTTGATCCAGCCCCGGGTGGCCCAGAAGATCCTGAAGATGATGGTGGCTATGCCTTCAACCGGCTCAGACGTGAGCAAGGAAGTGCAGGGAAAGCTCGACCGCCTGACCGTGCGCGAGCGGGAAGTGCTCGAGGGGATCGCCAAGGGCCTGAACAACAAGGAGCTAGCCGAACAGTTCTGCATCGGCCACACCACCGTCAAGACCCACGTCAATCGCATGATGCAAAAGCTGGAACTCCGAGATCGAGTCGAGGCTGTGCTGTTCGCCCTGGAAGCAGGGCTGGTGGAAAAATCCTAAAGAATCGGAAGAAGGACTCGAAAGGTCGTGCCGTCGCCCTCCCGGCTCTCGACCTCAATTTTTCCTCCGTGGCTTTCCACCAGGCGACGCACGATGAAAAGACCCAGACCGGTTCCACGAATGGACTGGTCTTGCTCCAGGCGCACAAAGCGTGCGAAAAGCTTGGTCAGGCCTTCTTCGCTCATCCCCAGACCCTGGTCGGAAATGCTGACCACATCGAAGCTCCCCTCTCGTTTCCACTCTAGCCGAATCACTCCACCCTGGGGTGAGTACTTCACCGCGTTCTCGATGAGGTTGCCAAAGATTTGGGAGAGTCGGGCCGAGTCGCCGGTCACCCGGGCATTTTCAGAAACCTCCATAACCACGGAGAAGGCTTCCCGGCGATGCTCTTCCAGCGGCGCCAGAGTCATGTTGATCTCAGCCTGCAGAAGCTTTCGCAGATCCACCGGGCGTGGGGAGAGGGCCAGTTGATGCCCTTCCTCCAGCTTCTGAATATCCAGGTAGGTGGAGACCAAACGGGACGCTCGCTCCACCGCCTGTTCGATATCGCCGATGAGGCCCAGTTGGCCGTCGCTCGGGCTGGTCCTTTTCAGCAGCGCCATGCCGGTCTTCATGACGGTAAGGGGGCCCTTAAGGTCGTGGGAGGCGATGGACATAAAAGAGGACATGGTCTCTTTGTAGACCTGCAGTTCTAACGCCCTGGCTTGCTCGGTGTGCTCTCGACGCAAGGCCTCTTCCCGGGCATCGATGAGGCGGATGTTCTCTACGCAGATGGCTGCCTGGGCGGCGAAACTAGGTAAAATTTCTTTGTGGTCGTCGGAGAACTTGCGGGTGGTACTGGAGTCGAGGTAGAGCACGCCGAGGACTTCATCGTGCACCTTGAGGGGCTCACAGACGATGGAGCGTAGCCCCATGATCTCCATGCTGTGAGAGCGCAACTCTCCTGAGATACCTCCCGTCCAGTAAGCCCGTTGACCTTCGTTGAAAGCCTTCATGATGGCGGTGCGGGAGGCTCGAAACTGCTCGGACTCGAGTTCTTCCTCGATCATCCGGCAAGCGGCCACCGGGTGCAGCCCTCCCAGGGGGAGCTGGTCGTCGGTGGGCCCTCGCTTGAGCAGCAGGTAGCCGCGCTCGGCACCGGTCATCTCCACCGCCGCGTCGATCAGCTTTTGAAACAGCTCACCCGGTTCCGTGATGGCGGTAATGTAGCGAGTGATCTCAAGGAGTTTTTGATAGGCCACGGGTAGCACGGTCATAAGGCCAGCTTTACCCTCGTGAGGCTAACTTCCTAGTGCGGGACCTCTTAGTTCCAGTGGGCTCTTCCGGCCAGCTCTCTCAGCTTTTTCAGAGCGCGCAATTCTTGCTGCCGGATGGATTCGCGGGAAACCCCGAAGATCTCGGCCAGTTCGGCGAACGTTTTGACCTCGCCTCCGTCGAAGCCGTAGCGCAGGCCCAGCAGGTTGCGCTCCTTTTCCGAGAGGTGGGACAGCAGCCAGGCCAGCGACTCGCGCTCCAGGCCCGGAGTCTCCAGCTCTTCCGATCCCGGGATGAGGTCTTTGAGAGTACTCTCCGACTCTTCTCCCACCGGGAGTTCCAAGGAGAGTGGAGAGAGGGCCATGGTGAGAATATCTTTGAGCTTATTTTGGGCCCGTTCCTCCAGCCGCTCCATCATCTGTACGACCCGCGGGTCGTCGGTACCCAGCGACCGTTGCTTGTACTTGCGGCGAGCTTTCTTGCAGGCCGAATCCGGATCGATGGGTAGAATCTCCGAGGCGGCGGTCTGGATGGTGGCGTCGCTACCGGTGGTGGCCCGGATTCGATTGTTCAGCTTGCGGTACTTGCTCAACAGTTCGTTGATGTGCACCGGTAGCCGAATGGTCCGGCCTTTGTTGGCAATGGCCCGGGTAATGGCCTGGCGGATCCACCATACAGCGTAGGTGGAAAAACGACACCCTTTGTCGGGATCGAACTTTCGGACCGCTTCCATCAGTCCGAGATTGCCCTCCTGGATGAGATCGGCGAGGGTCATATCGGGGTGACGAAATTTTCGGGCCAGTTTGACCACCAGTCTCAAGTTGGCTTCAGCCAACTCCTGGCAAGCGAACTCATCGCCCGCCCGGATGCGCTGGGCCAGGGCGATCTCTTCTTCGGCCGTGAGCAGCCTTCGTTGGGAGATCTGCTGGTAGTAGGCGGCCAGTTCATTGGCCTCAGAATAATTTTTGCGTTTTTTTGTCGCCAGGGCTGCCATCGAATCTTCCTCCTGCTAACATAATAGTCAAGACCATGGATCGGAGCGTCCACCCCGGAGGTGGTATTTTGTACTATCGGGTGGACTCTTGGTTTAGCTGGACCATCCGCTTCTGCTCCACGGCCGGGAGGGTTCCAAGAGGAATCCGGCAACAAACGTTCTATTCAGGCTTCTATGGTACAGCAACAACCTCGATTTCTCCTCATAAGTACTCGGCTCGACAATTTCATGGAAGAGCATGAATTGAGCTGTCTGGTGCGGGCGGGCGATCTAAAGCGTGAAGATTTTCGGATCATCAACGTGATCAAGGAACCGCTCACCGAGGACCTCTACCAGTACGAGGCGGTCTTTATTGGCGGAACCGGAGACTTTTCCGTGGCCCAGGACCGGCCCCCCTGGTTCGACAAGCTGACCCGTTGGACCGCGGGGCTGTTAGAGCGGGGCGTGCCCAGCCTGGGGCTCTGTTACGGATTTCATCTCATGGCTCACGCCCTGGGAGGAGAGGTCAAGACCCGCCCGGACCTGGAAGAGACCGGAACGTTTGAGGTTAGACTCACCGAAGCCGGGAGAAACGACGAGATCCTCAGTTGCTTACCCGGTAAGTTCCTGGCCCAACAAGGACACCACGACGTGGTGCTCTCCATGCCCGGAGAGTGGGTGCGTTTGGCCGATAGTGAACGCTGTCACTGGCAGGCTTTCAAGCATCCGGAAAAGCCTTTCTACGGATTGCAGTTCCATCCGGAACTGCGCCGGGAAGATTTCATGGATCGAATGAGAGCCTACTCCGAGAGCTACGCGAGCACCCCCGAGGTGTTTGAAAAGATCAACGAGCAGGTGAAAGAGACTCAAAACGAAGAGGTCATCAAGAGCTTTCTGAAGCTTGTTGACGATAGCAACCACAGGCCTTAACCCATGACGTTTACCCCTGGCCTGCGGGCCCTCATCCCTGAGCATATCCGACAGTTAGAGCCGTACAAGGCCGGTCGAACGATCGACGAGGTTAAAGATGAGTTCGGACTGGACGACGTGGTCAAACTGGCTTCCAATGAAAATCCGCTAGGTCCACCGGCCTCGGCCGTTCGGGCCGCGACGGCGGCTCTGGCCGAGGGGCACCGCTATCCCGACCCGGCGGCTCGCGCCTTGAGGGGGGAGTTGGCCTCCCGCTACGATCTCAAACTCGAAAACATCATCGTGGGGGCGGGATCCGAGGGGATCCTCAGTAGCATCGTGCGGGTCTTTTTGGAGCAGGGCGACGAGGTCCTGACGGCCGATGCGGCTTTCCTGGGTTTTCCCATTCTGTGCCGAACTCGGGGCGTTGAGCCCACCACCGTGCCTCTCAACAATGAGTACCGCTTCGACCTGGAAGCCATCGCCGGAGCGATCTCTGAAAAGACCAAGTTGATCTACCTGTGCAACCCCAACAACCCCACCGGCACCATCTTCACCAAGCAAGAGTTCGATAGCTTTATGACCCGGGTGCCCGACCACGCCCTGGTCATCCAGGATGAGGCTTACTGTGAGTTTGCCGCCATCAATCCGGAGTTTCCCGACTCCATGGACTACCGTTACGACAACGTGATCACCCTGCGCACCTTTTCCAAAGCCTACGGTTTGGCCGGGTTTCGGGTGGGCTACGGCTTCGGCCACCACGAGCTGATCGAAGCCCTGTGGAAAGTCAAACTGCCGTTTGAACCCAGTGGCCCTGCTCAGGCAGCCGCCCTGGCCGCCCTCGACGATCCGGAATACCTGGTGGAAGCCCTGCGGGTCAATCAGCAAGGCAAGGATTATCTCTATCGAGAGCTTCGTCGATTGCGGGTCCCTACTTATGAGAGCTACACCAACTTCTTGATGATGCAATTCGACTCTCCAGAGCGGGTCCATGATCTGTTTATGGGGCTTCAGAGGCGGGGAGTGATCACCCGCCCACTCACCCAGGCCGGGCTTCCGAATTGCCTCAGAGTATCGATCGGGCTACCGGAGGAGAACCGCCGATTTGTCGAGGCGTTGGAGGAGATCATCTCGAATCCCCCAACTCAAGATTGAGCGGGGAGTTCAGGGAGTTTAGATTGAAACTAGATCCTTCCGCAAGCGAAGAATGGCGGCCGGTATACAGGCTGCTGACCGCCCTTGTCTGTCCACGCCCCATCGCCTGGGTCTCCACCCTCTCCCGCGACGGAGTGCCGAATTTGGCGCCTTTTTCTTTTTTCAACGTGGTCTGCGCCAACCCGCCCACGGTGGTCTTTTGCCCCATGTGGAGTGGCCCGAATGCGGTGAAGAAAGACACCGTGCGAAACATCGAAGAGACCGGAGAGTTCGTGATCCAGGTGGTCTCCAGAAACCTGGCCGAGCGGATGAACCTCACGTCCTGTGAGGTCGCAGCCGGGGAGAACGAGTTTGAAATTGGGGGGCTAACCCCCGCACCCTCGCACAAAGTCAAGCCGCCCCGGGTGGGGGAGGCACTGGCCTTTCTGGAGTGCAAACTCAGCCAGGTGATCCCGGTCGGAGAAGGCTCCGGGTCCGGATGCATGATTCTCGGCGAGGTCCTTTTCATTGAGATCGATGACCAGGTGATGGATGGCACCAGAGTCAGCATGGCAAAATTGCAGCCCATCGGGCGACTGGCTGGAAGTGATTACTGCGGGGTTTCCGAGACCTTCGCCTACGACCGGCCTACTCCCGAAGAGCTCTCGAGGACCCCGCGAGAGTGAGTGCCATGGCTCAGAAGTTTGCCGGCGCTCCAACCTCGGAGTCGGGTTATCTGCTGGCGGCCCAAGTGGCTGCGGCCGCCGCCCGTAGCAACGAGATCCGGGTCCAGTCGGGGAGCAACGAGGTGTCCGTGGAGTTCGGGCACTACGCCTATGCCTCCGAGATGGCAGAAGCGGTGCTGTCTCCTAAAAAATTGCGCCTAGAAGATCCCGAAGCACGTTTGGTGGCGGCGATTCAGGCCGGGCTGGTGGCGGGCGCCCCCAAGGTCGACTTTGAGTCGTGGGACGGCGCAGCGGGGGTTCGATACAAATTTACTCCTGAATCCTATAAAGAGGAAGTGCTGGCTAAAGCTCCCTGGAAGGATGGCCGCTCGGGTAGTCGGCTTATGATCCGTTTCCGTACCGGGCTCAATCGAAAGATCTTCGGCGCCGGGGGCAAGGATGAGCAGCCGGAAGTCCGGGAGGCCTTTCGCAAGCGGACTCTGTACGCCGGATTTCCTATTCTTTATAACGGGGAAAAGCTGAACGAGGCCTACGCCCTGGGGGAAGGTTTGCTGGAAGTGACCCTGGTGTGTAGCGGCGAACCGGAAGTACGACCGCCCATCATGACCTGCCAGGCGAAGATCAGCAAAGAGTGCGAAAGTTCCTCCCACTACTACGCCAAGTTTATTTACGGCGGCGAAGAGATCGAAGGCGCCAGGATCGTTTGCCAGGGGCTGGATTTTCCGGTAGAACTCTCCCTGGCCGACGACCTCGGGTTCTCCGGGATCATCGTGGCCGACCACCTGAACTTCGATCGGGAACTGGAGGGCTTGAAAGAAGACACCAAACTCGACGACCTCCTCAACGATGTGGAGAACGATCTCCTGGTGGTGGCGGCCGGACTGGTCGATGTGATCGATGAGTTGGAGGAGGAAGAAGTAGAGGGTGTCCTCGAGTCGCTGGACCTGGTCATAGAAACCTATCGGTCTTCGGGCGAAAACGAGGAAGCGCTCGAGATCCTCAAGCGTCTGGTGGAGGTCGAAAACCTTCCCGATGAAGTTCGAGCCGCTCACCTGACTCAAATGGCCCGGACCTTTGAGCGGGACGAACAAGACGAGATCAGCTTCGAGTATTACGGGCGAGCACTGGATTATTGGGGCCGGATCGACCCGGAAGAACAGGATCTGGAGTTGGTAGCAACAGCCCTGCTCGGCGCCTCTCGCCTGATGAGCTATTACGATTCCGACCCGGAAACCGCCATGCAGTACGCCAAGAACGCCCTCTCTCTGAGGCGCTCGGTGGGGAGTGAGGATGATCTGGAGAAAGGGGAAGCGGCGGTACTTCTAGCCGATTTCTATCTCAAGCACTTCCATTATCCCGAGCCGGAATTTTTGGAAGTCAACGAACTCCTGCTCGAGGGGCTGCATTCTTTTGAGAAGAATTACGGCCAGACCCACAACAAGGTAGCCAGCGTTCTGACCAGTCTGGGTAAGTTCAACCAGAGCCGAGGCTCCGGGGAAGAGGCCGAGACCTATTTCCTCCGGGCGCTTGCCATCAAAGAGAAGCTGTTCGGCAGCCGCGACGAATCGGTGGGAGAGCTTTTCGACTTGCTAGGAGCGCTCTTTGAAGCGTCCGGTGAGATCATCAAAGCTGGTCAGTATTACCAGCGGGCGCTGGAAGTTCGAGACCACCTTCTGGAAGAGGGGGACCCGGAGATAACCCAACGGTTGAACGACCTTGTGGTGTTGTATCGGGTCTACGGGCACTTCAGTAAGGCCGAGCCGCTCTTTCTAAGACTCCTGGGGATCCGCCCCGACGACGAAGAGTCCATGCACGAAGTGGACGCAGCCGATCTCTGCTCCCTCGGTCTGTTTTACCAGGGGCAGTCCAAGTTCAAGAAGGCAGAGTCGTATTTTCTCCACGCCCTCACCCGGCTGGATGAACAACACGGAGACGAGGTCCATCCGGAAAAAGCGTGGATCCATGGCTTGCTGGGGCGTTTTTACGATGAGCAGTATCTTTTTAAGAAGGCCGAGGAACACCTGATCGGGGCTCTTCAGATGAGTGAGAAGGTGCTGGGTGAAGAGCACCCGGACCTGATCGTCTATCTGGACGCGCTGACCCGTCACTACCGGCTTCAACAGCGATACACCGACGCCATGCCGTGGGCCGAGCGGGCTCTGGCCGTAGCGGAGAAGTTTTACGGGACCCAGCACCCGTACCTGGCCACCGCTCTTAACAGCTTTGGGGAACTGCTCTACCACTCCGGCCAGACGGAGGTAGCCGGTCCGGTCTATCTGGCAGCTTACGAGATCCAGCAAACGATTCAAGGCGCCATCTTCCGCTCCCGCAAAGTTCCGAATGCCGAGCTGGCCAAACTCTCCATCGTTCGGGCCGAGGCCGAAAAGCTACACCACAAAGCCGCGCAGGCGGCTAAGGACTACTCCTCTTTTGCCGAGGCCGAGTCGCTCTATTTGCGAGCACTTTTCTTGCGGGAGCAGCATCTGGGGGCCGACCACCCGGACAACGCTCGAACCCTGGGGCTGCTGGCCGACCTCTACCGAAACCACCGCCGCTACGAAGGGGCCGAGAGTCTTTACAAACGCTCATTGGACCTGCGGGTGAAGAGCCTGGGAGAGGGGCATCCGGACTGCTGCCAGAGTCTGGCCGAACTGACCCAACTGCTCATGCTGCAAAGGGAGTTTGAGCGCGCCAAGCCTCTGCTGGAGGAGTGGCTGGCCATCGTGGAGCGCACCCTGGGCAAGGAGCACGCTGAGCGAGCCGAGATCCTGGTCCGAGCCGGCCAGGTGTGCGAGGCCCTGGGTAGCGCGAAGAAGGCCCAGGCGCTCTTGCAGCAAGCCGTGACCATTCGGCACTCGGTCTTCGGCACCGAGCACCCGACCTTCGCGGTGACGCTGGCCGAACTACTGCGGGTCGAGGAAAAGCCCGACCAGGCCGCTGAGCTGTACGACTTCGTGGTGGTCTCCCTGGAGAAGAACCTAGCCGAGGACGACCCCCTCTTCATCCCCATCTTCGAAAACTACGCCAAGGTCCTCCACGCCACCGGCGACACCGAGAAGGCGGTGATTTTCGAAACCCGAGCCATGGTCATGCGGGTGGAACACGGGTTAGATTTCGGGACTTCGGATTAGGGCGGCTGCGCCGCGCAAACCCAGCGCATGCCGCGCCGAGTCGCATGATCATGCCGCGCGGGGCCGCATGCTTCGGACTCGCGCCGCGCAAACCCAGCGCATGCCGTGCCGTGTCGCATGATCATGCAGCGCGGGGCTGCATGCTTCAGACTCGCGCCGCGTGGTTGCCGCGCTATCGATCAGCTTTGGGGTAAGTCCAGTTTGTAGATGACCCGATTGGCGGTGTTGTCCTGGTCGGTCCACATCCACACCATGGAGCGACCGTCGTTGGATAGCTTCGGATGGTTGTTGGCTCCGCCCTGGGCGGTGGTGACCTGCACCGTCTCGCCGTCGCCGCGCAGGTAGATGTTGGTGTCGGCGGGGGCGCCTTTGCGAAAGTCCATGCCGGTCCAGGCGTAGGTAGAGCCGTCGCCGGAGATGTCGCTCCAGGTTTCATCCATTCCCACCACTCCGGCCACGGTGGTGGTCTTGCCGCTGCGGTCGTTGTAAAGCATCAGGTCGTCATCTTTTCCCGATTGGTCGGTGAAGAGAGTCTTCTGACCGTCGTAAGACATCACCGGGCCGATCACGTTTCCTTCGCGTTCGATAAAAGGCTTCACCACCCCGTTCTGGTCCTGGAGGAAGGCCCGGCTCTTGCCGCCTTCGTAGCGGCGCCACACGATGCGCGAACCGTCCCCGGAGATCTGGGCGAATAAGTCCGATTCGGCGCCCCTGGTCACGTGACTCAACTTTCCGTCCACGCTCTTGATGATGTCGTTGCCGCCCAACTTGCCGTCGACATCGTCGTCCCAAACGATCACCCGGCCGTCGTCGGAGATGCGGGGGCCCATTTCGTTTCCGATGCTTGCGCTGACCAGGCTGACCTGTCCGGAATTCTGTTCCCACATGGCGATATCGTAGTTCCCCGGGCCTCTCTCATCTTCGTTGGAGTAGCGGGTAAACACGACCTTCGAACCGTCGGCGTTGAGATCCGCTTGCATGCTGGCGTGACCATCGGTGGTTAGCTGGACCGTGTCGTCGTTCTGGTGTCGGTAGAGCGTGGTTTCTCCGTCCTTGAATTCATTGTAGACGACCACCTTGCCGTCTGCGGAAATGGCAGGACTAGAAACTTCGCCACGGGCGATCACGGTGAGTTTGCCTCTCAGGGCGGGGTTGATATTCATACGAGCCTCCAGAGTGAGATGGAGTGCGGACAAGCCACTCTATTCGCCGGAGGGTTGGAGGAGTTTACCGTGGTGTTAACAGTTCCTCAGGGCCTGATGGCCAGGTCGGTGGGCCGCGAACGGGGCATGGGTTCGGTGGTGTAGACGACCTCCAGGGTAGCCAGATCAATGGTAGAAACGGTGTGTTTGTCGCGGTTGGTCACGTAGGCTGACTTTCCGTCCCGGGTCACGACCAGTCTGGTGGGGGCACCCGGGAGTTCGAGGACCTTGATCACTGTTCGGGTGCTCACGTCGATCACCGAGACACTATCGTTGCTTTGATTAGCGACCAGGAGCTTCTGGCCGTCCGGGGTCAGGGCGGTATCCACCGGTGCGGCCCCCACCTGGATGGTGCCCAGGACCGACATTTGACTCAGGTCGATGACCGAAACGTTTCCCGAATTGGAGTTAGCGACGAAGGCCGTTTTACCGTCCGGGGTCACGGAGCAGGAGCGGGGTTTCTCTCCGACCTTCACCGAGATGACGGGAGAGTCTTCAAGGTACGGGTCCAGGATCAGCAGTTCACCGGCCTGGGCGTTGGCCCCGGCGGTGACCAGAAACGGCCCGTTGGGAACGGGGGTCACGCTGGTGGGAACACTCCCTCCGGAAAGATGAAGTTTCAAATACGCAATCTGTTGCTGGGTTGTCGTGTCGATGACCAAAATACCGGGGAACGCTCCCATGATGGTAGCCAGGACGTACTGACCATCGGGGGTGGTGGTCAGGCTGGTGGCACGACCCAGGTGAGGAATGGTCACCGAACTCAATTTCTTGTTCCGGTTGTTCACGTCGTGGACGGAGATGAAGCTGGAGTTGTCGGCCACGAAAAGGTAGTCTCCCGAGCCGTCGAAGGTGAGGTAGTACGGTTCGGAAGTGAAGTTGGTGTGGAAGGTGGTGCGACTGGGGGTGGCCGGGGGATAGATCATCAAGTGATTGGGTGCGAGCGTCCAGGGGGTCCTGGGTCGTTTCAGGTCGAGATCTTGCGGCCACTCGAAACCCAGGGGGTCCCCTCCGGCAGCCAGTTTTTTTAGCAATTCGAAAATCGGAAGTGCAGACTCCGGGGTGCCGGATTCTTCTTTATCGCTTCGGGAATAAGCGACGTAGAGCACGCCGGAGCCGCTCAGATGCTTGCCGTCGGAGTTCATGTCTGCTGGCAGTATCTGGATCGAAAGCGTGGTAGGATCCAGCGTGTCAGGGTCCACCTCGGCCGTCTCGCTCACTGACTGGAAGCCTGCTTTGCTGAGCTGCAGGGTGACTTCACCCCTGGGGGCTCGGGTGAAAAAGAAGAGCCCATTCTTGTCGGTGGTGGTGGAAAATTCGGTCCCCACGATCTGCACGGAGACCCCCGGCACCGCCCCGATCCCCTTGGCGATCCTGGCCCCTCCGTCGTTCTTCCCGTGGGGTGCGTGAACCACCCCGGCCAGGATGATGCGACCCCGGTTTCGGTCCTTTTTCTTATCCGCGGTGACTGGCAGGCAAAGGAGCGAAATGGCTAACAAAATACAGCAATAGAAAAAGGGCTTTTTGGGCATGCTTTGAGTAGTCGGAGTCTGGTGGGGTTTATTCCTGCAGTTAGCCATGAAAAAAGTTTTACACCGTGGAATATTCTGCTTCAGGATGCTACACTATAGGGCGTATGAGTGGAACCGATACCCCAGCCTTCACCAGTCGCCTGTCTGAAAGTGGCGAAGCCGCATCTTTACCCCAGACCAGGGCGCCCGAATACGACTCCCCGGCTCATCCCGAGCGGAGTTCACAAATGGAGAAGATTCCGGAAGGGGGGCTGGCCGCTATTCGAGCTGCCAAGCGCGGGAATGTCTGCCTGACTGCGCGAGGTCTGAGCAAGCGCTATCAGGGCACCCTCGCCCTCTCGGACCTCTCCCTCGACTTGCGCGAAGGCGAAATCTTTGGCCTGATGGGTCCGAACGGTGCCGGCAAGACCACCTTGTTGCGGATCCTCGCTACCTTGACCAAGCCGGATTCTGGTGAGTTTAAACTCAACGGCGTACCCCACACCAACGCCCGGGAGGTGCGCCGTCAGATCGGCTTCACCAACGACGTGCTGGGGGTTTACGACGATATGCTGGTGGGGGAGTATCTGGAGTTTTTTGCCCGGGCCAGCGGGGTCGAGATCGACATGGTGAGTTACGCGGTCAACGAAACCCTGGAGCTGGTCGATCTGTTATCTATGAAGGATCAGCCGGTCGATGGGTTGAGTCGAGGAATGAAGCAGAGGTTGGCTTTTTCCAGAGCCATCATCGCTAAACCGAAACTGTTGTTGCTGGATGAGCCGGCCAGCGGTCTGGACCCGTTGGCCCGCCTGGAGTTGAAGGAGTTGCTGTTGCGCCTGGCTCGGGAGGGCACCACGGTCGTCCTGTCTTCCCACGTTTTGGAAGATCTGGCCGAGGTGAGTCATCGGATCGGTGTGATCCGAAACGGAGTTTTGATAAGAACTGCCGAAACGAAAGAGTTAGTCAAGGAAGAAGGTAGTCGGCGGTTGCGACTTCAGGTGTCGGAACGAGGCCAGGAGCTGTTTAGCTACCTGGAGACTCGCCCGGACGTCTCGGGGTTGCGCTGGGATGACCAGGACATCGTGTTTCGCTGGATTGACCCCACCGGTGGTGGAGCTCACCCCGGCGACCCATCGGAGTTCCTGGTCTCGGTCGTTACCGAAGGTTTTAAGATACGGTCCTTCACCGAAGAGAAGGCCAGCCTCGAAAACGCCTATCTTCATCTGGCTGAACACAATAAAGGAAAGGTCGTCGCATGAATCAAGCCAAGACAATCAAGGTCACGAAATCGAACATGATAGCTATGTCCGCCGTGGCCATTCTCTTACTCTGGGTGGTGGTGTGCTTCTGTTCGCTGCTACCCTTGGTTCTGTTTGCAAGTTTTCTGTTTAATGCCCTGATTCTGGGTGCCGGTCTTTTCTCCAGCCTGGCCCAGGAGCGGGAGAAGCGAACCATCGACGCGCTGCGTCTCACCCAACTGACTTCGCTGGATATTCTGCGCTACAAAGCGCTGGGTGAGTTTCGAGCCTGGCGCGCCGCCAACCTCGGCTTCCTCGTGGCCGCGGGGTTAGCCGCCTGGTACTCCAACAGCCCTGTTGTGTGGGCTCTCTCCGGGGCCGCTGCCCTGGCCTGTGGCGGCTTGCTTTCCATGGCCCTGGCGCTGGCGGTCTCCACCCGCTGCGAAACCACCTCTTCGGCGGTCGTCACCGGCTGGGTCACAAAGCTCTGCTGGCTGGTCGGAATGCCCATCCTGGACTACGTGGTGGAAGCCGTCCTGGTCTTGAGTAAAGACCTGAAATTTTTCTCCTACCTCGACCCCGCCTGGGTCTTTGGCAGCGTGGTCAGTGCTCTGGTCTATGAGACCAGCGCCTGGTCGGTGGTAGGCCTGCTGCTCGGTGGGGCCGCCTCGGTGGCACTCGCTTACGGATTGGTCTTCCATTCTAGCCGAATGATCGACACCAGTTTCGAATCGGCCGCCACGCTGGATGATCGCCATCGCCACAACGTCTACGGCAAGAAGTTCGCACTCAATCTCCACCGCAACCCGTTCATGGTGCGAGAGTTGGCCTGGCAGATCCGCTCGGGTGCCGGCTCCTGGCCTGGGTACGCTGTTTTTGTGACTCTGTTTCTGGCTCCGTTTCTCTACGGACTGGCACAGCAGCACAAAGCTCAAGAGGTCAAACCGGTGAAGATCGTTCGCCAGAGTGTGGCCAACCCCACCGCCCCCGGTGAAGTACGAACTGAAGTGGCGAGCCCATACTGGCACACCACCCCGGCCGATAATTATCAACCTGCGCCCCCGGTTCGCTATCACAGACACCTCTGTCTCTCTCAAGTGATGGGTCTGCCGGTGCCGGTGAATCACACTCATTATCGCAACTACAACAATAACAACAGCGGCAAACGTATTGTGGTCAACGAGGACGGCAAATCAGTCCTGGTGGACAGCCACCAGGTGGATCAGATGAAAGTGCGCCAGGCCCAGCGTCAAAACCAGCCTCGCCAATCCGTTCAGCGGACCATGCTGCAAGCAGAGTTGGACCGGGGATTGTTGACCGGGCTGTTGCTGACTCTCCTTTATCTCTTCATCCGTGGGGGAGCCTTCATGTCGGGTGCGGTGACCGGCGAAAAAGAGCGCCGTGCCTGGGACCAGATCGCTCTGACCGGGGTGACACCCGAGACCTACCTCTTCGGGAAGTTGACCGGAGTGCTCTACTATCCACTGAGGCAGCTTCTCTACACTTCCCCGATATTGCTACTGTTCGCAGTGTTCGGCGGCATCTCTCTGCTGGATGTGCTGCTGTTGGTTCCTATGCTGGTCTTGAGTTTTCTGGCCGCAGCCAACATCGGTCTACTCTCAACCACCACCAACGATACTTCCCACCAGGCTCAGGGGACCGCTCTGATGGCAGCCGCGGGCTTGCTGCTCATTCCGATGATGGATGGCGGTTGGTTCTGGCTCGGTGCTCTCTGCTTTCTTCTGCTGGGGCGTACCGCCCTGGATGCCGGCGAACGGGCCCTTGCTGCGGTTGCAGCGAGCTTGTGGGTCGCGGTGGCCGGAGTTTCGGCCAGTCCGGTGGCTGCGGTGATGCAAGCCTGTGATTTCAGCGGATACGGTGGCCTGAGCATGGCCGATAACCACTTGTCATCCACCGTTTGCCTTCTGGTCGCCTGCATCAGTATGGCTCTGGTGGCTCACGGTGCATTCCGACTGAGTGTACGGACTCTGGATGAGGGCGGCTCGGTCAAAGCCTGATCCTCCTTTGAACTAAAGCAAAAAGCCCGAGCTACCGCCCGGGCTTTTTGCTTTAGTTCAAATGAACAGTTGCCGGGGAGGGTCCGGAGGCTTATCCTAGAGGGGCCGAAAGTTCGGCCCGGACGAGACGCGCCGTACCCGGTTAGGACAAGACGACGCAACACCTCTAAAGGAGAATGTTGCCAATGTCGTGGTTTTTGCTTGTCTTGTCAGGTCTTCTGGAGTGCGCCTGGGCCATCGGTTTGAAGTTTAGCGAAGGTTTCACCAGGTTCTGGCCCAGCGTGATAACCCTATTGATCATGGGAGCCAGCTTTTCTCTGCTGGCGGTGGCCACCAAAGAACTTCCCATCGGTACCAGCTACGCGGTATGGGTGGGGATCGGGGCGGTGGGTACAGCCATCATCGGGATCGCCTTTTTAGACGAACCGGTAAACCCCGGACGGATCGCGAGTCTGCTGGGACTAACGATCTCCCTGATCGGTCTCAAGTTGTCCTCTTAGCACGTATCGCTCCAAACCTTTGACCACTCCCGCCGCCGCCCGAGCCGGATAATCGGGCCGGTCTAAGACTGTCTCTTCTAAGTCGGGATTGGAGAGGTACTGAAACTCGATGAGCACCGCCGGGGAGTGGGTCTGGCGAATCACGTAAAAGGAGCGCCAGCGATAGCTTCGGGTCTCTTCTCCCACGGCGTCGGCGATGGGGTCGGCCAGACTCGCGGCCAGGGCCTGGCTGTGGGGCTGATACCAGTACACGTCGGTACCATGGAAGGTCTTGCCTTCTTCCACGCTGGGTCGAGCGTTGTGGTGGAGGCTCAAGAATAGGTGGTCACCGGCTTCGATGGAGCGGTCGATGCGAGCTTGCAACTCCCCCGCGTCTCCCGAAGTTTCCGAGGCCACATCCTGGTCGTTCACCCGGGTCATCGTCACTTCGGCACCGCGAGCGCGCAGCATGACGGCCAGAGACTCGGCGACCCGTAGATTCAAGGTCTTTTCCGGCAGCCCTCGGTGCCCCACGGTACCGGGGTCCTTGGGGCCACCGTGGCCCGCATCCAGGGTGATTTTTAGACCTTTTAGCGTTTGTGGCATAGGTTTACGGATGCGCAGAGTGAGGATATTGGCAGCAGGGTCCGGCACGATCTGATAGCCAGAAAATTCCTTTGCTGAGAGTTCGATCTCCACGGCCCCGGAGGTCAGGGGGCGGAGTAGAATCGGACCCAGGAACTCGGCCACGCCGGTGGGCCTCTTGACATCGAAACAGGTTTGGAGGGTGTCTTCCAGGCGCAGGAGTAGCTTTTGCCCGGCCACCGAATGGAGGACCTGAACTTCCCCCGGGCGGTCGCAGTGGAGGGCCAGCAGGGCGTCACCGTTGTCAGCCTCTTCCAAGACCACCCGGTTCAGGCGATTGGGAGGGAGAAACTGTTCGGTCAGGCGGCCGCCGGTTTGATCGATCCAGGTACCGGATCCGGCGGCTCGCAGCCATCCGCCCCGCGCTCCGTCCACCCGAATGCGAGTACCCGGGTAAAGAGGAGTGAGCCGGTCGTAATCGCCCACCGGCCCCTGCCGAGTCACGGTCTCTCGCTGGGCCAGAAAAGTGCGCCCACCGGTTTCCTGGCTAACCGGACCCAGCGCGAGTTCCCCTTCACCGTCTTTCAGGACGAGCTGGGCGGATGTATCGGGAATGTAGATGAAGCCTGCGTAGAGTCCCTGGGAGACTTCGCTGAGTGTAAATCGCGACTTCCCCAGCACCAGTTCCGGCGACCGGCCTGCCGGCCCCTCGACCCGGACCAGGACCTGTTCACCCGGACGACCCGTCAGGGGTATTCCGGGCTCTAAAACCGTCCATTCCTGGGCACTCGCCGGGAGCAGCATCAGCATCAGACAAGAGAGCAACTGTTTCATTCTTCCTCCACAACCACGCGATTTCGACCCTTGCGTTTGGCTCGATAGAGAGCCCTGTCGGCCCTTTCGATGGTCGCTTCCACTTTTTCCTCGTCCTGGAGTTCAGCCACCCCGATGCTGATGGTGATGGTTTCCTCCCGGGCCCCGGGGAGCTGAAACGGCTGCCCTCCCACGGCTTCCCGGACCCGCTCTGCCTGCGACTCGGCCTGTTGGAGTGTGGTTTCGGGGAAGACCAGGATGAATTCTTCGCCTCCGTAGCGGCCGAGGGCGTCGTAAGGGCGTACGGCGGCTCGCACCCGCAGGCAAAGCTCTTTCAAGACTTCGTCTCCCACCGGGTGCCCGTAGGTGTCGTTGATCCGCTTGAAG